>NZ_JAERKB010000003.1:0-357849 GCF_018257325.1 Nissabacter archeti
TTGCCGAGTGGAGCCGCAGGCTGAGAGTACATGCGTGTTCAGTAAAAAGAATCGCCCCCTACTTTTTCCTTACATACCCAAAGATATGCAGTCTGGTGGGGGCGTAAAAATCATTGCCGAGTGGAGCCGAAGGCTGAGAGTACATGCGCGTTCAGTAAAAAGAATCGCCCCCTACTTTTTCCTTACATACCCAAAGATAGGCAGTCTGGTGGGGGCGTAAAAATCATTGCCGAGTGGAGACGAAGGGCCGGGCGAGCGGGCAGGACGCCCGCGAGAGGTACAGCCACGCTGGGAGCGTGTCTGTACCGGCCCGGAAAGCCCGGAGGCGAAATGAGGGCCACCCGCGGTAGCGGGCAATGATTCAGCCGGGGCACCGAAAGCGCGCGGGTGCAGGGCCGGCGCGCCGGCAGGCCCTGCTCGGTTGAGGTGCTGAAAGCCAGGCAGACAAATACACATGAACAACCGAAACAATCCACCTCACCCAGAATACGCGACTCAATGCCCGCGAGAGCGGGGCGAGTGCACCGCCCGCGCTACACCACCTCACCCCTCCATCAAACTCACATGCGCCGCCACAATCCGCCACCCACACGGCAACCGTACCCAGGTCTGCGTCTGGCGGCCGATCTTTGTGCTGCCCTCGCGGCGGAACTCCGTGCAGGCGATGCCCATATCCTCCCCGAAGGTCGTCAGGGTGGTGTTCTCCAGCGTCCGGTCTAATCCCTGAGACGGGCGGTGCAGCCGGAAATCCCGGATTGCCTCAATGCCGTACAGGTTCTCCCCGGCCCCGTAACGCACGGTGCGGGCGTCGTGCCAGAACAGCTCATCCAGCACCGCGATGTCATTGCTTACCAGCGCCTGTTCATAGCGATAGAAGGCGGCATTCAGTTCCGCCAGGATCGCCGGACGATCGATATGTTCACTCTTCATGTTTTCTCCCCGGTTAAAAATGCCCGCCGGGCGCTTACCCGGCGATGCCTGCGTCCACCTTCACCACGCCTTGCTGCTCCAGCGCACGGGCGGCACGCAGGCAGAGATCTTCACGCCACGGCGGCGCAATCAGTTGCACGCCGATCGGCAACCCGCCCGCCGTGGTCAGCGGCACCGTCACCACCGGCAGGCCAAGGAAGGAGATCGGCTGCGTCAGCATCCCCATGCTGGCGCGGGTCGGCAGATCCTGCCCGTTGATGCGGATGCTCTCCTGGCCGATCGGCGTGGCGCAGCAGGGCGTCGCCGGGGCAATCAGGATGTCCCATGCTTTAAACAGCGGCTGCACCTGTTGCTGAAGGTGGCGGCGGAAACGCTGCGCCTGAACATACCACGCCGCCGGGATCATCGCCCCGGCCAGCAGCCGCTCGCGTGACAGCGGCTCGAACTGCTCCGGCATCGTACGCAGCAGCGGCAGGTACTGGTTGCCGCCCTCCGACGCGGTAATGATAAACGCCGCCGAGCGCGCCAGTGCCGCCTGCGGCAGCTCAAGCTCAGCCTGCGCCTCCAGCGCCTGCGCTACCCGCGCCACCGCCGCCCGCGCATCGTCATCGCAGCCGTCGGCAAAAAAGCCGCCGAGCACCGCGGTGCGCAATCCTTCCCGGCCGCGATCGAGCAGCGGGGCGGTCAGCGTCACCGCTTCGTCAGCCTGGAACGCATCCTGCGCGTCCGGCCCCTGCAACGCGTCATACACGGCGGCCAGATCGGCACTGCTGCGCGCCATCGGCCCGATATGGTCGAGGCTGGCGACAAACGGCTGGCTGCCGTGGCGCGACAGGCGGCCAAAGGTCGGTTTCAGGCCGAGGATGCCGCACAGCGAGGCGGGCACGCGGATCGAGCCGTTGGTGTCGCTGCCGAGCGCAAAATTCACCAGCCCGGCCGCCACCGCCGCGCCGGAACCGCCGGAGGAACCCCCGGCAATCCGGCTCAGGTCACGCGGGTTACGGGTCGCGCCGTAGTGGCTGTTCTCGGTGGTGAAGCCGTAGGCGTAGGCATCCATATTCAGCATCCCGGCCAGCAATCCCCCGGCCTGCGCCAGCCGCTGCACGGCGGTGGCGTCCTGCTGCGCCGGGGGGTGTTGGCTGAAGAGGCGGGCACCGGCCAGCGTCACGGCGCCTGCGACATCAAACAGATTTTTTACCGCATAAGGGATGGCAGCCAGCGGCGGCAGAGCAGCCCCGCGCGCGCGCCGGGCATCCACGGCGTCAGCCTCGCGCAACAGGCGATCTTCCGTCACCTGGGTAAAGGCGTTGATCGCCGGGTTCACGCGGGCAATCTTCTCCAGCGTGGCGGCGGCAATCTCACGGGCGGAAACTTCGCCCTGTTGCAGCGCAGTGCGCAACCCGGCAATCGGGCCGGTCAGCAGGGCATTCATGCGCGGTACACCCCCGCGATCTCCAGGCGTTGATCGAGCGGCAGCGCCATCAGCGGTTCTGCCATCGCGGCGATGCGGGTGAACTGCGTCAGCAGTTCCTGACGGCGTGCGTCATCCAGTTCCAGCGCCAGCATCGCTTCCATCTGGTGCAGGTAGGCCGCCCAATCCGGGGCGGGCAGGGTTTGTGTGGTCATTTCTCTCTCCTGAGTCAGAATCCGGCGGCACTGCCGTTGCTGCGCGGGTCAAATGCGCCTTCGAACATCCCATTGGTATGGCGCACAATCGCGCCCGCATGGCCCACCGCTTCGCTGTAGTCCGGCAGCCACTCCACCTCATGCCCGCGCTGTCGCAGGGTTTCTGCGGTGGCCTGATCAAGGCGCCCCTCCAGTTTCAGCGAGTCGGAGCTGTCCCCCCAGGTGCGGCCGAGCAGCCAGCGCGGGGCGCTTATCGCCTGTTGCAGCGGTTTGCCTTGTACCACGTGGCGCACAAACAGCGCCGCCTGCGTCTGCGGCTGGCCGTCGCCGCCCATCGACCCATACACCAGCGTGCGGCCGTCATAGAGCCGCGCCGCCGCCGGGTTCAGGGTGTGGAACGGCTGTTTGCCCGGCACCAGCGCCAGCAGGTGCCCGCTTTCCAGGCTGAACGACGCCCCGCGGTTCTGCCACAACACGCCGCTGCCGGGCAACAGCACGCCGCTGCCGAACTCGTGGTAAATGCTCTGGATAAATGATACCGCCAGCCCGCTGCTGTCCATCACGCCGAGCCACACGGTGTCGCCCGGCCCTTTGCCTTTCCCCCACGGGGCGGCCTGGTGCGGGTCAATCTGAGCGGCCAGGGCATCCAGGTGCGCCGGGTTGAGCAGTGCCTGCGCGTCCTGCGTCATCTGGCGAGGGTCGGTGATAAAGCGGTCACGCAGGCCAAACGCCAGTTTGGTGGCCTCGACGATGCCGTGCAGGGTGTCAGCCTCGTTGCTCTGCGCCAGATCCAGCCGGTCGGTTATCCCGAGGATCGCCTGCGACACCAGCCCCTGCGTCGGCGGCGTCAGGTTAAACACCTCACCTTTACTGTGTTGCAGCCGCAGCGGCACCCGGCGTTTCGGGCGGTAGGCGGCCAGATCCTCGCGGGTGACCGGCATCCCGCAGCTCGCCATCTCATCGGCCATCTGATCCGCCAGCGTGCCGCGATAGAAACTCTCCAGCCCCTCTTCGCACAGCAGCGACAGGGTGCGCGCCAGCGCCGGTTGGGTGAAACGGCTGCCGCACAGCGGGATCTCACCGCCGGGCAAAAATACCTCCGCAAAGGCCGGGTAATGCGCCAGCTCAGCGTATTTGCTGCGGGTGGCCGCCTCTTGCGACGCGGTGACCGGCACCCCGTCAGCGGCATAGCGCAGCGCGTCACGCAGCAGCCGGTCCAGCGGCAACTGCTCGCCGCCGAGTTCGCGGCTCACCTGCAACGCCTCATGCCAGCCGCCCACCGTGCCCGCCACCGTCAGCGCCGCGCCGGGGCCACGGTGCGGGATGCACGCCTGCCCGGCGTAACGCTCCGGGGTGGCGAGGCTGCCCGCCGCCCCGCTGGCGTCTATCGCAACCGGATCGCCCTGCGGCGGCACAATCAGCCAGAAGCCGTCGCCGCCCAGCCCGTTCATGTGCGGGTAAACCACGGCGATGCTGGCGGCCGCCGCGACCATCGCCTCAATGGCGTTGCCGCCGTCACGCAGCACCGCCAGCGCGCTCTGGCTGGCGAGGTGGTGGGGCGTGACGGCCATGCCGAGCGGGGCGCAATTACTGTTTATCATGCCGATTCCTCTGTTTGCCCCGGCAAGGGGCGGATTCACAGGCAGAAATCAAGCAAGAGGCGTTCCACTTTGCCGGGTTGCCTGTTACCTTGCCTGCAACAGCGTGAAACAGAGGTTGCAGGGGAGCGGATGAAACAGATTGATGAACGGCTGCGCAGCCACTATGCCGCGCTGACGCCGCAGGAGCAGCGGGTGGCGGACTTTATTTTCGACCACCCCGACCACCTGATGAGCCACAACAGCGCCGAGCTGGCGCGGCTCAGTGGGGTCTCCAAGGCCACCGTCAGCCGGTTGTTCCGGCGGCTGGGCTACGCCAGCTACCGCGGGATGCGTGACGAGGTGCGGGCGCTGCGCCAGAGCGGCCTGCCGCTCACCGACAACCGCGACGCGGTGGAGGGCAACACCCTGCTGGCGCGCCACTACAAGCAGGAGATGGCCAACCTGACCCAGTGGGTGCACCAGATCGACGCCGGGCAGTTTGGTGAGGTGATCGCGGCGCTGGCGGCGGCGCAGCGGGTGGTGCTGATTGGCTTTCGCAACAGCTACCCGGTGGCGCTGCACCTGCGCCAGCAGTTGTTGCAGATCCGCCCCGGTGTGCTGCTGGTGCCGCAGCCGGGCCAGACGCTCTCTGAGGAGCTGGTGGATCTCACCCCGGACGATGTGGTGATCTTTGTGGCGTTCCGCCGCCGTCCGCGTGCGGTGCGCACCCTGCTGGCACAGTTGCAGGCGCAGCAGGTGCCGGTGGTGCTGGTGTGCGAACCGCAGGCCGCGTCGCTGTTGCCGCTGGCGCGCTGGCACCTGGCCGCACCGCTCGACAGCGTCTCCGCCTTTGATGCCTACTCGGCGGCGATGAGCCTGGCCAACCTGCTGAGCAACGCGCTGCTGCACCACCTGCTGGCCAGCGGCCGCCAGCGCATCCATCAGATTGCCGATCTCTACGGTGACCTCGACGAGCTGGAGCAGCGCTGAGCGCCTGTCTCTGCCCCCATACAGTGCGGTTGCACTGATCCCCTGCACCTGATTGATGCGCTGCACGCCCGCCGTGCAGTGCCTCGTCCCTGCCGCCTCCCCACTGATTTTTGCCATTAACCGGGGCGCTGTCGTGAGATAACGCACCGGGTTTCCGCCGGGTGATTCTTGGCACATTCGTTGCAGGATGGCAGATATAAGAATCTATCGTTTCATCTTTCGCACCCCGGAGATATGCTCATGACATTCAGAAAATCGTTTCTCGCCCTGGCTGGGGCGGCCCTGCTGGTGATGCAGGCATCGGCCGCGCTGGCTGACCAACTGCAACAGATCCAGCAGCGCGGCGTGCTGCGGGTGGCGGTGCCGCAGGACTTCCCGCCGTTCGGCTCGGTCGGCACCGATCTCCAGCCACAGGGGTATGACATCGACATGGCGCACTACCTGGCCGACAAGATGAAACTTAAGTTGCAACTGGTGCCGGTCACCAGTGCCAACCGCGTGCCTTACCTGCAAACCGACAAAGTGGACCTGGTGATCTCCAGCCTGGGTAAAAATGCGGAGCGCGAGAAGGCGATCGCGTTCAGCCGGGCTTACGCGCCGTTCTTCCTCGGCGTGTTCGGCCCGAAAGGCGAGGCCCTGAGCGATGCCAGCCAGCTCGCCGGCCAGAGCATCGGCGTGACGCGCGGCGCGGTAGAGGACATGGTGCTGAGCGGCATGGCGCCGAAAGAGGCGCAGCTCAAACGGTATGAGGACAACAACACCACGCTGTCTGCCTACCTTTCCGGCCAGGTGAAATATGTGGCGACCGGTAACCTGGTGGTGGCGGCCATCGCCCGCCAGAACCCGGCGAAAGCGCCGGTGGCGAAATTCATGCTGAAGGATTCCCCGTGCTACATCGGGCTGCGCAAGGATGAACCGGCGCTGAAGGCCAAAGTGGATGCCTTGATTGGCGAGGCGCTGAAAGACCAGACGCTGAACACGCTGTCGGAAAAATGGCTGAAAGCGCCGTTGCCGGCTGACCTCGGCGCGTAAGGAGCGGACATGACCTACCAGCTCAATTTTCCGGCCCTGTGGCCCTCTCTGCCGGAGCTGCTGGCGGGGCTGCTGACCACCCTCGGGCTGACGGCGCTGGCGACGGTGGGCGGGATTGCCCTCGGCATCTGCGGCGCGGCGATCCGCTGCGGCAACCGGCCGGTGCTGCGCGCCCTCTGGGGCGGGTATGTGGAGGTCATCCGCAATACGCCGTTCGTGGTGCAGCTGTTTTTTATTGTGTTCGGCTTGCCGGGCCTTGGCCTGAAACTCACGGCCGGGGAAGCGGCCCTGCTGGCGATGCTGGTGAACCTGGGCGCTTACAGCACCGAGATTATCCGCGCCGGCATCCAGGCCACGCCGAAAGGGCAGTGGGAAGCCGGGCGGGTGCTTGGGCTGTCGCGCGCACAAACCTTCCTGCGGGTGGTGTTGCCGCCGTCGCTGAAGCGGATTTATCCGGCGCTGGTGAGCCAGTGCATCATTGTGATGCTCGGCAGTTCGGTGGTGTCGCAGGTGTCATATGAAGAGCTGACCTTCGCCGCCAACCTGATCCAGTCGCGCACCTTTTTAAGTTTTGAAGTCTATCTGGTGACCACGCTGTGCTACCTGCTGCTGTCGATAGTGATGCGGCACGTGCTGATGGCGCTGGGCCGCCGGGTCTTTGGGGGCGTCGCGGCATGATGACATTTACTGACTGGGACATCCTGCGCAACCTGTTGCTGGCGGCGCGCTGGACGCTGTTGCTGTCGCTGGTGGCGTTCCTCGGCGGCACGCTGGTGACGCTGCCGTTGCTGCTGCTGCGCCTGAGCCGCCGCCGCTGGCCGGTGCGGCTGGTGCGCGGTTATGCGGTGCTGTTTCAGGGCACGCCGCTGCTGATGCAACTCTTTCTGGCCTTCTTCGGCCTCGGCCTGTTCGGCATTGATGTCAGCCCCTGGGCGGCAGCGGCGCTGGCACTGACGCTGTTCACCAGCGCGTTTCTGGTGGATATCTGGTTCGGCAGCATCGATGCCTTGCCGAAAGGGCAGTGGGAGGCGTCGCGCTGCCTCGGCCTCACCTTTGGCCAGACGCTGTGGCGGGTGATTGTGCCGCAGGCCCTGCGCATCGCCATCGCGCCGACGGTGGGCTTTTCGGTGCAGGTGGTCAAGGGCACTGCGCTGGCCTCCATCATCGGTTTCATTGAACTCACCAAGGCGGGCACCATGCTGAATAATGTGACCTATCAGCCGTTTAAAGTCTTTGGGCTGGTGGCGCTGGGCTACTTCCTGATGTGTTACCCGCTGTCGCGTTACAGCCACTACCTGGAGAGGAAATTCCATGCCGCTGATCACCATTAATCAGGTTCAAAAATATTACGGCAAAAACCATGTGCTGAAGGGCGTGGATCTGGATATCGATATGGGCGAGGTGATCTCAATCATCGGCCGCAGCGGCTCCGGCAAAAGTACCCTGTTGCGCTGCATCAACGGGCTGGAGGGGTATCAGGAGGGCAGCATCAAACTGGGCGGCATGACCATCACGGACAAGGAGTCGCAGGCGCGGGAGATCAGCCGCTCCATCGGCATGGTGTTCCAGAACTTTAACCTCTTCCCGCACATGACCGCGCTGGAGAATGTGATGCTGGCACCGCGCCGGGTGCTGGGCAAAAGTGCCGCGGAGTGCCGGGCGCTGGGCGAAGAGATGCTGAACAAAGTCGGGCTGGGCGACCGGATGCACTATGCGCCGGCCAACCTCTCCGGCGGCCAGCAGCAGCGCGTGGCGATTGCCAGGGCGCTGGCGATGAACCCGAAAGTGCTGTTGTGTGACGAGATAACCTCCGCGCTCGACCCGGAACTGGTGGGCGAGGTGCTGAAAGTGCTGGAGCAACTGGCGAAAGAGGGCATGACACTGGTGCTGGTCACGCATGAGATGAACTTCGCCCGCGAAGTGGGTGACCGCGTGATCTTTATGCATCAGGGGAAAGTGTGGGAGCAGGGCGAAAGCCGGGCGCTGTTTGCCCGCCCGCAAACACCGGAACTGCAACAATTTATCGCATCGGTGCGCGGGCTGAAAGAGGCCTGAGGCGCAGCGGTGACCCTGTTTGATGATAATGAAGTAAGGGAGTGAAACATGACCCACTACGGACAACTCAACCCGCCCGCCCGCCTGCTGATGGGGCCGGGGCCGATTAACGCCGACCCGCGCGTGCTGCGGGCGATGGCGAGCCAGCTGGTCGGGCAGTATGACCCGGCGATGACCGGCATGATGAACGAAGTGATGGCGCTCTACCGCGGCATCTACCGCACCGAAAACCGCTGGACGCTGCTGGTGGACGGCACCTCCCGCGCCGGGATTGAGGCGGTGCTGCTCTCCGGCATCCGCCCCGGTGACAAAGTGCTGGTGCCGGTATTCGGCCGGTTCGGCCACCTGCTGTGTGAAATCGCCCGCCGCTGCCGCGCCGAGGTGCACACCATTGAGGTGCCGTGGGGCGAGGTGTTTGACCCGCAACAGATTGAGGACGCGATCAACACCGTGAAGCCGCGCTGGTTGCTCACGGTGCAGGGCGACACCTCCACCACCATGCTCCAGCCGCTGGAGCAGCTGGGCGAGATCTGCCGCCGCCATGATGTGCTGTTCTACACCGACGCCACCGCCTCCGTGGCCGGTAACGCGCTGGACACCGACGCCTGGGGGCTGGATGCCGTCTCCGCCGGGTTGCAGAAGTGCCTGGGCGGTCCCTCAGGCAGCTCGCCGGTCACCATCAGCCCGCGTTTCGAGGCGGAAATCCGCCGCCGCAAATGCGTGGAAGAGGGCATCCGCACTGCTGAACACACCGACGGCAGCGAGGAGATGATCTATTCCAACTATTTCGACCTCGGCATGATCATGGATTACTGGGGGCCGGAGCGCCTCAACCACCACACCGAAGCCACCAGTATGCTGTTCGCCGCCCGCGAGTGCGCCCGCGTCATCCTGGAAGAGGGGCTGGACCAGACCATCGCGCGCCACCGGCTGCACGGCGGCGCGCTGCTGGCGGGCATCCAGGGCATGGGGCTGGAGGTGTTCGGCGACCAGAACCACCGCATGAACAACGTGCTCGGCGTGATGATCCCGGACGGCATCCACGGCGAGCAGGTGCGCCAGCTGCTGCTCAATGATTTCTCGATTGAGATCGGCACCTCGTTCGGCCCGCTGGCCGGCAAAATCTGGCGCATCGGCACCATGGGCTACAACGCCCGCAAAGATTGCGTGATGCAGACCCTGACGGCGCTGGAGGCGGTGCTCAACCGGCTCGGCTTCCGCTCCACCCAGGGCGACGCGCTTCAGGCCGCCTGGAACCATTACGATCACCACGCCGCCCCGGCAGGAGGCCGCTGATGCCTGCATGTTCCCCCACTGCACCGCCCGCGCTGGCCGCGGAACAGCGCCGCGCCGCCGGGCAGCGCATCATGGCGCGCTGTGCGGCGCTGGCGGAGATCAGTGAAACACCGGGCGCGCTGACGCGCGTCTACCTCTCGCCGGAGCACCTGCGCGCCAACCAGTGCGTCGCGGCCTGGATGGAAGCGGCCGGGATGCGCGTCTGGCAAGACAGCGTCGGCAACATCTGCGGGCGTTATGAGGCGCACACACCAGGCGCCCCGGCGCTGCTGCTGGGGTCGCACCTCGACACGGTACGCAACGCCGGGCACTACGACGGGATGCTCGGCGTGCTGGCAGCGATTGAGGTGGTGGCTGAGCTGCACCGCACCGGCCGCCGCTTGCCGGTGGCGCTGGAGGTGATCGGCTTTGCTGATGAAGAGGGCACGCGCTTCGGCATCACCCTGCTCGGCAGCCGCGGCCTCACCGGCACCTGGCCGCCGGAGTGGCTTTCGCGCACCGATGCCGACGGCATCAGCGTGGCGCGGGCCTTGCTGGCCGCGGGGCTGGACCCGGCGCGCATTACGGCGGCGGCCCGGCCGCCTGACGCCTTCTGCGGTTACCTGGAGCTGCACATCGAACAGGGGCCGTGCCTCGAAGCCGCTGACCTGCCGCTCGGCGTGGTCACGGCGATCAACGGCGCGCGGCGGCTCAACTGCGTCTTTACCGGCGAGGCGAACCACGCCGGGACGGTGCCGATGGGGCAGCGCAAAGACGCGCTGACGGCGGCGGCGGAGTGGACGCTGGCGGTGGAACGCATCACCACTGAACGCAGGCAGCACCGCGTCGCCACCGTCGGCACCCTGAACTGCCTGCCGGGCGCGGTCAACGTGATCCCCGGCGAAGTGCGGCTGTCACTCGACATCCGCGGCCCGGAAGAGGCGCCGCTGGCGGGCCTGCTTGCTGAACTGCTGGCAGAAGCGGAACAGATCGCCGCCCGGCGCGGGTTGCAGTTCTCCGCCGAGCAATTTTACGCCATGCCCGCCACCGCCTGTGACGCCAGGTTGCAAGCGCACCTCAGCCACAGCGTGGCGGCCGTGCAGGGGCGCAGCCTCAGCTTGCCGAGCGGCGCGGGGCATGACGCGATTGCCGTGGCGGAGTGCTGGCCGGTGGGGATGCTGTTTGTGCGCTGCGATCGCGGCATCAGCCACCACCCGGACGAATCCGTCCACGAGGCCGATGTGGCCGTTGCCGTGGCAGCGTACTTCTCTGCCGTGCTGGCCATCGCCGGGGAACCGGTGCCGGTGTGACGTTTGTGCATTCCGGCACGCGTTTTGCACTTTCCTTTCTGCCGGGCTGCTTCAGGAGTAACGATGAACCTCAATGACTTTAATGCGCTTTCTGCGGAACGCGCGATGGCCCTGCTGCGCCCTTGTGTGGCGATCCCGGCCTGGGCAGAGCAGGTGATCGCCGGGCGGCCTTACGCCTCGCACACGGCATTACTCGCGGCGGCACAGCAGGCCGCCCAGGGCTGGCAGGCGGCTGACCTGACGCTGGCGCTCAGCGCCCACCCGCGCATCGGCGAGCGCGCCGCCGGGCCGGGTGCGGAAGCGGCGTTTTCCCGCCGTGAGCAGGCGGGCGTGGATGCCGGTGCGCCCACCGCCGCCGCGCTGCAGGCGGGCAACCTGGCCTATGAGCAGCGGTTCGGCCGGGTATTTCTGGTGCGCGCCAAAGGGCGCAGTGCCGAAGAGATGTTGGCGATTCTGCACCAGCGCCTGGCGAACAGCCCGGCGCAGGAGCAGCAGGAGAGCCTGGAACAGTTGCGGCAGATTACCCTGCTGCGCCTTGAGGAGCTGATTACGCCATGACTACCCTTACCACCCACATTCTTGATACCGCGCTCGGCCAACCGGCGGCGGGCGTGGCCGTCTGGCTGGTGCAGATCACCGACGGGCAGGAGCAGGTGATCGCCCGCAGTGAAACCAACCAGGACGGCCGCGTCACTGACCTGACGCCGAAGCCGCTGCCCGGCGGCCATTACCGCCTGTGCGCGGACATCGGCCGCTATTTTGCGCAAAGCGGGCGGGCATCACTCTACCTTACCGCCATCCTCGACGTGCAGATTGACGCGGCACAGGCGCACTACCACCTGCCGCTGCTTGTCGCCCCTTACGCCTATTCCACTTATCGCGGGAGCTGACCATGAACGACAACATCATTTTAGGGGTAAACCAGTACGGCAAAGCCGAAGTGCGGGTGGTGAAAGTGACCCGCGACAGCGCGCGCCATGAGATTGATGACCTGAACGTCACTTCCCAGTTGCGCGGCGATTTCCGGGCAGTGCATGAAGAGGGCGACAACGCCCACTGCCTGCCGACCGACACCCAGAAAAACACCGTGTACGCCTTTGCCCGCGACGGCATCCGCTCGCCGGAGGATTTCCTGCTGCGCCTCGGCCGCCACTTCACCGGCAACTATGAGGTGGTGAGCGGCGGCCACTGGTCGGCCGAGCAGTATCAGTGGCAGCGCATCCCGGTCAACGGCGCGGGGCATGACCACGCCTTTGTGCGCAGCGGCCAGGAGACGCGCACCGCCTGTGTGACGATAGACGGCAGCCAGACCTGGGTGGTGGCAGGGCTGACCGATCTGGTGGTGATGAAATCCACCGGCTCGGAGTTCCACGGCTTTATGGAAGACCGCTATACCACGCTGAAAGGCGCGACCGACCGCATTCTGGCGACGGCCGTCACCGCCCGCTGGCGCTATAACCGCCTCGACCTCGACTTCAACGAAGTCTATGGCGAGGTGAAACGGCTGCTGCTGGAGACGTTTGCCGCCACCCACTCGCTGGCGCTGCAACAGACGCTGTACGCGATGGGCAAGCGCGTGCTGGAGGCGCACCCGGAGATTGATGAGCTGAAATTCTCGATGCCGAACAAGCACCATTTCACTGTGGATCTTTCGCCGTTTGGCCTGGATAACCCGAATGAAGTCTTCTTCGCCGCTGACCGCCCCTACGGGCTGATTGAGGCCAGCGTACTGCGTGAGAGCAGTTCCCCGGCCGGGAAAGCCTGGGAGAACGTCACCGGCTTCTGTTAATCCGTTACCCTGAGGGCACCGACCATGACACCGACCGCGCCACACGCCCCACGCCGCCCGGAAGATCAGCGGCTGCCGCTGGGCAAAACCTTTGCCTACGGCTTACAGCATATTCTGACCATGTACGGCGGGATCATCGCCCCGCCGCTGATTATCGGCACCGCCGCCGGGCTGGGCACCGCTGACATCGGCATGCTGATCTCCGCCGCGCTGTTTGTCAGCGGGCTGGCGACGCTGTTACAGACGCTGGGGCTGCCGTTTTTCGGCTCGCGCCTGCCGCTGGTGCAGGGCGTCTCGTTTGCCGGGGTGGCGACGATGGTGACCATCGTCAACGGCGGCGGCGGGTTGCCGTCGGTGTTCGGCGCGGTGATGGTGGCGGCGGCGCTCGGCCTGCTGATCACGCCGTTTTTTGCCCAGGTGATCCGCTTCTTCCCGCCGGTGGTGACCGGCACGGTGATCACGGTGATCGGCCTGTCGCTGATGCCGGTGGCCGTGCGCTGGGCGATGGGCGGCCGCGTCAATGCGCCGGACTGGGGATCGACCGGCAACATCGGGCTGGCGGCCTTTACGCTGGCGGTGGTGCTGCTGCTGAACAAAGTGGGCAACCGGGCGGTGGCACGTATTTCGGTGCTGCTGGCGATGGTCATCGGCACCGTGGCAGCGATGCTGGCCGGGAAAGCCCATTTCAGCGGGCTGGCTTCCGGCGCGCTGCTGGCGCTGCCGCAGCCGTTCGCCTTTGGCTGGCCGACCTTTGAGCTGCCGGCCATCCTCTCGATGCTGCTGATTGTGCTGGTGCTGCTCACCGAGACCACCGCCGGGCTGATGGCGGTGGGGGAGATTGTCGGCTCGCCGGTGGACAGCCGCCGCATCGCCAACGGCCTGCGCGCCGACATGCTGGCCAGTGCGCTGTCGCCGGTGTTCAACTCGTTTCCGCAGAGCAGCTTTGCGCAGAACATCGGGCTGGTGGCGCTGACCGGCATCAAAAGCCGTTTTGTGGTGAGCGCAGGCGGGCTGATTCTGGTGCTGCTGGGGGTAATCCCGGCGCTGGGGGTAATTTTCGCCGCCATTCCGCTGCCGGTGCTGGGCGGGGCGGGCGTGGTGCTGTTTGGCTCGGTGGCGGCCAGCGGCATCCGCACGCTGTCGAAAGTGGATTATAAAGACAACATGAACCTGGTGGTGGTGGCGACGGCGATCGCCTTCGGCATGATCCCGATTGTGATGCCGACTTTCTACGATCGTTTCCCCGGCTGGGTGAACACGTTGCTGCACTCGGGCATCAGCGCGTCCTGCCTGGCCGCGCTGCTGCTCAACCTGTTGTTCAACCCCGTAAGAAGTGCGGATATGCCGGTGGTGCGCTCGTCGTCAGTGCCGCGTGGCTGATTGCCCGGCTGCGCGCACTCTGCCGCACCTGTTGCAGGAACGCCATCAGCAGCGGCTGCGGGCGTTCACGGCGTGAAGCCAGCTCCGGCCGCCCGGCGACGCCGGTAAAGAACGGGTGATCGGTGAGCGTCACCGCGGCGCACTCGTGGTTGTCCAGGGTGGCCGCCACCTGTAACCCGGCGGCGGCCAGATCCTCCAGCAGCGCCGGGTTAAGCCGGTGGTGCTGGTGAAAACGTAAGGTGAGGGCACTGCCTGCGGCGGCGGCCAGCGCGCTGTGAGGCTGCACCGTGATGCGGTGGTTGCCGAGGCGCGGGGCAGCCAGCGGCAGGGTGCAGGGCATGGGGGCGGCGAAACACTGCTGTGCCAGTGCCGCCACCATTGCCGGCATCCCGCTGCCGACGCCGAAGATCGGCACGTTCTGTTCCAGCGCCCAGTCGGCGGCCTCGGTGCCGATCGCCTCCGTCTCCGGGGAGAAGGCGTCCGGCAACACGATGCCGTCTGCGCTGCGCAGCAGCCGCGCACGCTGGCTGTGGCTGACGCCCGGCGACAAAAACAGCAGTTCAACCGGCATCGCCAGCGCATCGGCGGCATCCCCCAGGGCGGCCATCATCGCCGGGTTGGCGTCGTGGTGCTGATGGGCGGCCCCGGCCAGCGCCACCCGCAGGGTCTGGCCGCTGCGCATTACCGGCTGCGCGACGCTGCCCACCGTCCAGCGGCCGACCTCATCCTGCATCCAGCCGTTGCTGCGCACTTTGCCGCTCTCCCACTCTTCAAGCTGATAGCGCTGGTTCTTTTTCACTACCCGCAAACAGACCACCGCCACGCCGTGCGCCCCGGCATCCGCCATCATTTCCTCCAGGCACGGCAACAGCGCCGGGTTTACCGGCACCACCAGATCCTCGGTGAGCGCCCGTTCCCGCACCCTTTCCCACGGCGTTTCTGCCCCGGCATCGCGGCCGGTTAACCGCTCGACCCACAGCAACCCGCTGCTGACCCGCTGCCCCTGCGCGGTAATATGCTGCCGCCCGCCGGGGAACCGTTCCTCGTCATGGCTGACCGGCAGATGCAGCAACGGCTGCGCCCGCAGCTCCGCCAGCATCGCTGCCAGCGCGCCATACAGCGCCGGTTCCGGTGTAAGGTGTGCAACAAAGGTAATGGTCATCGGTCTGCCCCCTGTGAAATAAAAAACAGAGAAGGAATGCAAGATCTGTACCGGGGTGAAAATGACGGCGATGGGGTGGCAAAGGACAGGGCAGAGAGGGGAGGGGAAAACGGTTTCCAGAAAACCGCCCACGTTTCAGCAGGCGGTGAGGCTCAGTCGTGGCGCAGGAAGCTGTCTTGATCCATCCAGGCGGGGAAGGCCTGGCGGTAGGCCTGGAGCGCTTCCAGGGAGAGGGATGCCTCAATTACCGCCGGCATTTCCGGTTCAGCGGAGGCCAGCAGCGCGCCTTGCGGGTCATGGATCACACTGTCACCGCGGTAGTGCAGGCCGTTGCCGTCAATGCCTACCCGGTTGCAGCCGGCGACGTAGCACTGGTTCTCAATTGCCCTTGCGGCCAGCAGGGTTTGCCAGTGGGCGGCGCGCGCGGCGGGCCAGTTGGCGACGTAGAGCGCCAGATCGTAATCCTGGTGGCAGCGCGACCAGACCGGGAAACGCAGGTCGTAACAGATCTGCGGCAGGATGCGCCAGCCGCGCCATTCGATGATTTCGCGCCGTTTGCCCGCCTGGTAGTGCATATGTTCGTTCGCCATACGGAACAGGTGGCGCTTGTCGTAGCGGTGCACCCGGCCGCCCGGCTCCACCAGCAGGAAACGGTTCACCGCCCCTTCCGGCGTCTTCAGCGCCACACTGCCGCCCACCAGCGCGTGGGTCTGTTGCGCCCAGTGGTGCAGCCAGGCGATCACCTCCGCCTCCGGCAACGCACTCGCGGGGGCCTGCATGGCAAAACCGGTGGTGAACATCTCCGGCAGGATGATCAGATCGCGCCCGTGCAGCGTGCTGAGCAGGGTGTCGAAATGGCGCAGGTTGGCCGCGCCGTCCAGCCACGTCAGCGGCTGTTGCAGTAAGGTCAGGTTCAGAGTTGACACAGGCGCTCCGCGGCGGCGTCCAGCGTGGCATCCTGCTTGGCAAAGCAGAGCCGCACCAGTTTGTGGGGAAAAGCATCGGCGCAGAACACTGACAGCGGGATCGCCGCCACGCCGACATGCTCGGTCAGCCAGCGGCTGAAGGCGACATCATCCAGATCCGAGACAGCGCTGTAGTCCACCAGCAGGAAATAGGTGCCCTCGCACGGCAGTACCTCAAAGCGGCTGGCGGCCAGTGCCTGCACCAGCCGGTCACGCTTCGCCCGGTAAAATGCCGGCAGCCTCTGCCAGTGGGCCGGTTCATGGCGCAGCATGTCCGCCAGCGCCAGTTGCACCGGCGTGGTGATGGAGAAGGTCAGGTACTGGTGCACTTTGCGCAGTTCGGCGGTGATCGCTGCCGGGGCGATGCAGTACCCGACGCGCCAGCCGGTCATGTGGTAGGTTTTGCCGAATGAGTAGACCGCCACCGCCCGCTGGCGCAGTTGCGGGTGTGCCAGCACGCTGGCGTGGCCCTGCGCGGTAAAGCAGATGTGCTCATACACTTCGTCACTCAGCACATAGATCTCTCGCTCGCCAATCGCCTGCCACAGCGCCTCGAAGTCCGCGGCCTGCCAGCTGGTGGCGGACGGGTTATGCGGCGTGTTGACGATCACCAGCCGGGTGTTGTCGGTGAGCAAATCAGCAAACTGTGACCAGTCCACGCGGAACGCAGGCGGTTGCAGCGTGAGACGCTTCATCACGCCGCCTGCCAGTTCCACCGCCGGGCCGTAGCTGTCATAGCTCGGATCGAAACAAATCACCTCGTCGCCCCGGCGCACCAGCGCGGTGATGGCGGCATACAGCGCCTCGGTCGCCCCGGCGGTGATCGTCACCCCGGCACCGGCATCCGGCTGCCAGCCGTAGCGCTCCGCGGTTTTATCGGCAATCGCCTCGCGCAGCGCAGCACAGCCGGTCATCGGCGCATACTGGTTCGCGCCCTGTGCCACATGGAACGCCAGGCGCGCTTTCAGGTAGTCGGGGCCGTCATAATCCGGGAAGCCCTGCGACAGGTTGATGGCATTGTGCTGCTGCGCCAGGGCGCTCATCTGGGTGAAAATGGTGGTGCCGAGGGCCGGTAATTTACTTTGCGGGATCAGGGCTGCGCTCATGGTATTGGCCGATACTCAGAAATAGGTGTAACGACAATATAACATCTGGTTGACGTTTGGCAATCAAGACGCTTAGACGGCCAAAGCCGGGAAATCAGGGTAAATAAAGAGGTGTTTCGCGGCGCGATCCTTTTATAATGCGCACCGGCGCCCCCAAACGCCGCCCTCTCTTAAAAACAGGAATGACCGATATGATGAACAACGATGTTTTGCGCAGCATCCGCTACATGCTTGACCTGAGCGATGCCCGCCTCATCGAGATCCTGGCTTCGGCCGGTGAAAGCGCGAGTGTGGAACAGGTGCAAAGCTATCTGAAAAAAGAGGAGGAGGCGGGCCACCAGCCTTGCCCGGACACCGTGATGGCGCACTTCCTGAATGGCCTGATCTTCTTCCGCCGCGGCCGTGATGAGTCGCACCCGGTGCCGGAGATCGAGCTGCCGGTCACCAATAACGTGATCCTGAAAAAGCTGCGCGTGGCGTTCGAGCTGAAAACTACCGACATCCTGGAGATCCTGGCGTCGGTAGATTTCCGCGTCTCGCAGCCGGAAATCGGCGCGATCTTCCGCAAGCCGGGCCACAAGAACTATCGCCCGTGCGGTGACCAGTTTATGCGTTACTTCCTGAAGGGCCTGACGCAGCGCGTGCGCCCGGCCAAAGCGTAACCGCAGCATCAGCGAAAAAAAACGGCACTCCAGGGAGTGCCGTTTTGCTTACTGCGGGAAAAGTTGCTGTGTAATGTCTTTGCCCTAGGCCGCCTCAGGCTGGCGCGGCGTCTGTTTTACTGAGTCCGGCTTTTTGGCTGCCAGTTCCTCTGGGTCGAAATCGTCCACGTTAATCGAACGCAGACGGCTCTCTTCCGCCTGGATTAATATACGCGCCTCGTCGTCATTAATCTTCCCTTCTTTACGTGCCTGGTGCGCCAGCTGATCCAGCCGGGTGAACGGCAGGGTTTTGCCGGCCTCAAGGCAGAGCCGTTTATGGACAACTTCCGCCGCGATGATGTGCTGTAACGCCTCTTCCAGCTGGCCAAACGGGTTATTTTCGCCCGGCGTCAGGTACTGGCCGCGCCCCAGGCGGGAACGGGTGGCGGAAGGCTGTTGCAGCAGTTGTGCCAGCTTGTGGTCAAGGCGATCTGACGGCCCGCGCTGCGCCCGGCCGAGCGGGAACACCACCAGCCGCACCAGCCCGGCCACCAGCCGGTTCGGGAAGTTGCGCAGCAGCTCATCCAGCGCCTGCTCGGCCTGGCGCAGGCAGTCCTGCACGCCCCAGTGCACCAGCGGTAAATCAGCCTGCTGACGCCCTTCGTCCTCGTAACGTTTCAGGGTGGCGGTGGCGAGGAACAGCTGGCTGAGGATGTCGCCGAGCCGCGCCGACATACGTTCACGGCGTTTCAGGCTGCCGCCCAGCACGCCCATCGAGACATCCGCCAGCAGCGCGAGGTTGGCGCTCAGCCGGTTGATCTGCTGGTAATAGCGTGCGGTGGCGTCACGCACCGGTGCACGGCTGGTGCGGCCGTTGGTCAGGCCGAGCCACAGGCTGCGCATTTCGTTGCTGCCGACGTGGCCGAGGTGGCCGAACAGCGCACGGTCGAAGCGTTCCACATTGCGTTCGGCGGCGGCGGCCATCTCCTCCAGCACATACGGGTGGCAGCGGATCGCCCCCTGGCCGAAGATGATCATGCTGCGCGTCAGGATGTTCGCGCCTTCCACGGTGATGGCGATCGGCGCGCCCTGATAGGTGCGGGCAAGGAAGTTACTGCGGCCAAGCATAATGCCTTTGCCGCCGGTGATGTCCATCGCGTCCATTACCGCGCGCTGGCCGCGGTGGGTGCAGTGGTATTTGATGATGGCAGAGAGCACCGCCGGTTTTTCACCGGCCATGATGCCGGTGGTAATCAGCGTCGCGGCGGCGTCCATCACGTAGGCGTTACCGGCAATGCGCGCCAGCGGCTCCTCGATCCCCTCCATTTTGCCGATCGCCACTTTGAACTGGCGGCGGATGTGGGCATAAGCGCCGGTCGCCAGCGCCACCGATTTCAGGCTGCCGGTGGAGTTGGAGGGCAGGGTGATACCGCGCCCGACGGAGAGGCACTCGACCAGCATCCGCCAGCCCTGGCCGGCCATCGCCGGGCCGCCGATGATGGTGTCAATCGGCACAAAGATGTTGTTGCCGCGCGTCGGGCCGTTCTGGAACGGCACGTTCAGCGGGAAGTGGCGGCGGCCAATCTCTACGCCCGGCGTGCTGGTCGGGATCAGCGCGCAGGTGATGCCGAGTTCTTCGGTGTCACCCAGCAGGTGTTCCGGGTCAGAGAGTTTGAACGCCAGCCCGAGCACCGTGGCGACCGGGGCCAGCGTGATATAGCGTTTGTTCCAGGTCAGGCGCATCCCCAGCACCTGCTGGCCCTGCCATTCACCCATGCAGACCACGCCGGTGTCCGGGATGGCCCCGGCGTCAGAGCCGGCTTCCGGGCTGGTCAGGGCAAAGCAGGGGATCTCCTGCCCGCGCGCCAGCCGCGGCAGGTAGTGATCTTTCTGCGCGTCGGTGCCGTAGTGTTGCAGCAGTTCGCCGGGGCCGAGGGAGTTCGGCACGCCCACGGTGATTGCCAGAATGCCGGAGACGCCCGCCAGTTTCTGCAACACCCGCGCCTGGGCATAGGCGGAGAATTCCAGCCCGCCATACTCTTTCTTGATGATCATCGCAAAGAAGCGGTGCTCTTTCAGGTAAGCCCACAGCTCCGGCGGCAGGTCAGCCAGCTCGTGGGTGATGGCGAAATCATTCGCCATGCGGCACGCCTCGTTGACCGGGCCGTCCAGGAAGGCCTGCTCTTCCGGCGTCAGCACCGGCTGCGGGTAGTTGTGCAGCTTTTTCCAGTCCGGCGCGCCCTGGAAGATATCGCCTTCCCACCAGGTCGTCCCGGCATCAATCGCCTCTTTTTCCGTGCGGGACATCGCCGGCATCACCTTGCCGAAAATGCGCATCGCCGGGGCGGAGAACAGGGCGCGGCGCAGCGGCAGCAGGTTAAGCGGCAGCAGCACCAGGGCCAGCGGCAGCACCACCCACCACGACCACACCTGGGCCGCGCTGAGCACGGCGGCATACGCCAGCAGCAGCAGGCTGCTGAGCGTCAGGTTGACCTTGTGGTAGAACAGCGCACCCAGCAGCACCAGAAAACCAATAATCGTAAGCACCAGCATATTGAAAGCTCCCTAAGTTGTAGGAGGTCTGACCTGTTGACGATGTATAGGTTGTAGATGATGGCTATTTTTTTAGCAATACGTTTACATGCTAATTACAATCTGGCTCACATTCCCACCGCACCGGTTGCCAAAAAGGCAGGCCGGGCGTGACAACGCTTCTCGCTTATGGGCCAATCCGCTACACTGCACAGCGGAAGAATTTTCATGCCAACGGGCTATCAAGAGGCTGTCATGTACCAGGATTTAATCCGTAACGAACTGAACGAAGCTGCTGAAACTCTGAACAATTTCCTCAGCGATGAGGCCAACCTGGCCGCCATCCAGCAGGCGGCGGTGCTGCTGGCAGACGCCTTCAAAGCGGGCGGCAAGGTGCTCTCCTGCGGTAACGGCGGTTCACACTGTGACGCCATGCACTTCGCCGAGGAACTCACCGGCCGCTACCGTGAAAACCGCCCCGGCTACCCGGCTATCGCCATCTCTGACGTCAGCCACCTCTCTTGCGTCAGCAACGATTTCGGTTACGAATTCGTGTTCTCACGCTTTATTGAGGCCGTCGGCCAGCGCGGCGATGTGCTGCTCGGCATCTCCACCTCCGGCAACTCCGGTAATGTGATCAAGGCGATTTCCGCTGCGCGTGCCAAAGGCATGAAAGTGATCACCCTGACCGGCAAAGACGGCGGCCAGATGGACGGCAGCGCGGACGTTGAAATCCGGGTGCCGCACTTCGGTTATGCCGATCGTATCCAGGAGATTCACATCAAAGTGATTCACATCCTGATCATGCTGATTGAAAAAGAGATGAGCAGCCACTGAGTCACAGCGCGCGGGTCGTCAGGGGAGGAGAGAGCCATGTGTGAATTGCTCGGGATGAGCGCCAATGTACCGACCGATATCTGCTTCAGCTTTACCGGCCTGGTACAGCGCGGCGGCGGCACCGGCCCGCATAAAGATGGCTGGGGGATTACCTTTTATGAGGGGCTGGGCTGCCGTACCTTTAAAGACCCGCAGCCCAGCTTTAACTCCCCGATTGCGCGGCTGGTGCAGGAGTACCCGATCAAATCCTGCGCCGTGGTGTCGCACATCCGCCAGGCCAACCGCGGCGAAGTGGCGCTGGAAAACACCCACCCGTTTACCCGCGAACTCTGGGGCCGCAACTGGACGTATGCCCATAATGGCCAGCTGACCGGCTACCGCCAGCTGGAAACCGGCCAGCTGCGCCCAATCGGCCAGACGGACAGCGAATATGCGTTTTGCTGGCTGCTGAACCAACTGACGCAGCGCTACCCGCGTACGCCCGGCAACTGGACGGCCGTGTTCCGCTTTATCGCGTCACTGGCCGATCAGCTGCGGCAGAAAGGGGTATTTAATATGCTGTTGTCGGATGGTCGGTTCGTGATGGCGTACTGCTCCACCAACCTGCACTGGATCACCCGCCGTGCGCCGTTCGGCAAAGCCACGTTGCTGGACAGGGATGTCGAGATCGATTTTCAGCAGCAGACCACACCGAATGATGTGGTCACGGTGATTGCCACCCAGCCGCTGACCGGCAATGAAACCTGGCACAAGATTGCGCCAGGTGAGTTCGCCTTATTTCGTTTCGGTGAACGCATACTCTGAAATAGCCTGCGTACCGATGATGGCCGGGTTAAACACATACTGGCCGTTGGCGACGGTCACCGTCGGCGGCAGGTGTTTCTCGCTGAAGTAGCGGTAGCCTGGTTGCAGGCCGCGCCAGAAGGCGAAATAAGAGGACATGCGGTGGCGCTGGAGGTTGGCGTCCGTCATGCGGAACGGATAGATGGCGATATCCACTTTCACCTGCCCATTGCGCAGCGCCGCCTGCACATAGGTGAAGATCTCATCCATATAGGCGTTGGTCATCGCGTAACAGCCGATGGACTTGCACTCCCCGTGAATCATCAAATAATTACCGGAATAGCCCTGCGCGCGGTCATAGGCGTTCGGGTAACCGATATTAATGGCACGGTAGAAGCGGCTGTTGGGTTTCAGGTTACGGATATCGACGCTGTAAAACCCTTCCGGGCTTTTGAAATCCCCTTCACGCCGTTTCGGGCCGAGGCCGCCGGAGAAATTGCAGATACGGTACGCGCCCAGCAAGCGGAACTCATTCCCCATCTTGCCGTATAACTCCAGGGTGCGTTCTTCTTTAAAGATTTGAATATAGATCGGTGTACCCAATAATTGCTGTTTAATATTTTGGCTAACCGGTACCTGCTCACTGGCGGAGCTGGGGGCGGCTACCCAAGGCAAACAGAGAAACATCGCAAGCATCAGCGCGATTTTGCCCATTGTCATTCCTGCTTATTATTAATAACTGTCGTTGCCTGCGGGCGAGCGCCCCGGCGTATGCCCTTGCTGCCCCGGTGCGGGGCTGACTCATAGTAAAGCTGATTAATTATTTAGCAATGGGGGTAAAACGATATTTTTTGGAAGCCATATCGCTGAATAAGAAAAAAGACGGGGCTGAACAGCCGCCGTCTTCCTGATGAAAGGCGCACCGGCGGGGAATTAATGGGCGGCGGCGGCAAATTGCGACGGGGCATCCACCAGCACACCATCCGCACCCAGCTCAGTGGCTTGCTGCAATGCCTGCGGGCTGTTTACGCCGAACAACACAATGTGCGCCTTGCCGCGGCTGCGGAAGCAGTCTACGGCTTCTTTATCCCAGACCAGCGTGGCGGCGGAACGCGCTTCGCCGAGCGTATATTTCTCCACCACCTCCACCTTGCGTTGCAGCTCCAGCCCGTACCAGCGGTCGGCGGCTGACGCCTCCAGCGTGCACTGGTGCGCCATGGTGGTGTTCGCCAGTACGGTGCGCGTCAGGTCACGGCTTTCAAAGCGCGGCACCTCCGGCGGCAGGGCGGCCAGGTAGCGGCTGTCAGTGCTGTAGACCCGGATGCGCGTCAGGCTGTGGGTGTCCCGCAGTACCTTCGCCAGCGCGGCGGCCATCACCTCCGGCGCGGCGTCGGGGCTTTTGATGTCGAGGTAAAAGGTGACATCCGGGAAGCGCGTCAGCACCCCGGCCAGTGTGGGGATGGCGACCTGTTTGCCGCGCCACGGGTGCTGGTCGCCGCTGCCGAACGCCCAACCGGCGTCGGTGTTTACCAGCTCGGCCGCGGTATACGCAGAGACTGGGCCTTTGCGCGGTGTCAGCGCGCTTAAGTCCGACGGGCGGTAGAGTACCGGCATGCCGTCTTTGCTGAGCTGCACGGTGACCCAGACGGCATCCGCGCCGTTTTTCAGCGCCAGGCCGATGGCGGGCAGGGTGTTTTCCGGCGCATCGCCGGTGCCGCCGCGGTGGGCGATAATCTGCGGGGCGGCCCACGCCGGGGCGCTGCCGAGTAACAGCGAGGCTGCGATCACAAACGTTTTGCTGATTGACATCATTTCATCCTTAAAAGCGCAGAGGGAAAAACGTACCGCTGTTGAGTAGCACGGCAGGCCGCCCGCGAAAAGTAACGATGGCTACATAACATATTCATTTACAGTGACATATCCATGACACCGCGCGGCTTGAGCCATCACCGCCTCCGCCTGTATACTTATACAGGGTCGGGAGGCCGGAACCGGGGGAGAAGGTGCGCAAAATCATACATGTCGATATGGACTGCTTTTACGCGGCGGTGGAGATGCGTGACGACCCGCGCCTGCGCGACATCCCGATCGCCATCGGCGGCAGCTCAGACCGGCGCGGGGTGATCAGCACCGCCAACTATCCGGCACGCAAATATGGCGTGCGCAGCGCGATGTCCACGGCGATGGCGCTGAAACTCTGCCCGCAACTGACCGTGATCCCCGGCCGGATGGCGGCCTATAAAGAGGCCTCGCTCCATATCCGCGACATCTTTGCCCGCTACACGCCGCTGATTGAACCGCTGTCACTGGATGAAGCCTATCTGGATGTCTCCGACACCCCGCAATGCAGCGGCTCGGCCACGCTGATTGCCCGTGAGATCCGCCAGGCGATCTGGGACGAGCTGCAACTCACCGCCTCGGCCGGGGTCGCGCCAGTGAAATTCCTGGCGAAAATCGCCTCTGACCTCAACAAGCCCAACGGCCAGTTTGTGATCCCGCCCAGCGGCGTGGCGGCGTTTTTGCAGGATCTGCCGCTGAGCAAAATCCCCGGCGTCGGCAAGGTCACGGCAGCCAGGCTTGAGGAGCTGGGGCTGCTGACCTGTGCCGATGTGCAGCGTTATGACCTGGCTGACCTGCTCAAGCGCTTCGGCAAGTTTGGCCATGCCATCTGGGAGCGCAGCCACGGCATTGATGAGCGGGATGTTTCCGCTGACCGGCTGCGCAAATCCGTGGGTGTGGAAACCACGCTGGCGAATGACATCAGCGACTGGGACGACTGCGCGGCGCTGATTACTGACCGGCTCTACCCGGAGCTGGAGGCGCGGCTACGGCGGGTGCGGCCGGATTTGCAGATTGCGCGGCAGGGGGTGAAGCTGAAATTCCAGGATTTCCAGCAGACCACCCAGGAGCACGTCTGGCCGGAATTGAACCTGCCGGATCTGCTGGCGGTGGCGCGCCAGGCGTGGGATCAGCGCCGCGCCGGGCGCAGTGTACGGCTGGTGGGGCTGCATGTGACGCTGCTCGACCCGCAACTGGAGCGCCAGTTGCTGTTGCCGTGGGATTGACGGCTACCCTGGGATCCGGCCAATAAAAAAGCGACGCCGGGGCGTCGCTTTTTGCAGAAGTGAAAGCAGAAGTGAAAGCGGGATTACGCTTTCTCAGGGATCGCCTTCAGCAGCGCGGTGAGCAGTTGCCAGTAGAGGCCGACGCTCTCAATGTGCACCTGCTCGTCCGGGGAGTGCGGGCCGGTGATGGTTGGCCCGATGGAGACCATGTCCATCTCCGGGTATGGCTTTTTGAACAGACCGCATTCCAGCCCGGCGTGGATCACCATAATGTTCGGGGTTTTGCCGAACAGTGACTGGTAGGTTTCACGCACCAGGCCCATCACCGGGGAGTGCGGGTCCGGCTGCCAGCCAGGGTAGCCGCCTTTCGGCGTGGTGGTGGCGTTCGCCAGTTGGCCGAGGGCGGTCAGCATGTCGACCACGTACTCTTTACCGCTGTCGATCAGCGAGCGGATCAGACAGTTAATGTGGGCCTCGTCCGCCGTCATCGTCACCACACCGACGTTCAGCGAGGTTTCCACCACGCCCGGCACCGCGTCACTCATGCGGATCACGCCGTTCGGCATGGCGTTCAGCAGCGCCAGCAGGCGGGCCTGGCAGTCGGTGGTGAGTGCCGGCGTGCTGTTTTCCGCCGGGGTGACCAGCACCGCCAGCTTCTTCTCTTTGGCCGCCAGCTCGTTTTGCAGCGTGGTCTGGTAATCCTCCACCAGCGTTTTCAGTGCATCGACGTTAGCCGACGGCACCGCCAGCGTGGCCGAGGCTTCACGCGGGATGGCGTTGCGCAGGGTGCCGCCGTTTAAATCGAGCACGCGCAGGCCGAGCGGGGCCGCGTGCTCAAACAGGAAACGCACCAGCAGCTTGTTGGCGTTGCCGAGGCCGTGGTGGATGTCTGCGCCGGAGTGGCCGCCTTTCAGCCCTTTCACCACCAGCGACAGCGTGGTGTAACCACCGGCCAGCGTCTCGCGCTGCAATGGCAGGGTGGTGGAGACGTCGATGCCGCCTGCGCAGCCCATGTAGATCTCACCCTCTTCCTCGGAATCGGTGTTGATCAGGATCTCGCCCTGCAACCAGTCCGGCTGGAGGCCGAAGGCACCGTCCATGCCGGTCTCTTCAGTCATGGTCAGCAGCACTTCCAGCGGGCCGTGCGCCACGCTCTCGTCAGCCAGCACCGCCAGCGCGGACGCCATGCCGATGCCGTTGTCCGCACCCAGCGTGGTGCCGCGCGCTTTTACCCACTCGCCATCCACATACGGCTGGATCGGGTCTTTGGTGAAGTCATGCACGGTGTCGTTGTTTTTCTGCGGCACCATGTCGAGGTGCGCCTGGAGCACCACCGGTTTACGGTTTTCCATGCCTGGTTTGGCCGGTTTGCGCAGCAAAATATTGCCGACCTGATCGCGCTCAGCGTGGATCCCTTTCTCAGCGGCCCAGGCCATGATGTGTTGGGCCAGCGCTTCTTCATGGAAAGAAGGGTGCGGAATCGAGCAGATCTTGGCGAAAATGTCCCACAACGGCTGTGGCGAGAGTTGCGACAGTTCAGACACAATGAGTCTCCTGTGGCAGCACCTCCGGCCCGGTGCCGGCCCCGGTGAATGCACGGGCAGGCGCGGAAAAGGTGGGATGCTGCAAATGGTTAGGTGGATAATGCGCCGCCAGAAACCCCTGGCGTGGACCTGAGAGAATATCACTTTCTCCTGCGGGGTGCGCGTGGCGGGCCGGGAAAAAAGCGGGCGCTTTCACCGATTGTTACTGGTTTTTATCCGGCTGCCTCTCTATAATCTCGCGCAACCTTTTCCCCCCTGAATACTTTTAAGCCAATTTATTGCTGGCTGGGACACGATTTTATGAGCGAAAAATACGTCGTTACTTGGGACATGTTGCAAATGCAGGCCCGTAAACTGGCACACCGCCTGCTTCCGGCCGACCAATGGCAGGGCATCATCGCGGTGAGCCGCGGCGGCCTGGTGCCGGCGGCGCTGCTGGCGCGTGAACTGGGTATCCGCCATGTTGATACCGTGTGCATCTCCAGCTACGACCACGACAACCAGCGCGACCTGAAAGTGCTCAAGCGCGCAGAAGGCGACGGTGAAGGCTTCATCGTCATCGACGATCTGGTCGATACCGGCGGCACCGCCCGCGCGATCCGTGAGATGTACCCGAAAGCGCATTTCGTCACCATCTTCGCTAAACCGGCCGGTCAGCCGCTGGTGGATGACTACGTGGTCGACATCCCGCAGGATACCTGGATTGAACAACCGTGGGACATGGCCGTGACCTTCGTTGAGCCGATCGGCGGCCGCTAAGCCCCGTCTGTGATGCGTTCCTTTGCCCGGCTTATGCCGGGCATTGTTTTTTCCGGCGGGCTGGTTTTTATCACCGCCACCGTCCTCCACCTGCACCAATATTGACCCTGTCCGCTCCCTCTTCCGCGTTATTTGGTACACTCTCACGATAATGTCCGGCCGCATCCGCGCCCGCCCACTGCATCATGGAGGCTGTACATGTCCCAAGCCAATCTGTCGGAAATCCTGTTCAAACCCCGTTTCAAGCACCCGGAAACCTCCACGCTGGTCAAGCGTGCGCACCATCACCCGGCGCTGGCCACCGAGTCCGCCCTGGAAGGGCAGGCGACCCGCCACTGGTACCGGATGATCAACCGCCTGATGTGGATCTGGCGCGGCGTGGACGCGCTGGAGATGCAGGAGGTGCTGGCGCGCATCGCCGCCTCGACGGCTGAGCGCACCGATGAGGCACTGCTCGACACCGTGGTCGGCTACCGCAACGGCAACTGGATCTATGAGTGGTCGCACCAGGCGATGCTCTGGCAGCAAAAAGCGCTGGAGAGCACCGACCCGGCGGCACGCGGTGAATACTGGCTGATGGCCGCCAACCTCTACAGCATCGCGGCGTATCCGCACCTGAAAGGGGATGAGCTGGCCGACCAGGCCGAAGTGCTGTCGAACCGCGCCTACGAAGAGGCGTCACAGCATTTGCCCTATCAGCTGAAAGAGCTTGAGTTCCCGATCCCCGGCGGCGCGCCCATCAGCGGCTTCCTGCATATGCCGCACGAGGGCAGCGCGCCGTACCCCACGGTGCTGATCTGCGGCGGGCTGGACATGATGCAGAGCGACCACTACCGCCTGTTCCGTGACTACTTCGCCCCGCGCGGCATGGCGATGCTCACCATCGACATGCCCTCTATCGGCTTCTCTTCACGCTGGAAACTCACCCAGGACACCAGCTTTTTGCATCAACAGGTGCTGGCGCAGCTCCCGACCGTGCCGTGGGTAGACCACACCCGCGTGTCGCTGCTCGGCTTCCGCTTCGGGGCCAACGTGGCGGTGCGGCTGGCCTACCTGGAGCCGAAACGGCTGCGCGCCGTGGCCTGCCTCGGGCCGATTGTGCATAACCTGATGTGCAACAGCGCCACGCAGGAGGCGGTGCCGGACATGTACATGGATGTGCTGGCCAGCCGCCTCGGCATGAGCACCGCCTCAGACGCCGCGTTGCGGGTGGAGCTGAACCGCTACTCGCTGAAAACCCAGGGGCTGCTCGGCCGCCGCTGCCCGACGCCGATGTTCTCCGGCTACTGGCCGAATGAGCCGTTCAGCCCGAAAGAGGAATCGCGGCTGATCGTCTCCTCGTCCAGTGACGGCAAACTGCTGGAGATCGGCAAAAAGCCGGTGTATCGCGGTTTCCATCAGGCGATGGAAGAGATGAGCGCCTGGCTGAAGGGTAAAATGCGTTAATAGAGTTGCTATTTTTGATTGGTTTGTTAAAAAGGATCGTCGCCATAAGGAGGTAGAAAATGACATTACCAAGCGGACATCCTAAAAGCCGGTTAATGAAGCGTTTCGCGGCATTGGGGCCTTATCTGCGGGAAGGAAAATGCCGGGACGATCAGTTCTTTTTTGATTGCCTGGCAGTGTGTGTCAACGTCAAGCCCGCGCCGGAAAAACGTGAGTTCTGGGGCTGGTGGATTGAACTCCAGGCCGAGGCCACGCGTTTTACCTACGTTTACCAGTTTGGCTTGTTTGACAAAGAGGGCGTCTGGAAAGCCCAGAAGATTAAAGATCCGGAAGTGCAGGAGAAACTGGAAACCACGTTACGCGACTTCCACCAACGTCTGGCTGCCATGCTGAACGAGATGGAACTGCCGCTGGCGCCAGCCGACCACTTTGCGGATGAGCCGGTAAAACTCAGCGCCTGACGCGGCCCGCCCCCGGGCGCTTTCCCCCTGATTTCCTTTAATTTCGCGCTGTGCCTGTTGGCATGGCGCGTCTCTCCTGTTACAAAGATCGGTGTGACGGTCTTCTCAGACTTCTTTATCCTTTCCCTTTTCAGACGCAACGGCAGACTAATTATGAGTGGCAGCCAGACTTTGGTTGTAAAACTGGGCACCAGCGTGCTCACCGGCGGATCGCGCCGCCTGAACCGTGCCCACATTGTGGAACTGGTGCGCCAGTGCGCCCAGCAACACGCGGCGGGTCACCGCATCATCATTGTCACCTCCGGGGCGATCGCCGCCGGGCGCGAGCACCTGGGCTACCCTGAACTGCCCGCCACCATCGCCTCCAAGCAGCTGCTGGCGGCCGTCGGGCAGAGCCGCCTGATCCAGCTCTGGGAGCAACTCTTCTCGATTTACGGCATCCACATCGGGCAGATGCTGCTGACGCGTGCGGATCTGGAAGACAGGGAGCGTTTCCTCAACGCCCGTGACACGATGCGCGCCCTGCTGGACAACCACATTGTGCCGGTGATCAACGAGAACGACGCGGTCGCCACCGCGGAGATCAAAGTCGGCGATAACGACAACCTGTCGGCGCTGGCGGCGATCCTCGGCGGGGCCGACAAACTGCTGCTGCTGACCGACCAGCCGGGGCTGTTCACCGCTGACCCGCGCAAAAACCCGGAAGCGGAGCTGATCCGCGAAGTCACCGGCATTGATGACGCGCTGCGCGGCATCGCCGGGGACAGCGTCTCCGGCCTCGGCACCGGCGGCATGGCCACCAAACTCCAGGCTGCGGACGTCGCCTGCCGCGCGGGCATTGATGTGATCATCGCTGCCGGCAGCCGCCCGGATGTGATTGGCGACGTGATCAACGGCACCTCGGTCGGCACCCGTTTCCACGCGCTCGAAACGCCGCTGGAAAACCGTAAACGCTGGATCTTCGGCGCACCGCCGGCCGGTGAAGTCACCATTGATGACGGGGCCGTCGCCGCGATGCTGGAGCGCGGCAGCTCGCTGCTGCCAAAGGGCATCAAGGAAGTCAAAGGCGACTTCTCGCGCGGCGAGGTGATCCGCATCCGCAACCTGGCGGGGCGCGACCTGGCCCACGGGGTCAGCCGCTATAATAGTGATGCGATGCGCATGATTGCCGGGTATCACTCACAACAGATCAACGATATCCTCGGTTATGAGTACGGCCCGGTGGCTGTGCACCGCGACGATATGATTGTCAGTTAAGGAGCTGCCATGCTGGAGTCTATGGGTAAGGCCGCGAAACAGGCCTCTTACCAGTTGTCCGTGCTGAGCACGGCGAAAAAAAACCAGGCGCTGTTGGTGATTGCCGACATGCTGGAAGCCGAGAGCGAGATTATCCTCAGCGCCAACGAACAAGATGTGGCCGCCGCGCGCGCGGCCGGGATGAGCGAGGCACTGCTCGATCGCCTGCTGCTGACCCCGGCCCGGCTGGCGGCGATTGCCAACGACGTGCGTCAGGTCAGTAAATTGCACGACCCGGTAGGCCATGTGATTGACGGCAGCCTGCTGGACAACGGCCTGAAGCTGGAGCGCCGCCGGGTGCCGCTGGGCGTGATCGGCGTGATCTACGAGGCGCGCCCGAACGTAACCATTGATGTCGCGACCCTGTGCCTGAAGACCGGCAACGCGGTGATCCTGCGCGGCGGCAAAGAGACGCACCTCACCAACCAGGCCACCGTCAGCGTAATCCAGCGGGCGCTGGAGCGCTGCGGCCTGCCGGGCGCGGCAGTGCAGGCGATTGAGAACCCCGATCGCGCGCTGGTGAACGAGCTGCTGCGCCTCGACCGCTACGTCGACATGCTGATCCCCCGCGGCGGCGCGTCGCTGCACAAGCTGTGCCGCGAGCACTCGACCATTCCGGTCATCACCGGCGGCATCGGCGTGTGCCATATGTTCGCTGATGAGAGCATCGATTTCGGCAAAGCGCTGACGGTGATTGAGAGCGCCAAGGTGCAGCGCCCGAGCGCCTGCAACAGCCTGGAGACGCTGCTGGTACACCGCGCGATTGCCGACACCTTCCTGCCGGCGCTGAGCCGCAAGATGGCCGACGCCGGTGTGACGCTGCACGCCTCTGAGGACGCGCTGCCGCTGCTGCAAGACGGCCCGGCGCAAGTGGTGCCGGTGAAGCCGCAGAATTACGAGGATGAGTGGCTGTCGAACGACCTGAACGTCACGCTGGTGGATGACCTGGATGCGGCGGTAGAGCACATCCGCAACTACGGCACCGCGCACTCTGACGCGATTTTGACGCGTTCGCTGACCAACGCCGAACGCTTCGTGCGCGAAGTAGACTCTTCCGCGGTCTACGTGAACGCCAGCACCCGCTTCACCGACGGCGGCCAGTTTGGCCTCGGCGCGGAAGTGGCAGTCAGCACCCAGAAGCTGCACGCCCGCGGCCCGATGGGGCTGGAAGCGCTCACCACCTACAAATGGATCGGCTACGGCGACGATTTAGTCCGCGCCTGACCCTGACCCCCGCACCCAGAGTGCGGGGATTTTCGCGTAACCTGTCGCCACTTTCATTCAGCTTATCAATGGCAAAGCCGCAATCTAAAAGCCCGACAGGGCAGGGTGCTGATAAAATCAGCAGACGGCCAAACGCCTCTTGACTTGCCGTGCAGATTTCAATAATTTGTCACCCCGTAGTTCCCCGGCAGTTCCCTCCCAAGCCGATATAGCTCAGTTGGTAGAGCAGCGCATTCGTAATGCGAAGGTCGTAGGTTCGACTCCTATTATCGGCACCATTCCAACATCTCCCCAAGTCTACTGAAGTTCACTGAAACTCCTTATGCTCTGCGATTTAAAGCCCCTTTTAGTATTTCTACGTCTACTAAAGTTCCCTGAAATCTACGGTCATATGGGGGTACTTATGGGGGTATTTACTGTTCGGTCTAGAGGAGGTACCCCCAAGTGAAACTAAACGCCCGGCAGGTGGACGCCGCCAAACCTAAAGATAAGCCTTACAAGCTGGCTGATAGTGGTGTTCTGTATCTCCAGATCAAACCTAATGGCGGTAAATACTGGCGGCTCAAGTATCGTGTAGCCGGCAAAGAGAAGCTGTTAGCGCTGGGTGTGTATCCTGAAGTCACATTGGCCGATGCTCGGGCAAAACGTGAAGAAGTTAAAAGGGGTATCGCTGGGGGTATCGATCCTATGGAAGCGAAACGGGAAGAGAAGATTGCCCGTGAAACTCAGTTAAACAATTCCTTCAAAGATATTGTCCTTGAGTGGCACAGCAGCAAACTAAAAAAATGGTCTGCTGGGTATGCTTCAGACATCCTGGAAGCTTTCAACAAAGATGTGTTCCCTTACATTGGCAAAAAACCATCTTTTGAGCCTACTCTTAAACATATTGTAGTGACCAAAATAATTCAAGAATATACAGATGATATTGGAACCGCATTTGTAAAAGTTGATAAAAGTGGTGAATGAAAAGCTGTGAAGTGTTTTGTTTGGTAGAGGATTGGTTGTTGTCTCGTTTTAACCACTAATATCGAGTTGCTTATTACTTAAAAATAAAAATAAAAATTAGAATTTTGAGATCTCGCTTCGGGTTACATAAGTAAAATAGGAGTAATATTTAGTTAACTTCATACTTAAAAAGGGTAGTGCCTATGATGTTTGCAGAAAGTAAAAAAAAATTTGCAGAGTCAGGTGTTAAGCTCCTGGAGGAAATGGAAGCGCTAGCATGTGAGATGCGAACTCTTATTGCAAGTATGCCGCCTGAAGATTTAATTGGATATATTTATGCTCAATTCATGATGCATGCGGCTTTTGATAATCAGCATAAAAATACTCCAGAAACCAAAGATTTAGTCAACGATAATCAATTCCTTCTTGAATATGTGCATGCCGTGCTCGCGACAGACATTGCTCCTAAAGAAATGAGTTTTGATGAAAAAAAATGCAGTTATTTGTTTAGCCTAAGTAGAGATTTATGTCATAAGGCTATGCTATACGCAATAGCATCTTCACTTGAAGCAAAAGATAGTATTTTTGGGCCTGATACGTCGACTATAGAGTTTCATTCAAAAACAGCATGGGTAATGCTTAGAGGAAACCGCTATCAAGTTTTAGAAGAAGAATTTTATAGATACGTGCTTTCGCCACATGATGATGTTTTAAAAGAGGTCTACGGAGTAAGTGGAGGTGATATAGCTCGCGGTATTCAATCCATGGCTAATGCTATTCGTACAGGTCATACAAATGCTTTAGAAGAAATGATGATGCAATTTATAGCAGTGCAAGAAATTGCTTCGCAACAGAAAAAAACTATAGAAGAGGTTATGGAATCATGGAAGGAAGAAAATGGAGAAAAATTAAAATTTGCTAGTCAAGCTGCTAGTGATGTTTTCCGGGGGGGGATTACCAACGTTAGTCTTCATACTGATTTACCAGACAAATTATTAGCGGATTTAGCCTATCAACGAGGGGAAGATACGGATTTCTTTGCCATAGGAGATTTTTCTGGTACTCCTTATCGAACTCTCCCTGCAAGGAAAAAACCTCTTATAAAACTCGATGCCGGTTATTATGCAGTAGATCCTTGTTTCATGCGTGATGCAGGATATCGGGCACTTCTACATAATCTTTTGCAGCGAAAACCTGAATATAAAAAAGAATTCGAAGAACGTCAGAAAACGATGAGTGAAGGTGCATTCTATGACATTTTGAGAGCACAATTCCCTACCGCTAATGTTTATCAAGAGATTTATTATAAGGATCCAGAAACAAATCAATGGTCTGAAAATGACATGTTAATATTAATGGATGATGTGCTATTTCTTATAGAGGCTAAGGCTGGTGCTGCAGCAACGATTGCTTCACCTGCTACAGATTTCAAACGACACGCCCAATCTGTACAGGATTTAGTAATCAAAGCATACAAACAATGTGAGCGGTTTTTTAACTATTTGAACTCAGCAGATGAAGTCATTATTTATCAGTTAGTAAATGGTAAGCATAAAGAGTGTGGTAGAATTAAAGCTTCGAATTATAGAGTGATGTTACCTATCGGACTGACTGTTGAATCATTTTCTCCATTTTCATCTTTCTGTAAGCAATTACCACAAATCAAACCTTTACTAGATAAATATGGATTTGTGTCCATGTCGATTGACGATTTATTTGTTCTGAAGCGTTTTCTACCTTCTCCTGGAGCATTTTTACATTACATGGAGGTGAGACAGTTATTGGTAAATGTTAGGAATGCATTTCTTTATGATGAATTTGACCATTTGGGATTATATATAACTAATAATCGCTTTGACTTGGATAGTATTGAAAAATTGGCAAAAGAAAAAGGCAGTATGCTTCTCTGGGACGGTATGAGTAGTGTTATTGATAAGAGTTTCGAAGAGCTTGATTGGGACACTAAACCGTTACCTACTCAGGATTTTCCAAAGGAAGTGACAGATTTGTTGGAAGCGCTTGATTCCACACGTGCGCCGGGTTGGCTAGCAATAGACAGCCATATCAGAAACTACGATGCACAAACGCGATCTACTCTTGGAAATATGCTTAAGAAGCTAGGTGATAGTTTAGATAAACATCCTGCACGCTATTTTTTGATTGGAAATGATGAAGAGTCTTTGTTTATTTGGATGCAAAATTTCGAGAATGAAATAGACTGGGGGAAAGTTAATGATAAAGCAAGTTCCATGGCTCTTAACATTAAAGATGCTGTCAGGCATAATTTTGTTATAGTTGAAGTAGATTCTGAAGGGAAATACATCAAAGCTCTTGGTATTAATGTTATTGTGCCTCAAGAAAAAACTGATGAAAATGCTCACATCTTCGAAGATGCTGAACGATTGATGAACTCTAGCGGTACTGATTCAAATTTTATAATGTCTTCAATAAAAGTGGAAGAGTTCCGTAAAGTTGGCCGGAATGAAGCCTGCCCTTGTGGAAGCGGTATAAAGTATAAAAAGTGTCATGGCCGTTGAATGCTAAAAATCATGTACAGAGAGACCATTTTACGGTCTCTCTGAAAGCAATTCTTAATTTGAATTCGACTTTTAGTGAATAATTTCATACTGCGTTTAGTAAAGTTAGCTTCATGGGGATACTTTTTGGGGTATCTCTAAAAGATTACAATAAAATAGTAATTTATATCATATAGTTATGTTGTATGATTTATTCCTATTATCACCAGTTATTTTAAAATCATTAAGTTATGTTTTTGGCGCTTTGGTTTTTCTGAGGCGTATGTGGTTTTTACACGTCACGTATGTGACAATGTATTATTACGTTTGATATGAAAATATAAATTCCCCATAAGTTACCCTGAGGGATTTAAAGTAATACCTCATTTCAACCTTATGATTTTAATCGCGAAACTCAAGTTCTGTGGTGTCTTTTTGCGCACCAAGATTCATTAAAATAATCGTAGATTTTAACAGCATTTCGAAAGCGTACCCTAACATAATCCTGCTAAATTTATCAGTTACTGATGCGATATCGATATATTCATGCACAACAGGAGGTTTCTTAATTTTAGCCAGAAAAAGCTCTTATTTCGAACGCCTTGATCTCTTAAAATCTTTGCAGATAAATACAGATTTTGGGAATCTGTTAAACAAACCTTACGATCAAAGATACCTTTTCCCTTTCTCTGCGTTATTATTTCGCTCTGCATTTAGATACTTCTATATTATTAGAGTCGGTACCGATAATAGGAAACCCGTGGCTAATCAGGAACCAATCCCGTAACAATTATAGCCAACCACTTTCAGAAGGGGTTCGAATTTAATTGCGCTCATATCTTCGACCCGTTGCCAATCTCGTTCGATCTCATCAGGGTTAAGTCCACCCAGCGTGAAAGCATTAGTAACAATATGTCCGGTATGTTCATCTTGTAATCCGTTGATACCTTCAATAGGTAAATGGCCGAGATATAGATTTTGTTTTATAAAAAGTCGGAGAGTTAAAGTTACTTCCACCTTGCCACCGTATCCATTATCAATTTGAGTTTTAGCCTCCTGAAATATTAGCAACTCTTCATGTTCCCCCGGTTCACTCGGCAGTGCACCATTATCCCATCGAGCCTGAGCAATCTCTAACGCCGTACCCAATAGCTCGTTCTCGGGGCTGTAAACAGGCAACTTGTAAAACTCATTTGGTATGAGCAGAGGTTTAGGAGAAGAACATCTAATTCCAAAACTCATGAAGCTGTTTCTGAAATCACACAATACGGGAGCAGTCACCTTCGCCCGCCATTTATGGTCATCTGTTGAAACTGGACGATATAGCGTAATCTGTAATTTCTGAGCACGCCGCAAAGCTGATTTAGTAAAGCCAGCCGGACAGACTAAAGCCCCCTGATGCGCACATACGTCCTGTACTAACCCGTGAAATTCTTCAACACCTTTGACATTCACCGGATTAGCGTAGTCCTTACAATCAATCACAATACGCATTTTGTACTGACCAATGGACTGTTCCACCAGAACATCCACCTGTCTTTTGGTTTCACTCTGGATACCATCAAGCATCACATTATGTTGCACTATAGCATCGGGAGAAAGTTGCCTTTGTATCATGGCAACAAGTTTTTCGAGAGCTTTCCAGTTGGGAACCTTATTTCTATCTTGACCAGCCATTGCGTCGCTCCGTTTGGGTCTTATACGTAAAAGATACCACTGGAATAACTTGAAGGAGAAATTGTATGTATCCTGGCAAAGCAGATGATTCTCTTTCAGAGATCCTTAGATAATCGGACTAGTTTACCTTTAAAGCGAACTTCCGCTATTCGCTCATAGCCGCCATTACACTTCTATCAGGAAGTTCATATTAAAAGTGAGCATTAGCTGCTCTCAAAAAAATGCCTAACAAAGCTCCAATGCCCTCACTCAACCCGCCGATGCTTCTCATAGCCATTAAAATCTTCGCATCTGTATGGCTTTAACGTTCCCCCATTCCCCCCCAACCCCTCACCTGCTATCATCTGCGCCGCTGCGGCACATCCGCAGCCGGGCGTAGGAACCCGTGTCACTTCAGGGCGACCCCTTATTTGGGGTTGCGGCCTTGGCACATCTATTACATGGCATACGCTGTGTTTCAATGGTGGCTCAGGCGGGGCAGCCTTCGGGCTGGCCGGTGTCCTTGAAGGCCGGTATTCCTACCCCCGTCTGGGCTACCACCCAAGAGCGTAGGAACTCCGGTGGTGGCTTTACTCATCACTTCAAGGAGCTTTTATATGGATAGCCAATCTCCACGCGTGGTCTCTGAATTCTCTCCACTCAATGCCTATATCCCCCACACCCTGACCGAACACTGCCGTCTGTTGGCCTTCACCCTGGTGAATCTTGATGCCTCACCAGCCAGTGAGGATCTCTGCGCGATGTTGCTGGCCGAACTGAACGCGCTGGATGCCGCGCTCGATCGGCCATTCGACCCGCCCGTGTCGCCTTATCCTTTTGACGCGCGTCTCTATGACGACCGGCCGCTGACGGCGTCGGAGCTGGCGGAGCAGTGCCGGGCGCTGGCGTTGGCGATGTTGCAGGTGAGTGAGCCGTGGGTGAGGGCCTCATTGGGCTTTGTGCTGTGGGAGCGGATTAGCGCCCTGCGATTGGTGCTGTAACAGCGTAAAAACAGGGCGGTGAATGAAGCCGCCCCATTAGTACGGCCTCAATAGATCAAATTACTTATAAATCTCTGCCACGCCGTGCAGCCGGTTATTACCAGAGGCTGAAAGTATTTTGTAAGAGGTTGCCCCTTTCTCATCAGCCTTGGCAGAAAGTTCTTCCGAGAGTTCATCAAGGTTATAGGCATTGCTTGCAGAGATGACGCCGATTTTCTCTTTCCCTTCTGCCTGATCAATGTGCTGTGCAGCAGAGGCGGCATTGACGGAAATAAGCCCCATGATCAGGGTAATAACAAGTGATGCTTTCATGTTGTTTCCTTTTTAGACAAATAACGGTATCAGAATGTTTACCATGAGGATGCTCTATGGCTTTAAAGAGGAATATACGCACCCAACCTGTCATGAGACTGACGGGGATATGACAAAATTGTCACTGTGGCCGCATTGACTTAAAGGCTCCAGAAAATGCGGCTGCGGGTATGGGAGCTGTTGCAGATCGGGGAAATATGGGTGAGGGCATCACTGGGCTTTGTGCTGTGGGAACAAATTCACGCCCTGCGGGAAGCGGTGTCACTGCATCAAACCGGGCGGCCTGCATGGCGCCGGCGTTCCACTTTATGCGACAGAGCAAGTCGGGAAAGGGCGCTACCGCAGGCTGAGGAGACGTGCCAGTATCCGAATCAGGTGGTGCCGGAGGCCGCACGGGCCTTACCGCACCAGTCTTACTCACCACGGTAACAGAGGATGCATGCATGACCTTTCGCAACGGCCTTACTTCGCTTCTTCGCCCTGAAGACTCCGTACTGGTGCTGATTGATCACCAGCCTTACCAGCTCACCAATCTCAACAGCCACGATCCCCACCTGGTGGTCAATAACGCCACCGCCCTGGCAAAAGCCGCTAAAGTCTTTGGGGTGCCGACCATCCTGACCAGCGTGATTGCCGAACGCGGCGGCCTTATTTTCCCGCAAATTACCGATGTTTTCCCTGATCAGGAGGTGATAGACCGGACGTTTATCAACACCTGGGAAGATCCCAAGGTCGTCGATGTGGTTAAGGCGACCGGCCGCAAACAGCTGATCATCGCCGGGCTGTGGACCGAAATCTGTGTCGCGATGCCCGCCATCCAGGCCGCAGGCGAGGGCTGGGATGTTACCGTCATCACCGATGCCTCGGGCGCGGTGTCCGTCGAGGCGCATCAGGTGGCGATACAGCGCATGATCGCCGCCGGCATCAATATGATGACCTGGATGGCGCTGGCGGCGGAGTGGCAGCGTGATTGGGCCAGGGCGGAGAGCGCCGCAGAGTTGAATAAGGTCATCATCCAGCACGCGGCAGGCAGCGGTATCGCCTACCTGTGGGAGCAGCAACTGCTCAACACCCCGGCACCGGGTAACGCCCGCTGACAACCAAAGGCCGGTGCGCAACACCGGCCTCATTTCGTCGCCCACCTCCCGCCCTGAACACCACCTCCTCTCCGGCCAGGCCCTTTCCCCGGCACAGCAAAAACGCTTAAAAAATGGACACCCCTGTACCGGCTGGTAATAATGAAGCCCGGCGGTTTTGCGTACCAGGGGGAAACGCGTGGATATTGATGATCTGCTTACCTTTGTGGAAGTCGCGAATGCAGGCGGGATCTCGCCTGCCGCCCGCCGGCTTAATGTCTCCAAATCCATTGTCAGCCGACGGCTCGCCCGGCTTGAAGCGGATCTCGGCGTCCAGTTGCTGGCCCGCACCACCCGGGGCGCCGCGCTCACGGAAGCGGGGAGCACATTCCGGGAACATGCCGCCAAAGCGTGCGCCGAGATTGAAGCAGCAAGGGAAACCCTTCAGCCGGACGGTGAGCTTCGTGGCCGTTTGCGGGTGGCTGCCTCGCTCTCTTTCGGGCCTGCGCATTTCGCCCCCGTGCTGGCGAGAATGGCGCTGGACCACCCGCGCCTCCATATCCATCTCTCTTTTAGCGATCGGTTTGTGGATCTGATTGCTGAAGGGTTTGATTGCGCGATCCGCGTGGGTTACCTGCCGGATTCCAACCTGATGGCCAGGTGCGTCGGGCCGATTTACGGCAAGCTCGTGGCAAGCCCCGGCTACATCAAGGCGCACGGTGCGCCAGAGCACCCCAGCGAGCTGGTGAACCATCAGGCATTGATGCAGGGAACGGAAGCCTGGCAGTTTATGGATGGCGGGGAGATCGTGACGGTGAACCCTCAAGGGCGTTTCAAAGCTGACAACGCGACCGCGCTCGCCGCCGCCGCCATAGAAGGGCTCGGCATCGCCTGGATCCCGGATGGCGTCACCCGCCCCCACGTGGACTCGGGCGCGCTGGTGCCGGTAATGACCCGCTACCCACCGCCCTCGGCCGGGGTCTATGTCGTTCGCCCACCGGGCCAGCACCCGGCGCGAAAAGTCAGGGTGCTGACGGATATGCTGATCGCGTGTTTTAAGGATTATGCGTAAGGGGGCCGGAAGCGGACATCCTCAACCCTATTTCTTTTTATTGATCATCGACTTTAAATCAGCAAAGGGATTGTAGGTTGCGGCCCCTACGTCTTTTTGCGCATCTTCCCCTGCCACCACGTTGGTGCCGTACAGGTCAGCTTCCGTGTACTTTGAGTGCTCGTGGTCATGGCAGTACAGACACAACAACTCCCAGTTGCTGCCGTCTTCCGGGTTATTGGTATGGTCGTGATCGATATGGTGAACCGTGAGTTCACGCAGGTTCGAGTAAACGAACTCGCGTGAGCAGCGCCCACAGACCCACGGATAGATTTTTAATGCTTTTTCACGGTAGCCGCTTTCCAGCCGCGCGTAGTTTTTGGGGATAAGAGCCATGCTGATATTACCTGTGATAAAGAGACAATGTGGCCTCCGGTTTGGGCGGGCCAGCCTGCCCAACAGGGTACTGCACGCTGCCTGGTAAGTCCGCTTCTTTCTTTCCTCAACCGCGTCGTATGGGTGTGTTGCCGGGCATGATGCGTTTAGGTGACACGCTGTTCACGCTGAGACGGCATGGCCGTTATTCACTTGCATATTCGATACTTTCCAGCGCTGAACAAGGCAGCATCGCGAACTGCTGCCGCTCAGGTTCAGACGCGATACGAAAGGGAGCCAGCACATCCGAAGGGCCTATCTGAATAGCCTCTGTTTCGACGACGATATCTGAAGGCGAAAAATGACGCCGGTTTACACTCCGCTTGTCAGGGCGCGTCATATCAGCCACGACGGCATCCACCACCTCTGCCCGCGTCAGCGTCTTGCAGGCTTTCACATCAGCCTGATAGGCAATCATATTACCAATGTAATAATCGGCAACGATCAGGGCGGTAAACGCCGCCACACCAATACCCATTTTAGCCACAAGATTCATAAAACGTTCCCTGTCTGACGAGTGGAGGTTGATGTGCTGTCCGGTAGCACTGATGAAACCATAACAGCTTATCAAGCGAAATAACCCGCAGAAGAACTGTCGGAAATAAAAGCTGGAACAGAACGCTGATTCTCTTACTCCGGCGCAGCCGACAGCGCGATCTTCACGTAATAGGTATTTTCGCCGACGCGGTAGCTGCCGGTATTGGTGAATTTAGAGACGGTGCCGGTGGTGGATAAAGAGAGCACGCCCTGTGTAAAGTTCACTTTTGCTTTTTCACTGGCCTGCAAAAAATAGTTCTCGCTCTCCTGAATGCTCGCGAGAAAATCCTTTTGGCTTAATGATTTATCCGCCAGATAGTAACGGTAAACGGGGCGGGGCGTGGCGTTCACATCCGCTTCCACCACATATAAGCGGGCGGTGTCGTTAAGGTTAAGGGACTCCGCCACGGTTAAGGTCACCGGGAAAATGTGACGTTGCAGAAACTCCCGGCCTGAGATCATAAAAAACAGTAAAAACAGTATGCTCACTATCGCTTTGCGCAAGGAATACCCCGTTCTGTTCAGTGATGCCGGTCAGGCCTGGAAAACCAAACTGACGTTGTACGCTGAAATGCACGCAGGCTGGTTAACCGGGATCACAAAACGGTGAACCCGTGCGCCGGTTAACGCCCTCTGCCCCCTTTAGCGCAAAATCTGTTCTCTGCCCTATAAAATCCCGGCGGCCTGCCGATAACCCCTGAAGAGTCATTCACGCGCGCCAATGCCGGAAGCCGGGCCGTTCTTGTCAGTCATCCTCCCTATCGGTTTGTAAATGACGACACTCACCATTCTCAGAGGCAAAGATGGACAATTTTCAAAAAGATATCGATGAACGGGCCAACCTTGCGCTCTCCAATAAATTTGAGCTGCTGCTGTTCCGCCTGGGAACGGATGTAAAAGGTGAGGAATCGGAGCTGTATGGCATCAACGTGTTTAAGCTGCGTGAAATCGTGCCGATGCCGACCATCACCAAAGCCGCGGGCATGAAATCCCCGTTGCTGGGCGTGGCGAGCATCCGCGGGCAGATTATCCCGGTGATTGACCTGCCGGCCGTGGCGGGGTGCACGCCGTCTACCGGGCTGAACCTGCTGCTGGTGACGGAGTATGCGCGCAGCACCCAGGCGTTCGCGGTGGAGTCAGTGGACAACATCGTCCGCCTTGACTGGAGCCAGGTGCACGCGGCGGAAGCCGGGGTCAGCAACCGCAACATCACCAGCATCGCCTGCCTCGACAGCGACAAGCAGAGCAATAACCTGGCGCTGGTGCTGGACGTTGAGCAGATTTTGCATGACATCATCCCGACGGTGCGCATGGTGGACGCCGCCGATGAGATCAAAGCCAAAGGCTTTAAGCTGAAGCCGGGGGCGATAGCCATCGTGGCGGAAGACTCCAAAGTCGCGCGCACCATGCTGGAACACGGCCTGAAAGGGCTGGGCATCCCGGCGCTGATGCACAACACCGGGCTGGAAGCCTGGGAGAAAATCAAACTGATCGCCCAGCAGGCGCGCGCCGAAGGGGTGCCGATCACCGACAAAATCGGGCTGGTGCTGACCGATCTCGAAATGCCGGAAATGGACGGCTTCACGCTGACCCGTAACATCAAACGTGACGAGCAGCTGAAACACATCCCGGTGGTGATCCACTCGTCGCTCTCCGGCAGTGCCAACGAGGAGCACGTGCGTAAAGTCGGGGCCAACGGCTATGTGGCGAAGTTCGAAATCAACGAGCTCTCGACCACCATCCATCAGGTACTGGAAGCCGCCGCCCGCTGACAGCTCAGGCAGGGCAGGGCCAATAAAAAACGCGCCGGGCTCCCGCCCGGCGCGTTTTTTTTACTTCATGGGGGTTAATTCACCGTGGGGGTGGTCGGGGTAAAGACCACCGTCAGTTTCCCGGTGTAGCGCCCGGCATTTTTGGTGGTGACCTCAAACTTCTCCACGTTAATCAGCAGCGGCACCGGCACGCACAGCACCGGGTAACTCAGCGAAGGCAGCCTCACCGGGCGGATTAAGTTCTGGTTGATGGCGTTCCAGATAAAGGTGCTGTTGTTTCTGGCCCGCTCCAGATGGCCGGTCTCCGGGTTTTTCAGCAGCACGGCGTAATCGATGCGATCGCGCAGGGAGTCCGGGTTACTGTTTTCCCCGTCGCGGTAGAGTGAGAAATCCGCATCACGCGGGCGCCCGGCGTGGGGCTTGCCCTCATCTTTGAGGGTGAGTTCATATTTTGTGCTGTTGGCGTTGTAGCCGTCATACAAGCACATATCCAGCGGGGTCACGTCCTGTGCCCAGGGGTTGCCGTCCGGCGCGCCTTGCGGGCGTAAATCCAGCTCGACCAGCGGGCTGGCAGTGCGGAATGCCGGGAAATAGATCTCAATATGGTTCGGGTCAATCACATCAAACTGAAGATGGGCGGTAAAGTCCGCCAGAAAGATATTTGGGTCCCATTGCATTAACTTCAACCGTAAATCGGCTTCCCACAGGCCGCCCACCGGCAGTTTTGCCAGTTCAGCGGCGGGCAGGGCCATATTCAGCGCCCGCCCGACATTGAGATCATCCGGGTTTCCATCCGGACATATGACATACGCGCTCCCCCAGATTTGATAACGGCCACCATAGGCCGCACACATAGTTTGCCGGAAGTATTGCTCACTGTACCCCTGGAGATTCAACACCACTTTCATACCGCTGCGCTTTTCGGTAAAAGTCAGCGGCACGGTGGTGTTGCCGGTACTTGCCCACTCTAATTTAGTGTTGCATTTACCCTGTTTGGGGTCGCTGTTACTCTCACACACCCAGCCGTTGCGCCCCCATTTGGCGTGATCGGCTTCATCCCATCCCCCTGATTCATGTTCCCAGAGGATAATGTCCCCGCCCGGCGGGGAGGCCCGGTCAAAGGTGCGCTGAATGGTCACATTGCTGGGGGCCGGGGGCTGCATCTCCGCCTGAGCCAGGCAGGGTAAACAGACTAACCAAAAAATTAAGATGTACTTCACTCGGTTCCCTCCGGTGCACGGTAAGCCGTTTCGGTCTCCGTGCGTGTTTTGATTTTAATCCGCGCCTGATCGCGCATCTCTGCGGGCAGGTCATCCATCGCGATAGCCCGGCACTGGCTCTCCCCGACGTAGCGCACAATCGCGCGCTGTTTCTGTACCACCAATGGGCAGCGGTAGACGTCACGGCCGGAAAGCAGGTAAAGATCGTTTTCGATCCGGGTGAATTCAGCGGTAAAGCTGCGATCCTCACTTAACAGCAACATGTGCGTATTCAGCCCGATGACCGGGTTCTCATGCGCGCCGGCAGGCAGCAGCAAGCGCCCGACATAGCCATAACGGTGCTCAACGGTGACGCTGCGGCGGCGCATTTTGCCCGGCAGCAGCATCACATTGCCGGCACCGGCACCGCTTATCAGGCTGGTGGTGCCGCCCTGGCCTGAGCGGGTGCTGTCACGTACGTCGATGCTGCCCGGCTCGTAGCTCATCATTGGGAACAGCACCGACCCGCCCTGGGAGATCGGCGTCCGGCGGTTGCCCGCCACCTGCGCATCAACGGCGATCTGATCATCGCTCTCATCGAGGTTTTCCACTTCCACCACCACGGCGGAGGCCGGGTCACCAAAGCCTGCCGCGCCCCAGTACAGGCCCTGGCGGCTGACGGCAAAGGTGGAGTTGTAGGTCGCGGTGAGCGCCGTGGCGTGGCGGTTTTCCTGCGTGTCGTAACTGTCTGACAGGGCGGCACTCAGGTTGCCGTAAGCCCCTTCCAGCCGCCCGCTGACGGCGGCGTCCAGCGTGTCGGTATTGATGCCGCCCGCTTCCACGCTCAATTCCCGGTGATCGGTGTTGTCCTGATACCAGGTATGGGAGACGTTATAAGCGAGCTGGTCAGAACCCTGCCGGCTGCTGCGGTAGTCAGCGCTGACTTCGGTCATCTGGCTTCTGGCATCGCTGTCCTGCCGGGGCGACTGGCTGAGCGAAAATGTCACGTAGACGCCGTTGTCGCTGTTGTCATAGCCCTCGTCATCACGCCGGAACAGCCCCAGCGTGCTGTTGATCATCCAGTCGCGGTAGCTGAAGGCGCGCGAGGCGCTGAATTGCAGGGTACGGGAGGTGGCGTTTTCGGTGGTCTGGCGTAACACGTTGTCTTCAAAGTCCGTGTTGTCATCCCAGCGCAGCGCGTCGTCGCTGTTGTTCTCTGTCTGGATGTAGCCCAGCATCATCGTCCAGTCGTAGAGCGTGTCAGTCAGTGTGACGTTGAGGCTCTCGTAGCAGCCGGGGCGGTTGTAGTCGCTGCCGTCGTCGTCATAGCCGGCGGCGCACTGGTCGCCGGACGAGGCGTAACGGTACAGCGACAGGCTTGGCCAGCCCTGAAGTGACCAGGAGAGCTGCTCGCTGTCACCCTGGCGGTTCTCCTCGCCCTGATACAGGTGGGCGCTTAGCCCCAGGTTGCCGTACGCGCCGAAATCGGGCGAATAGTCCACGCCCAGTTCAGCGGAGAGCTGGTTATCCACCGACGCGCCGCCCGCCGTCAGGGAGAGCGTATTCAGCAGCGGCAGCCGTACCCCGGCCTGAAAGGCAGCGGCGTCGTCACTTTCCGGGTCGCTTATCTGCCCGCCCTGCATAAACCAGTGCACCCGGCCGTCATCCATGCCGCCGGTTTTGGTAAACGGCTGGTTTTCGGTGCGCACCAATTGGTTGCTTTCATAAATGCGCAGCTGCACGTTATAGCTGCCGTTGGGGAACATGGAGGTATCAACTGACTGGTTGCCCGGCGGTAAATAGAAGGAGCCGAGCAATTGCTCATTGCGGTAGGCGTCCACCCGCGAGTTACGGGAGAGCAGCACCACCAGCGGGGTGCCCTGGCCGCCTTGCTCATAGTTGAAATAGCTCAGCGTACTGCCGATGCGCAGCCCGTCAATCGAGTCGAGCGGCAGGAAGGAGAAATTAAAATTACCGCCCTGGGTGCTGAACAGCGTGCGGCTGTCAATCCGGCCCAGTTGCGCATAATAGCGGCGGTTGAAATCGTAGCGGTAATAGAGGTCGCTGACGTCGGCGGTGTACTCACTCTCGTCATCCTCATACTGCGAGGCATTCAGTGACCAGTGCATGCCGAAATAGCTGTTTTCCGTTACACCGAGCGCGCCTGCGCCCTGTAAAAACAGGCTGCTGTAATCATCCTGCGCAATCAGGTTCAAATCCTGCTGGTGGATAAAAGCATTCTGCACATCATGGGTGGTGGGCGTCCGGTACAGCGCCTGTGCGCCGGAGACCGGCATCCATTCTTTGCGCATAAACAGCGTCACGCTGCTTTCGTTATCATCATAAATTGCGTCGACGCTGTCGGAGTTTATATAGCCACAGCCGGGCGTCTGGGTGCCGTAGCCGCACGCCGCACCGCCGTTACGGGCCAACGGTGCGGAGAGGGCCGTTAATATCCGCGGGTAATCTTTATCAGCCGGGGTGACCGGGAGTTCCAGCGCGGCCAGTACTTTTTCCGGCTCAATGAATTTAACGGTATCTAAACTGACAATGGCGTCAAATAAGCCAATCTCTTTGCCCGCCAGGATCACTTCAACGCGTTCCTGCTGCCCTTGCGTCAGAATTTCAAACCCGGCAGGGACGTTAATGGAAGCGGCATACCCACGCTCCAGACAGGCCAGCATAATAAGAACAGAAAGGGTTTTTTTCATGAATATGGCTTCGCATTTTCATTTTAGGGGAGCGGTGAAGCAAAAAATAAAACCCGCGCCACAGGGGGCGCGGGGCAGGCACGGTTATGCGCTGGCTGGATCCTGATAGAGATAGATGCTGACCACGCCCTGGTACATGCCGGTTTCCACCGCGCCTTTGGTGGTCTGGGCAATTTGCAGCTCTTTGGCAACAGAACCGGTTTTCGCAGCATCGGCCCCGTTCGGGAACAGCACCGCGGTGGTCAGGTCGAGCGGGGTATCAACGCTCAGCACCTCACCACCCCAGCTCACGCTTAACGGGATCGGGTTGGCGGTTGGGCCGGTGTTGTTGATCAGCTGCGCATCCGTAATCAGTTGCAGGTGGATGTTGCCGCCGGTCGGCGCGTTTGACCAGATTTTGGTCATCAGATTCACCGGTGACAGGCCGTTGCCGGGGATATACTGCATTTCCACACTTTTCGGTAATGCGCTGCCGTCAGACAGGGTCATGTCCAGCGTGGCATCCACGTTCGCTGTCACGGTAATATCTTTCTGAACGGCGAAGGCGGAGCCGGCAACGGTCAGGCAGAGGGCGGCGATTAAGGGTTTCATCATCAGTTTCATGGTGGGTAATATCCTTTTTATTTCCATATGTAAGGCCCTTACTGCGGCGTAAGGGCAGGGGCCACAACAGCATCATCAGGGAATATGCTGTTCTGATTTCTCTCATCAGCCATTCAGGGGAAGCGCTATCTGGCTGTTACTTTTCTTAATCCAGTCATAATATTTAATAATGACTTTTTCATACCCCGCCGAGGCCGGCAGGCTATAAGTCTTGTCCGGGAAAATATTGCGGTTCTCTTTCTTCCAGGTGCACGCTTTTTCTGAGGTTTCCGCCCGGCATAATCCGATGTCGGTAATTTTCACCCGTTGCGTGCCGTGGTTTTGCAGGGAGGAATTATCAGCGGATAATGCCAACTCAATAATGGGGTTGACCGGCGGCACTGTCACCAGAATGCCCCACACCAGATTCACATTGACTGCCGACGTCACCGTATTTCCCTTTTGGTTTTTTGGTGAGTCGTCCAGTGAAGGCACCCCTTCAAATAATACCCGGTACATCGCCTCTTTATTCACCGGCTCCATCGCCACAAAGCGCACGGTTTTACTGGCCCCGCCCGGCACGGCAAACTTAGGCGGCATAATCACCAGCCCGGTATCCGTACCGGCCGAGACCTCAACCTCTTTTTCCTGCGGCGTACCCGGATCGTTTATTTTCTTGATGGTGGTTTTGACAAACTGGACATCATTCGTTTTGGAAAAAATACGCACACTGCCTTCCCCTTTGGCATCCAGGCCCACCGCCATCGGGTATATCGTCATATTGGCGAAGGCGGCCGTGCAGGCAAATAACGGGGCGGCCGCCAGGGCTATTTTTCGAAGATGTTTAAAAGAAACCATAATTAATCCGAGCGTCGTTGGGTGGTTTATTTGGGCTGTGGAATTGTGCACGACCTCTGAAAATGGTCAAGTGTACAAAATGGCACAGTATTTATGTTTTATTGGGTTGATTTCGCTAATTTACCGTGGGCGTGGTCGGCGTGAAAACCACTGTCATTTTCCCGCGGTAATGGCCTGCATTCTTATCCTTAACAGCAAATTTCGGCACAACGAGTAATAAGGGCGCAGGCACGCACAATACGGGGTAATTAATCGACGGCAACCTCACCGGGCGGATTAAGTTCTTATTAATTTCCCACCAGGTGATCTGCGCATTATTGACCACCGGCATCAGCTCGCCGCTTTCCGGGTTTTTTAACCTCACCTGATAATCAATCCGGTCACGCGGGGAATCCGGATCGCTCTCTGCCGCCTCCCGGTAGATCGAAAAATCACTGTCGGCCCGGCCATTATGCGGCCGCCCCTCATCACGGAGCAGCACGTCATAGCGGGTGCTGTTGGCGTTGTAGCCGTCATACAGGCACATATCCAGCGGGGTGATGTCCTGCGCGGTGGGGCTGCCGTCCGGCGCGCCTTGCGGGCGGAGATCCAGCTCGACCAGCGGGCTGGCAGTGCGGAATGCCGGGAAGAAAATCTCAATATGGTCCGGGTCTACCACGTCAAACTGGAAGTGGGCGGTAAAGTCCGCCAGCCGCCCGTCGGTAAAATAGTTGGTGAGTTTCAAACGTAAATCAGCCTGCCACAGGCCGCCCACCGGCAGTCTGGCCAGCTCGGCGGCCGGCAACCACACCGTGAGCGCGGCCCCGGAACTTCCGCCGCCACTCTGGCACCCCACTGCGGCCGCGCCATAAACCTGGAATTTCGAACCGTACGTCCCGCAGCCGGTGTGAACGAAGTAGGGCTGAATGTAGCCCCGCAGGTTCAGCACCTGCCGCATCCCGCTGCGCTTTTCGGTAAAGCGTAACGGCAACACCGTTTCCCCGCTGGCATACCACACCAGTTTGGGGCTGCATTGCCCATGTGCCGGGTCACTGTTGCTTTCGCATACCCAACCGTTGCCGTTCCATTTGCCGGGGTCCTCCGTATCATAGCCGCCCAGCACCTGCTTCCAGAGGCTGATGTCCTCAGTGGGCGGGGAGAGCCGGTCAAAGGTGCGCTGAATGGTGAGCGCACTTGACGTGGGCGGGGAGCTTTCCGCATGGCCCCATAAGGAAACGGCCCATAAAAAAAATCCTGATATGAATAGTTTCATAAACATTTATTGGTTTCTGTATTATTAGCATCATTATTAGTGTCCGCATATTATATTTCCTACTTTCATCAGAAATGACAACTGTGCAAAATGGGAAAAAATAACTGTGCCACTTGGCACATTGTAAGTTGGCGGTATCTGGATTATTTTTATGAGTTGGCAACATTTCATTAAATAATGAGAAGGACGCACAGCATCATGAAAGAATATACGGGTAGTGATGTCTCCTTGCCCCCCATATGTATTAAAACAGACCGTGCCAGGCTCCGCAAACCCTCGTCAGTCAAAGAGATATTTAACGCCCTCGAGCCAAAATCTTTTTCTTTTGCCCTTGAAAAAGGCATGACGCTGGATTTTCGCCAGGGCATTAACTATATCTTCTTGCTGAAAAAAGGCACCATGTCGATGGTCAGGGGAGATAATGATCTGTATGTCAAAGTCAATATCGAAAGAACGATCCTGGGCCTGGCGAATGCCATTTATGAAAACACCGGCCACTATTTTATTGCTGAAACCCGGTGCGAGCTAAGCTATATTCCCATTGCCGCCGCCAGGGATATTTTCACCGAAAGGAAGTTGTGGCAGGCGGTGTGTGAGGCGGTCACCTATTCGATGGTCGCATTATGGAAAGAGAGCTATAAAATTGTCGGAAAAACCGCCTATGAGCAGATTAAAGAGATTATCAACGACGTGTGCAGCCAGCCTGATGACGTCAGGGAAAACATTAAAATCGCCGCCTATATTCAGAAACGCACGTCTATTTCCAGAACCAATGTGATGCGGATACTGCGTGCATTAAAGTACGGGGAATATATCGGCATCGGCCAAAACGGCAAAGGGATTGTGGTGTATAAAGAGTTGCCGAAGAAGTTCTGAGTAACATATCCCCTGCGGGGCCGGGCTGCGCAGGCGAATTGGCACTCTGAAGGCGGGATGCCGGGCCAGAATGCCAATTCAATGGCCTTTTGCTCAATGACGGTTATCTTACCGGCCCGATAGCCTGCGCCTTATTCAAGGCGTAACGTCTGTTTGAGCGATGCGGCCCGTATGCGTGGCGCACCTTCGCCGCTCGCCCTTTTTACCAATGAAAGGTGTTGTACGGCTGAACCCGAGAAACGTGCCTCATAGACAGGGGGCCGTCTTGGTGCCCGCGCTGCGACAGGGGGCTGTATTGCCTCCCGCGCTGCTTCAGGCATATAGAGCCTGCTCACCCTGATTTCCTGCTGGCGCGGGCCTTGATAGGCGTCATTATCAAAATAGACCTCATACACCGCCCGTTGGTGATCACGCTTGAACGGCCACCGGACGTTGTTGGTCCGCGCGGTGGTGCGCAAGGCGTATACGTCTGCCGAGCCGTAGTCCATCGTGGTATAAAACCCGTGATCGCTCCGGGTGCCGGACCCTGTCCCGGCATGGGCGGAAGGGTTGATGCCCTTGCCCAGGGAGTTGTCAAATTTGGTGGAGGTGCCGTGATACCCGACAAAGACCCTTTCCTGCGCCGGCCCGGCAGCGGCTATCGCCCGCGGCCGCATCTCGATGAGTTCTACGGCCGGGCCGCGGCGCAGCAGGCGGCGCCACAGCGATTTGGCCGTCGGGGCGAGGTAGTGTGCCGTCCCCAACACGCCCAGCGCGCCGCCGAACCCCATGCCGGCCCACATCAGTTTTTGTGCGGCGACCGGGTTCTTTTTCATCTCCATAGAGCCTGCGATGCCGGTTGCCAGCGCGGCCGCGCCTTCTATCGACGTTTCAATAACGGCGAGATAGGCACTCGCCATCGCGGTGGTAATGCCGTCCGCCGCCGCCTGTGACATCCCCAGCTTAACGCCCAGTTTAAGCGTTTGTTTGATCATCATGGTGATCAGGCCGTGGCCGCTGGGGTCGGTCATATTGACCGGGTCATTTTCACAATAGGCGTAGGCGTTAATGCCCCCTTCGCCAAACGGGCTTTCGCTGTCCGGGCAGGTGAAGCGGAACAGCGCCGGGCTGAAGGCGCGGTAGCCGTTGCCCAGGTGGGTCACACCGGTCAGCGGGTCGGCCCGCTCGCCGTTAAACCCCGGCAGCGGCGTGGCGGAGGCATCCGGCGGCGGCGTTGCGCCAAAGGGTGAATAACGGAAAGCGGATAAGGTATTTCCGCTCAATGCAAACAGCGTGCTGTTATTAGCGTCATTACCCGTGAGAGATAGGTTCATAATGTCCTCTGGCTAAATAAATGAATGATGTACCCCGTGTCGGCAGGGGTAACGAAATGCTGCAAAGCATCTCCGGGTAATATAAAGAGCCGTTGTGGGGGGAGGGCCTTATTTATGCCCTGGGGTTAACTCATCCCTGCACAACATAAAAACAGCGGAAGATAAAATGGCATTGTGCCGGGCATGGGGTTCCCGGCGGGAATACACCGCTACGGCGTGAAGGGTGGCAGGACATATCAGGAAAGGGCGTAAATAAATTACAAGTACGCCATGTTTGGCGTGAAAAGTTTAAATTTTGCTTTATGGTAACGCCCGAAAATAAGCCTGCGGGGGTCATGCTTCCGGTAAGCTGTAAGAACAGTAAAGTTGGGCTCTTCAACCGGCACGCTGGCAAAGGGGTTAAAATAGAGAAAGGAAATATGCCGGGAACACGCGATCATGGGGCGCCCAAAGCGGTTCGCCCACTCTTGCGCATAGCGTTTGGAATAGCAGCAGATAAGGTAGAGGTGGGCATCGGTATCAGGGGCAATATAGAGAGTGGAGGCATTGGGCTGCCCAAAGACTTGCCTGGCCTTGGCTGCGCTGTACACGCCTGCAAAATCGCGGTACTGCCTGGAAGGAATGAACTCTTTTTTTATTTTGCCGGTGGCAGGATCTCTGCTTTCCACGCCGTCAAAAAAAAACATGAGATTCCCGTCTTTATTGCCGTGGGCTAACAAGGCATCTTCACCCCGGTCGCGGAAATTATCCGTGATGCCCAGGTCGACGCTCATCGTTTCCAGATTGCTGTCAGCGCCCATTAGCCAAAAGTCTAAGCGGATCCCATTCGAGGGGCCCCGGTTCACCAGGCGGTGAAACCCCTTACGCAGCGCCCCGCCCAGCGTCACTGATTGCCGCGCGCCGATCCCCATGCCCAGCCCCAGCGCCGCCCACATCAGCTTTTTCGCCTGCTGCGGGTTGCGTTGCTGTACAGCGGCGGACGCGAGGCCGGTGGCCACCTGCGCCGAGACCTCCAGCACGTTCTCCAGCGTGCCGAGGCCCGCCCGGCTCATGGCGCTGGTCATTCCCCCGGCGGTGGCGTCATTTAAACCGAGGCGCACGCCCAGCCGCAGGGATTGCCGGATGAGCTGAGTTATGGGGCCGTGGCCGCTGGGATCGGTCATATTGACCGGGTCATTTTCACAATAGGCATAGGCGTTGATCCCGCCCTCACCAAACGGGCTTGCGCTGTCCGGGCAGGTGAAGCGGAACAGCGCCGGGCTGAAGGCGCGGTAGCCGTTGCCCAGGTGGGTCACGCCGGTCAGCGGGTCACTGCGCTCACCGTTAAAGCCGGGCAGGGCGGCCTGTTCGCCGGTGCGGGGGCGGGTGGCCCCGAACGGGCTGTAAGCAAAAGCAGCCAATGTGCGCGCCGAAAGTGAAAAAAGCGTGCTGCCGTGCTTATCCACGCCGGTTAACGATAACGTCATGATGATGTCCTTGTATAAACCGCCCCGGTGGGAACCGGGGCGGCGCAGCCTTTTTATAATGGTTCATTACTCACGGCAGCGGTGCCGGAGAAGCCGGGAATAAAGCGCGTGCATTCACCAGACTGGAGATGTACCTCGTTGGTGAGCCGGCTGTCCTGATAATAGAGCTCGCGTGGGTCACTGTTATTATCCAATGACTGCAAGACCAGCTGGTTAAAGCTGTCATAGGCGTACAGCGCATTGCCGTTCTCCGCGCTGGTCTGGCTCAGCCGCCCGGCGACATCATAGGCCAGGGTGCGGCCCGCGTCGTCCTGCACCATCCGGCCGTTCTCGTCATACTTCAGCACAATGTGCGCCGGGTAGTGCGAGGTCAGCGAATGCGTGATGCCGGTAAGCTGCGTGGGGTCCGCCGGGTTGCCATACTCAAACAGCGCCACGTCTTCGCCGTCAGGGAGTTGTGTGGTGCAGCGCAGAATATTATTCAGGGCGTCAATCTCATCAAACTGCTGCGACATCATCGGGTAGCCGTAGGCATCGACCGGCAATTCGCTGCCTTCGCACTGGTAAGTACGCAGCCGGTTACGGTTGTCGTAGGTAAAGGTTTCGGCGCGCAGCAGGGTGCTGTTTTTCCATATCTCACGGTGGCTGACCTGGTGATTTAACGCATACTCCAGCGTAATGGAAAGCGTATCCCCGGTGGAGGCGTCGATCGTCCGCGCGGTCTCCCGGTTAAATTCATCCCAGTCAATCAGGGTCATCATGCGGCTGCCGTCTTTTGCCTCCGCGACTTGCGCAGAAAGCCGGCCCGCCTCGTCATAGGTGAACGTCAGCACCACCTGCGCATCCTCGACCCGTATCGGGCGGCCATAGCTGTCCATCTTGACGACTTGCGCATTGCCGGCGATATCACGCGAGCGCTGCTGCGCCCCCTGGAGCGACCAGTGATAACCGGCCTGGCGTTGCGCCCCGCTTGCCGGGTCGAAAACCTGTTGCTGCAAGGCACCGGAAGGGTAATTGATGTGCGTTTCGCCCCGGCTGCCTTGTTCCTGCGCGGTCAGCAGCAGGCCGGTGCTGTTTTCATAGGTGAAGTTTTGCTGGTAGCGTCCCGCCGTACCCTGCGGGTTGTCGCTGGCATAACGCATCATGTTATCCAGCTCCGGGATATAGCCGTAATAGATGGCCTGCTGTTTCGCGTCTTTCGTCCAGTCCGGCATGGTGTTGGCACCGCTGTAGGCGGCGAGGTTCTCACGCCCGCCGGTGCGCACCGCCACCCGGCGGCCCAGGCCGTCAAAGGTTTGCGTACCCAGCTCCGTCACCACCGGCGCGCCGTTGACCTGGTACGCTGCCTGGATGCGGATCGGCTGTTCATCAGTGGAGGGCGGATCATACGCCAGTTGGATTTGCGTGCCGTCGGCCACCGTCTGCGTCAGCGTGCGGTCAAATTTGTCATAGGTGTATTCCGTCACATGGCCCAGCGCATCCTGGTATTTACGCAGGCGGTTTAAGCCGTCATAGGTGCTGGCGGTGGTGCTGTAGGGGCTTTTATCCGCGTGCAGCACGGTCACGGAAACCGGCAGGCCCTGGGGGTTATAGCGCGTCTGCCTCCAGCCCAGTTCGACCTCCCCTGTCGGGACGGCCAGCGTTTCCAGCGTCGTCAGGCTGACCGGGTCTTGCGAGTACACCTGGTTCTGCCCGATCGAGCTGTTGGTCTGGCAGGCTTCGCCCCAGTCATCATACAGGGTGGTTTCCGTGACCGAGGAACTGCCTTCCAGCGCATTATTGTCGTCAAAATAGTAATCCCAGGCACCGCCCAGGGCGGGCCGCCCTAGCGCATCATAATGGGTGCGGGAAATTTCAAACCAGGTGTCCGGCTGTTGATAATCCGGCCCATTCATGGACACGGAAATCGCCCGGCCCATGCCGTCATAATATTCACGCGAGGCATTGCCTTTGCTGTCACTGGTGGCGGTGAAGATGCCGTCAACCGCCGGTGACAGGGTATAGCTGGTGCGCTGCTCAACGCGGTAGTCCGGGTTATCGGCATTGCGCACTTCCCGCACCACGCCGCCGAGGGCGTTGTAATAGCTGTCATGGGTATTGCCGAGTTCATCCACCGATGACCAGAGCTGGTGCGTATAACGCGAATAGCGTGATGAGGTGGTCACCGACAAATTATCGTAGGTGGTGTGGGTCACCTGTTCACGATAGGACTCGTCCGCCGGGCGCAGATCCTCGGCAGAGCACATGTCCGGGGTGGCGATGCGGTAATCGTGCGTCCGCCCGTAACGGTAGCAGCGGCCGTCATCACCGTAATAGCGTTTCTCCACCTGCTGAATCTGGCCATAGAACAGCGAGGCCGGGTCACCGGCGTAGGCGATGATTTCACGTGCCAGAATCGGCGGCACCGTTACGCGCAGATCGGCACCGGAGAGCGTGCATTCAACATTGGTCTGCTGCCGCGGCAGCACGGCCTGGGTAACCGGCGAGCCGCCAACCGGGGTGAACGAATCATAACGGTAAAACGCCGCGCGCACCGGTACATCGGTGTAGCCATTGACCACCGGCGGCTGCTGGATTTTATATTTCAGCCAGCGGGGAAAGCCGTTAGGGTCCGCCGGGCAGCCGGTCAGGCTGTAATTGGCCTGGCTGATGTCGTAATAGTCTGCGTCGGTCGCTGCTTCGCCTTCTGGCGGATAATAGACATAGCTGATGACGGTGCCGTCCGGCCCGGTCTGTTGGCGCAGGTTGCCGTGTTCATCATACTCAAACGTTGTTATCTCGCTGCGCGAGCGGCCGAGGGCGTCCGTCCAGGTGACGGTCTGTTGGCGGGGGAATAAACATTGCGCCGGCTGGTCATCAAATTCCTGATACGCCTGCGCATAATAGTCCATCTCTGTCAGGTGGCGGGTGGCGTTCTGGGTAATGTCGGTTTTTTGGAGCAGGTGGTAATTATTGTAGGTGTAGACGTTTTTAATATCGCTGTTTGCCCCTTCCGGGGAGACCTGGGTCACAATGGTCTGGTAGAGATACGCCGGGTCTAACATTGCGTACATATTATCGCTGTCAGGGTCCCAGCCGCTGCCCAGCGTAAAGGCGTAACCGAGGTAATTTCGGAAAGCGACATTGCTGTCGTTATTGTCTTCGGTGGCGCTGTAAAGCGTGACCATCTCCGGTTGGCCCTGGCCGGGGCTGATGGTTAACTGGGTCACGGCCGGCAGCGGCGGCAGGCCTGCTTCATCCGGGAAGCGCATTATCCCGGTGGCGGCACCGTAATTATAGATGGCCTCTTTGATAAGCCCGGTCGGGGTCGTCACGCGGATTAAGGTTAACAGCCCATTGCCCATGCCCACATCGTCATAATCCAGTTGCCAGTGGTAATCCTCTTCCATACCGGTCACCCCGGTATGCCGGATATCCGTCAGGTAATTATTCAGCGTGGAGAGCGTCACGTAATAGGCTTCGGTGCAGCCGGGGTAGAAATGAACCGTGGTCTCACCATACCCGTCATACTCAAAGGTACAGAGCGTGCTGCCTGAATCATCACTTACCGAGGCGAGCACAAAGCCTATGGCATCAAATGCCCAGTGCAGGGTCAACGCGTAGCCCAGCGGTGAGCAGCGCTGCACCGGGCGGAACAGGCCATCGCCCGCCACATCCTGAAGTTCGGTCAGGCTGCCGTCCTGCTCAATCACCCGGTAGGTGTCATCATTAATCCGGGTAAAAACCACCGTGCGGATTTTTTGGTGCAGAATAACCGGCTGGCTGCCGCTATCATTCACTTTGAACATCTCGCCGCTCTCTAAATAGAGATCCCCGGTCTGCCGGTTATACATGCTCAGGCCCAGCGATGTGCCAATCCCCATATTCCAGTAATTTGAGGAGGACGTTGGGGAATAATTAATACTGACCGGGAAGTCCGGCCCCATGCCGTTATTCCCGGTGATTGTCCCCAGCGATAGAGAAAAAGAAAAAAGACGCGTCCGCGGGTCAACGTCAGAGGAGACGGAACTGACAAAATTCGGCGTCTGGGTATAATAATTTTCGCTCATGATGGCACTCCAAAGCAGCATCATCAGATGCTGCTTTTCGTCAAATGAAAGGGAAGGGCGATATTAATTATCGATATTCTGAACGTTGCTGACGCCCGGCACGGCGTCATGGTCTTTCATGGTGTGGACGACCTCAACGTGCATTTTGGTGCCGAACTGGTCCCAGAGGTAAAAATAGCTGTGCTCGCCTTCCCGGTAAGTGCCGAACTTAAAATTCGCCGTGATATGGGCAGCATAAAAAATAATTTCCCCTGCACCCTGATAAATTTTCCCGCTATGTTTGCCGACCTGGCGACATTCCGTGACCGAGACTTTGTCATCCGAATACGCCACAATATCGTAATTTTTTTGACCCAGACCCTGGGTGATGGTCGGGCAAAAGACATTTTGCAGATGGTCCCATTGTGGCGCACCGGAAATAGAGGAGTTCATAAAGAGCTGATCATCACCGCTTACTTTTTTGAGCCGCGTGCCGGATACGACCTCAAAACGGGTAATCGTGAAATAGTCGCTCTGGATATGCATGCGGTAAACAAAGTCATCATAATCGGTGGTGTTAAAATCTCTATCAAAGACGGGTTTCTTATTTTTCATCTCATCCCAGGCGAAATTAGCGACCCCGTTATCACGGCTCATGGTTACCATCTGCGTATTATTCTGTGGGCCATGCTGATAATTTTGCGGCGCATGGCAGACAACCTGCACTGAGGTTTTCGTGCTGCCGCTGCCGGATGCAGACGTGTCCATGCTGATCTTAACGTTGTCCTTGCCCACAAAATCCATTTGCAGCGCCACGGCTTCACTGGCAAAGTTCGGGTTAATGGTTTTATTACTGCAAAGTTTCCAGCTGATAACCCAGTCATAATTATTGGAGGGATCTTCTGCATAGGTCGCCTGATACAGTTGATTGGGGTTATACAGGGCGCCAAACAGGTCGGCGTCCTTAGCCGGCGCACCCAGATAGGCTATTGCATTACCGGTAACGTTATTAATCAGGTTAATGGTGACTTCTTTTTCACACTGCTCAGGTGTGGGGGCCGGTTTACCACTCTCTGTTTTAAATTTTACCCCGGCATAGAGCGTGACATAATGCCTGCCGTTCACCACCAGATGGGCGGTTGAAATATCTTCTGACGAAGGTTCGGTCCACATTTTTAACGAAGAAACACCGGTGACATAATCTAAAGCCATAATAATATCCTCACGTTACATGATTAATTTCAGGGAGTCGCTTATCACCGCCATTATTTATGGTTAATGATCAGCGTACGAAATCAGTGTAATGATTCTCTTTCTGGGGGTGCGGCTGAAAATGATTGACTCTGTACTCTTTACTGCCCAGGTCATTATGCCGGGTAGTGTTTCCAGGGAAGCTGGAAATGGGGGCCGTCCCGAAGGCCTTCCCAATTTCCGCCCCATTCCACCGGAATGCCTGTCGCCTCTGACGCCTGCATAAAGGCCTCGGCAATTAACCGGTAATAGGTAAATTCCCAGGAGCCTGCCGGTGTCGGGTAAGCAATAATATCAATCGCATGGCCGGTCAGGTGGCGGCTATGGAGGGTGCGGGATTGCCCCTGTTTTAATAACGCCTGCTGGCGCTCTGGCGTCCGGCGGCCCTCGGTGATGCCGAAGTCCACCGGGGTTAAGGTTAAGGCATAATGCGCCAGCGACGTTAAGTCCGGGTGGACATCCCGTAATTGGCGCAGGCTGCGTTCGCTGAATGAAAATACCGGCATCGTCTTCCTCACTTGATAATTTTTGACAGATCCCCCGCGGCCACATAAATCACCGCGCATAATAAAAAATGAATAATGCTTTCCGGCCACTCCGCCAGTGGGTAATACCCCATTACCAGGCAATAGATCACGCTGCCGCAGGCAACGGCCAGCAACCAGGTCAACCATAAAATAATCCGGCGCGGGTGGGGGTTATTTCTTTGCGATGTAATTATTCGCAAGATAATAAATAGGCAGGCTATGATATTCAGCAGCGTCGGGATGCTCATTTCTTTTCTCTCTTACGCAGCGTGTCGAATAACGAGGCGGTTTTTTGCGGTTTTACACTCAGAAACATTAAAACCCTGACCGCCGCGACAGAGGTCAGGGTGGCGCCCACGGCTACCGGCGTCACCACCGGGAGGCTAAACATCTTTTCCAGCAAAAAGGAGAGCAGGGAGGCGGTAAATTCTGCCGCGATCACCCCAATCACCATTGAGGCGGTAAAAGAGGCAATGCGCGCCCATCGCGGCAGGTCAGCCGCGGAAATAATAAAAATCAGGCTGCCGGCAAACGCGCCCAGTATCACCCCCGGATCATGGCTTATATGCAGGCCAAGGAACGGGGTAAATAGCGTTACGCCTGCTTTTCCGCTATCACCCGCATTGAGTGCGTCTGGCATGGGTTTACCCTCACGTTGATCACAGATGTTAATATCTTGCTAAGGCCCGAATAATAGCGGCATAGGCTGCCCGTGTTGGTTGAAAAATAGATAAGAGTTAGCTAATAATTGACCGATAAAAAGATCGCAAAAAGAATTAATGTATTGTTACCGGATTTAGGGAGCGGCGGGTTGATTATTTTTTTCATCTGCCCGCTAATGGTCGCCTTGTGCCTATGTGGAATAAACTGAGACAGCTGTGATTACACGTTCATAGGATAAGATATGGGAATCTTTCTGGCTAAGAAAATGAAATATTTCATCGTCACCATGGAGGAGAAAAGCTTTTCCAAAGCGGCGGAAGTATTATGCATTACCCGCTCACCGTTAAATAAGGTGATTTGTGAGCTGGAAGAGGTACTTGGAGGGAAACTTTTTCACCGGACGTATAATGACCTCGAGCCGACAAAGCTGGCGTGGGAGTATTATAATAAATGCAAATCCGCTTACCGTTATCTTAATGCGATTGAATATGAGTGCTATCACCGGACGAAAAAAATCCCGGTCACCATAAAATTTGACATCAGCGTGCCGCAGATCCTTTTCCAGCATATTACCATGGCCATTGGGGCAGAAGGGCTGGAGGCCGCCTGTGAGCGCGCCCTGATCAGCATTGCGGATGTCGAAAATATGTTCGATAAAAAAGATCAGATCATCGTTTCATTACGGGCGTTACCTTTCTTATCCGGCATTGCGGTTGAGAAATGGCCGGGAGGGGATTTTGTGATTGTCGGCAACCAACAGCAACAGAATAAAAACGGGCCGTTTAAAATTTCATTATGGAAAGATGACTATTCAGACATCATGTGGCAATCGGTCAAGGCGCATATTCACACCCTGGCGCAGGATATTGACGTCCTGGAAAATGACTTTGATATCGTCAAATTGCTCTACTGCCTGAAAACCGGCAAATGCGGGGCGGTGTTAACCCATAAAATCGCGGCGATGTACGCCATGCAGAACATGCCGTTGCAGGTGATTGAGAAACTGCATCCTTATGTGCATCTCTATCATAATCTTCATAAAGAAAGTATGCCGGGCCGGGACAAGCTCAAAAAAATCATTAACTTGTTTATTTAATTGAAACAAAAGCGCAGCGGGCGACGCTGCCGGTGCCGCTGTTGATGGCGTGGCCGGCAGTGTTGAGCGGCCCCGGCACCACGTCCCACTGCTTACCTCTTTTTCCGGCCACCCTTAGCACTAACAGTGATTTCCCTCCGGCAGTAAATCCCGGTACAACAAAGGATTACCTGAAAAGAGGAGTTTGCCATGTCATTACCACGCCCGCCGTTACCGCCGTTTACCTTAGAAACCGCCATCCAGAAAGTCCGTGCGGCAGAAGATGCCTGGAACAGCACCGATCCCCAGCGCGTTGCGCTGGCCTACACCGAGCATTCACAGTGGCGCAACCGCGATCGCTTTATCAGCGGGCGGGCGGAGATTGTCACTTTCCTGACCGAAAAATGGATGCGTGAGCAGCACTACCGGCTGATTAAAGAACTCTGGGCATACAGCGAAAACCGCATCGCGGTGCGTTTTGCCTACGAGTGGCAGGACGCCGCCGGGCAGTGGTTCCGCGCCTACGGCAATGAGAACTGGCAATTTGACGCCAACGGCCTGATGGAGACGCGCCACGCCTCCATCAACGACCTGCCGATCACGGAATCTGAACGCAAATTCCACTGGGATCGCCACGCCCCGCGGCCCATTGACCATCCGGGGCTGACGGCACTGGGGCTGTAGGGGGCGATCACATCACGTTCTGGGAAAGAGGGATCAGGCTGTTAACCGGTGCAGCCTGGAAACATCAACGCGGTTGCGGGCCTGCCATAAATCATATTTACACTGCAAACTGAGCCAGACTTCCGGCGAGCTACCGATGACTTCAGCTAAGCGAATGGCCATCTCGGAAGAGATATCTGACTGGCAATTAACCAGCCGTTGCAGCGTGGTGGGCGCGACATCCAGCGCCAGCGCCAGTTGGCGCGCACTTAATCCCAGCTCTTCCATCGTTTCCCTGACCAGATGGCCAGGGTGCGGCGGGTTATACATGTTCATCAATGGTAGTCCTCATAATTGACGATATAAGCATCACCGTTAATAAATTCAAACGTAATGCGCCAATTGCCTGTGACGGTGATTGACCAGATACCCTCGCGATCCCCTTTCAGGGCGTGGAGATGAAAACCGGGCAAATCAAGATCGCTGATTTGTACAGCCGCATTCAATACAGCGAGTCGCAGGCTGATGCGTTTTGCCTGCTGCACATTGATACCCGCCGTCGAGCCACTGAGAAAAAACTGCCGCAATCCCTTGTGCCTGAAATCCTTAATCATTCTTGACTGCTCAGCTATGTATTTCCTCTATTATACCGCGATGATGCGTGTTGCGCATCATTCTTGTTGCGATATTTATACACCCCTCACCGCCCCCTGATCTCCCCCTGTCCCAGCGATGTCACGCTGTTGCCCAGCGCATCGGTGGCCTGCATATCCGCCCCTTTGTCAGCCAGGGCTTTCAATAACTCCGTGCGCTGAAACAGCGACGCATACATGGCGGCAGTCTGGCCCGCATTGTTGCGCTGATCCGGGTTGCATGGCGCAGCAATCAGGGTACGGGCGATCCTGACCTCACCTTTGAAAATCGCGCCCATCAGCGCACTGTTGCCGCGTTTGTCCCGCAGGCAGGGGTCTGCGCCATGTTTCAGCAGCAGCGCCAGGGTATCCGCATGGCCGTGATAAGCCGCCAGGATCACCGGCGTGTAGCCGTTGGCATCCTGCACGTTCAGGTCATACTTTGCCGCGACAAACTCCCCGATGATGGCGGTATCGCCGTTGCGCGCCGCATCCCAGAGGTGCTGGTTCAGCGAGGCGCGCACCTCCTCCGTCGGGGTGGGCTGTGCTAAGCCCGGCCAGGAGAACAGCAGGCTACATACCAGGTTAACTATCAACACACTACGCATCGTCACAGGCTCCTTCAGGCCGCCCGTGGGGCGGGCGGCCGGAATAATCAGTCAGAGAGTTTGGCGGCCATCTGCTGCACTTTGCTGAGGTCTGCTTTCGCGACTTTGGTCAAACGGGTGCCGTAGTCGGCGTCCGCTTTATAGAAGTAGGAGAGCATCACGTCGCGGCTGGCACTGTCAGTGGTCGCCAGCGCCGAACCAAGGCTGTTGATCAGGTCATCCTGATCTTTTTTGCTGTAGGAGCGGTAGAGTTCACCCGCCTGCTTGAAGTTCTGCTCCTTCTGGATTTTGGTTTGCTGGGTGGTACCTTCCAGCGGCGTCAGGCTGTAGCGCGCCGAAGCCAGCTCCTCACGCGGGTAGAGGCGGCTTGGCTGGTAGTTCACGCCCTTGTCCTGCGTGTGGCCGGTGTTGTGGCTGCCGTCCTGGTTGATGTTGTTGACCGGCGCACGCGGGGTGTTGATCGGCAGGCTCATGCCGTTGGCACCCAGGCGGTAGATCTGGGTGTCGGCATAGGCAAACAGGCGGCCCTGCAACAGTTTGTCTTCAGACGGCTCAATGCCCGGCACCAGGTTCGCCGGGGCCATCGCCACCTGCTCAGTCTCCTGGAACACGTTATCCGGGTTCTTGTTCAGCACCATCTGGCCGATTTTACGCTCCGGCACATTTGGCCAGATTTTGGTCGGGTCGAGCGGGTCGAAATCGAAATTCTTCAGCTCTTCCGGCTTCAGCACCTGCACATAGAGATCCCATTTCGGGAAATCGCCGCGGTTAATCGCGTCTACCAGGTCATGGCTCAGGTGGCTGTAATCTTTGCCCTGCACCTGCTCAACCTGCTGCGGGTCGAGGTTTTTCACCCCTTGCAGCGTCTTCCAGTGGAACTTCACGTAGTGCACTTCACCTTTGGCATTCACAAACTTGTAGGCGTGTACGCTGTTGCCGTCCATGTTGCGGTAGGAGGCCGGGGTACCCTCGTTGGAATAGAGCTCCGTCAGGGTGCGGGTGGACTCCGGCAGGTGGGAGAAGAAGTCAAAGCGGCGCGCGTCATCATCCAGGTTGGTGCGCGGGTCGGGTTTGAAGGCGTGCACCATGTCCGGGAACTTGATCGCATCACGGATGAAGAAGGTCGGGAAGTTATTGCCGACCAGATCCCAGTTGCCCTGGGTGGTGTAGAACTTGGTGGCGAAGCCGCGCGGGTCACGCAGCGTCTCCGGCGAATGGTTGCCGTGCACCACCAGGGAGAAGCGCACAAACACCGGCGTTTTGCTGCCTTTCTGGAACAGCTGCGCGGTGGTCAGGTCGGAGATGTCCGCGGTGGCGGTGAACTCGCCGTGCGCGCCGGTGCCGCGGGCATGGACCACGCGCTCCGGGATGCGTTCACGGTCAAAGCGCTGCAACTTCTGCAACAGCTGCACATCCTGCAACAGCACCGGGCCGTGGGCGCCGGCAGTCTGTGAATTCTGGTTATCGCCTACCGGCGCGCCATTATCACGGGTCAGGGTCGCGGCACCGGCAGAGGTGGCGATAATTAAGGATGAGACAATCAACAGGCTTTTTTTAATTCGGGTGTTAAGTACCGCAGCACGGCTATTGCGCATGGTATTTCCTTATTTCAAACAGTCATTATTATCAGCCAGAGGCTATTTATTGCAGGTGAGTCGGGGTGGGCCACCTGAATAGGCAGGTAACCAAAATAAATAACCGGCGGGCCAGCCGTCACTGACGTGGCGATGCACCGGCGTTTATCGTAATACGTCGTCAGATATCGCGATGGGCGGGCAGTCTCTCTCCTCTGGATGAATGAACCGGTCACCGGCAGCATAAAGAAAACGCCGCCTGCCGCACGGTGATTTACCCGCAACGATGTAAAAACAACCGGTTACGCGGGCGCGACAGGGCGCTACTTTACCGGGATTACGTCTTTTTATAAGGCTGTTATCACTATCAGATTAATAGGCAGGGCTTAACAAACCCGGTGGGGAAATAAAAAAGTGAGGTAAATGAGGCGATTGGAAAAGCGTGGGTTGAAAACAAAACAGACACATTTTGCGAAGTGGTTCATAAAATCGGCAATATTCAGACACATCTTAAAATAAAGCCCTTTCCCAAAAAGTGGGACGGCGTTCATACTTCTGCGGTGCGGGGTGGCGCGTTATTTTCCGGGCGGGTAGCGGGCGCGGATAAAAACTAAGAATACCTGAGTCAATGAAGAGGAAAATAATCATGCTGGTAAAACGATTAAAAGAGGCGCGGGTACGGGCCGGGTTAACGCAATATAAACTCGGGCTGTTGGCCGGCATGGAGGAAACCACCTCCAGCGCGCGGATGAACCAGTATGAGAAGGGCAAACACCAGCCCGACCAGGCCACCGCAAGCCGGATCGCCCAGGCACTCGGGCTGCCGCTGGCCTGGTTTTATGCCGAAGAGAACGATCTGGCGGATGCCATCCTGCGTTACTGGCAGCAGTGCGCGGCAGGCACGCCGGAGTAACCGGCGCGCCTGAATCAGGCAAGGGAGGGGATCAGCCCGCGCAGCGCTGGGCGATGGCGGCGATGTCTTCAGGGGTAGTGCGGCAGCAGCCGCCGACCAGCCGGGCGCCGAGCGCGATCCACGCCGGGAGGTGGTCTGCCGGCGTGGGGTGGCCGCTGCCGCAGCTGTGCCAGCGTTTGCTGGTCGCGTCATACTGCTCGCCGGAATTCGGGTAGACCAGCAGCGGTTTGTCCGTCAGCGGGCTTAGGGATTGCAGCGCCGCCGTGACCTTGTCCAGCGCGATGCAGTTAATCCCCAGCGCCGCCGCCTGCGGGGTGGCGTTCAGCAGATCCACCACCTGCGTCAGCGGGGTGCCGTCGCTCAGGTGGTCGCTGTCACGCAGCGTAAAGGAGAACCAGGCAGAGAGCGCCGGGAACTCTGCCAGCAGCGCAATCAGCGCCTGCAACTCGGCAAACGACGGCAGCGTTTCGCACGCCAGCAGATCCACGCCCGCTTCCGCCAGCGCGCGGATGCGCGGCCGGTGGAACGCCATCATCTCCGCCTGCGGCAGCTGGTAGTCCCCGCGGTACTCAGAGCCGTCCGCCAGGTAAGCGCCGTAGGGGCCAACCGAGCCGGCCACCAGCAGGCCGGTTTTCTCCGGGTGCTGCGCCAGGTAATCGCTGCGCGCCTGTTGCGCCAGCGACACGCTTTTGCCAATCAGCGCCAGCGAGGCCGCCTCATCCAGCCCGCGCGGCGCAAAGCCCTGCGGCGTCGCCTGATAGCTGGCGGTAATGGCGCACTGCGCCCCGGCGCGGAAGTAGTCCAGATGCACCTGATAAATCAGTTCCGGGTTCTCAAGCAGCACTTTCGCCGACCAGAGCGGGTCAGCCAGGTCGCAGCCGCGCGCCTCCAGCTCGGTGGCCAGCGCCCCGTCCAGGATCAGATAAGGGTGTTGCGCCAGATGGCGGGCAATCGGGTTTTCAGCCGGCATGGTGTTCTCCTGATACAGCGGCAGTTAAGGTTTTCGCCCGTCGTTGGGTCACATAATAGGCAACATAGCAGAGCGCAACGAACGGCAGGCCACAGTATAGGGCAATCCGTTGCGACGGATCGAACGCCAGCCCGACGCAGGCCAGCAGGCAGAGCACGAAACCGAGGATCGGCGTCACCGGGTACCAGGGCGCGCGGTAGGGCAGGGCGGCGGCCGCATTGCCCGCGGCCAGCCAGCGGCGGCGGAACACATAATGTGACGCGCAGATGCTCAGCCACACCGCCACCACCGCAAAGCCGGAAATGGCGGAGAGCGCCACGAACACCGTGTCCGGCGCGACCACACTGGAGAGCAGCGCCAGCAGCCCGCCGACCATGCTGACCAGCAGCGCGTTCATCGGGATGCCGCGCCGGTTCACTTTGGCAAAGGCGCCCGGCAGCGTGCGCTCATTCGCCAGTGACCAGAGCATCCGCCCGGAGGCGTACAGCCCGGAGTTGGCTGCAGACAGAATGGCCGTCAGGATAACGAAGTTAAACATGTCGGCCGCATAAGGGATGCCGATCTTCTCAAACACTGCCACGAACGGGCTTTTCACAATCCCGGCCTGGTCCATCGGGATCAGCGCCGCCAGCACCAGCACCGACCCGATAAAGAAGATCACCAGCCGCGCCACCGTGGTACGGATGGCCATCGGCACCACTTTCTCCGGCTGCGCCGTTTCACCGGCGGCGATGCCGATAAGCTCAGTGCCGGAGAAGGCAAAGTTCACCGCCACCATCGTCATCAGGATTGGCAGGCCGCCATGCGGGAACCAGCCCCCGGCCGTCAGGTTACTGAGGAACGGCGCAGGTGTGCCGTCACGCATCGGCACCAGCCCGACCATCGCCCCGGCCCCAAGGATAATGAACGCCAGGATGGTCACCACTTTGATCAGCGAAAACCAGAACTCCCCCTCGGCAAACACTTTGGTGGTGATGACGTTCAGCCCAAAGATGATGACGCAGAACAGCAGACACCAGATCCACACCGGCACCGTCGGGAACCAGTACTGCATACAGAACCCGGCGGCGGTCAGGCTGGAGCCGAGCGCCACCGTCCAGGTCAGCCAGTAGAGCCAGGCCACGGTGTAACCGGTGGCCGGGCTGAGGTAACGGGCGGCATAGAGGTGGAACGCGCCGGTTTCCGGCATCGCCACCGACAGCTCACCCAGGCTCAGCATCACCAGGTAGACCACCAGCGCACCAATCAGGTAGGCCAGCAGCGTCCCCAGGGCGCCGGTGGTGGAGATGATGTACCCGGTGTTGAAAAACAACCCGGTGCCGATCACGCCGCCAAGCGAGAGCATCACCAGATGGCGGGCTTTCATGGTGCGCTTGAACTGGCCTTCTTGGCCGGAAGTGGAGGAGGGTTGGCTGCTCATTCTTATCCGTATAGACGTCTAAACTTCTAAAGTGAGGTTGTTATACCTTTTACGCCGGCTGAAATCAATCTTCACTCCTGCTGGGTGTCCCCGACCGCCTGAGCGCGATGATGGCCGCTTATTAATCCCCGCCGGGAATTATCCAGCCCGCCGCCCGCTTTTTTAACGCCCGCCCGCCCAGCACACACCTTTATTTATTGATGAAAACCCCGCGCCACACCCAAAGAAATAAAATCACCGGAAGAAATGAGAAATAAATACCCCGCTAAAAATAAAACCCGGCAGATAAATAACAGAAGTGAAAATAATGTGATTATTTTAGCCGGTGTGGCGGCTGGCGTTGTTGCCTGAGATTCTTAATTGCATTCCTAATGGTGGTTGTTTGTTTTTAAAGGATTTTCACGCCGATTTCATGATCATTTCACCTTGTGATAAACACCGGAAAAACTAAAAAAATTCATTTTATATTAAGGCTATTCTTAAAAACTTTACCGGCGCTGATGTTATTTGTTTTTTAAAAGCCAAACCTCTAGCGTTTTAATTCGCCGGGCTTGATTAATTGGCAAGGAATCCCCCGGTAATATCGGGCCGCGTCCGGCGGCAGCGGGATAAATACGCGATAAAAAAACAGCGTAAACCTGCGGCGGCAACCGGGCGGCCCGCCGGTATGTCAGGACTCACACAGCAAGTCATCAGGAGAATAAGAAAATGAACGCAACTATGATGAAAGTGGCCGGGCTTATCGCCGCCCTGGCGATCTCCGGCGGCGCGGCTGCGGCACAAACCGCAGGCAGCAGCGCGACCTCGCTGAGCAAGGGGCAGTCTGATGCCATCGGTGTCGGCAGCATTGCCGCGATTACCGCCGTGGCGCTGCTGCTGGAAAATGGCGGCTCAGACGGCAACGGCTCCACTGCCACCAGCACCTCGACCACCACCCAGACCACCCGCTAACCTGTTGCTTGTTTTGCGCTTTACCTGTAACTCCCCTTTGCTTGTTTTACAGGCCGCCTCCGGGCGGCCTCTTTTTTCCGTCTTCACCGGCGGCCTTTTTCATTGCCGGGGCGGCGGTGGGTTGCTATAGCTATTCCCAGGGCTGCCGCACCCGGCCGGGTGGGCAGGCCACGCTTTGCGCCGACACCGTGCGCAACAGATGACCTCAACCGGGGGATAAGATGATGAGCAATGAAAACCAGAAAGTCGCGATCGTGACCGGGGCCTCACGCGGCATCGGGGCGGCCGTGGCGGAACGGCTGAGCAAAGAGGGGTTTGCGGTAGTGGTGAACTACGCCAGCCAGGCCCTGCCGGCCAATGCGCTGGTGGAAAAAATCACCCTGCGCGGTGGCCGGGCGATCGCGGTAAAAGCGGATGTCAGTGATGCTGCCGCCGTGGCCGCCTTGTTTGACCGGGCCGACGCCGACTTTGGCGGGGTGGACGTGCTGGTCAATAACGCCGGGGTCATGGCCATTGCGCCGCTGGCGGAGATCGATGACGCCACCTTTGACCGGCTTATCGCCATCAACCTGAAAGGCAGCTTCAACACCCTGCGTGAGGCGGCAACGCGCCTGCGCGACGGCGGCCGCATCATCAACCTTTCCTCCAGCCTGGTCGGGCTGCTGCACCCCGGTTACAGCGTCTACACCGCCACCAAAGCCGGGGTGGAAGCGATGACGGCGGTGCTGGCGCGGGAACTGCGCGGCCGCCACATCACGGTAAACGCCGTCGCGCCCGGCCCGACCGCCACCGATCTGTTCCTCGACGGCAAAACCCCGGAACAGGTGGAGCGGCTGGCGAAGATGCCGCCGCTGGAGCGCCTCGGCGAGCCGCAGGACATCGCCGCCACCGTGGCATTCCTGGCCGGGCCGGATGGCGGCTGGATCAACGGCCAGACGCTGCGCGCGAACGGCGGCATTATCTGACGTTCATCAGGCCTGACTGCGCCGCCAGCGCCACACATCCACACTCAAAAACAGCAGCAGGCTGACGCCCATCACCGGCAAGGCGAGCGCCAGCCCGGCGGCCACCAGCACCACCGCGAGGCGCGGCAGCCACGGCAACCCGGCCCAGGCGGCAGAGAGTGTCTGCGCCGGGTGCTGCGCGGGGGCCGCGGGCCGCCGCAGCCACCACATCCGGTAACCCCAGAGGATCATCAGGCACAGCCCCAGTCCGAACGCCGCCAGCACCAGTTGGTTCGGCAGCCCGAACAGCACGCCCATATGTGCGTCAATTCCCCAGCGTGTCAGTTTCGCCACCAGCGGGAAATCGGCAAAGCGCACCATATCCACCACCCGGTAGCCGTGCGGGTCGATGGCCGCGGAATCGACGCGCGTCGGCCAGCGGGGATTGATCTCATTCACCGTCCAGGCCCGGCCGGCGATTTTCGCCGGGCGGATCTCCAGCCGGTCAGCGGCAATCCCGGCCTGCCGCGCCGCCGCCAGCACGCCGTCAAACGTGGCGGCGGCCTGCGCCGGGGCGGGCGGCATCACCATGCCGGGCATCATCATCATGCCGTGGTGCTCCGCGTGCGGGTCAGCCTCTTCTTTTTCACCCTGGCTGCGGTGCAGCTCGGTGTTCACGGCCGGGGTCATCCAGTCCAGCGCGCTGCGCATCCGGTCGATATTGCTGCCTGCCCAGTTTGACCAGGTCAGGCCGGTGGCGGAGAAGAACAGCAGCCCCAGCAGCAGCGTCAGCCCGGTCACGGTATGGCGGCGGCGGGTGCGTTGCTGTTGCCGGGCGTTCTCCGTGGCGTGGCGCGTCAGCCGCGGCGGGCGCTGCATCAGCCAGAGCGCCAGACCGCCCAGCGCCGCCACCCACAGCCAGGAGGCGGCCAGCTCGCTGTAAACGCGCCCCGGCTCGCCCAGCAGCAGGTTGCGGTGCAGGTAGTCCAGCGTGGTGCGCAACGGCAGGATGCCGCTGGTGCCGTAGGCGGTCAGCTCGCCGCGCAGCGCCAGCGTGTGTGGGTCAATAAACAGCGCCCGGCTCTCCGACGGCCCCAGCCCGGCGGCCGCAAACATCACGCGGGTGGTCTGGCCGGGGGAAGGCGCAGGGCGCACGGCGATGATCCGCGCACCATGCCCTGCCGCCGCCTGGGCCGCGGCAACCTGGCGTGACAGCGGCTGCACCGGGCCGGTGGCGTCGGTAAAGAGTTGCTGCGCATACAGCGCATTTTCGAGTTGCGGCGTCAGCACATACAGCGTGCCGGTGAGGGCGGCGACAAAGATAAACGGGCCGACGAACAGGCCAATGGCGAAATGCAGCCGCTTCAGCAGCGCCAGCAGCGCCGCGCGGGCAGAGAGGGTGCGCGCAGGCGTACGCGCCTGCGGCAAAGATTCAACCGACATGGTGAACTCCGTGATAAGGCAAACGACACGCGCCACCGCCCGGCAGGGCAGCGGCAACGGACAACAGACGCCGGGGCGTCAGGGGCTTATCAGCAGAAAGGGGGCGCGCGGGTACGCGGGCGGCAGACCGGCGGGGGCGGCGGCAGGCGTAACCGCAGCCGGGGCGGCGGCACACGGGCCGCCAGCAGGGTAAACCAGGCCAGCAACGGCAGCGCCATCTCCAGCAGCGGCGCATGGGCCAGCAATACGCAGTAACCACAGGCGGCCTGATCGGCCATCATCCCCGCGGGGTGCGACATCGGCATCTCACCCGCCGCCATCGCGCCATGATCCATCGCCTCATGGCCCATTGCCTCATGGCCCATTGAGGGAGAGTCCATCGCCATCATCATGCCGGGCATCGCCGTCGTCCGGGCGTGCGTGTCTGCCAGTGAGGTGGAGATCACCGGGGCAACAAACAGCAGCAGCAGAGCGACTATCCCCAGCCAGGCCGCCGTGGTACGGTGCCGGGCAGAGGGGCGGAGCGTCAGAAACACAGCAGATCCCATCACAGGGTTACCACGCCATGCGGTAACCGGCGCAGGGAGTGTACGTGATTTATCGCAGAAATGTTAAACCCGTGCTGCTAAAAACACACGGGACAGTAAAGAAAAGATCACCGATCGGTGACGTCAAACGGGGCAATTAACCGGCCAACCGCCCCCTTATGGGAGCGGCATCACCAGCAGATCCATCAGGCTGCGCTGGCTGACGCTGGAGAAGGGCAGGGTCTGGATGCTTTCCATCCCGTGCCGCAGGTAGAAGGTGCGCGCCCGCGGGTTGTTCTGCAACACCGTCAGCCACAGGCTTTTCTGGCCCTGTTGCCTGGCGGCCGCCAGCACCTGCTCCCACAGTTGCCGGCCATAGCCCTGGCCGGTCTGTTCCGGCATCAGGTAGAGTTTTTGCAGCAGCGCGCCCGGCTCGTTATTGTCAGGGCGCGGGCGGTTCCAGCACACCTTGGCAAAGCCGATCGGTTGCCCGGCGGACTCGGCCAGCAGCCACAAAATCTCCGGGTTGGCGAGTTCGGCCTCCAGCGTGTCACGGTTGTACTCGTCGGCCAGAAACTCCTCCATCTCCGCTGCCACCTGCCACAGGTGGGCAAAATGGTGCAGGTAGGATTCACGCGCCACTTGTTGCAGGGTGGCCGCATCCGCGACCCCGGCCGTTCTGATCGTCAACATTCTCATTCCTTCGATGTATAAAAGACCTCCATCCTGCGTAATTTAACGACACAAATCAATCCGCTTGCTGAATCGTTTTAACCGTTCATTCACAAAATGAATGAATCAGGCGAACCCGATCCCGGTGCGCCGGGCGGGCAAACCGGAAATTTGCCTGCGGCAAGTGGCTAAGGTTTCGCCGCCGGGTGCCGATAACGTTCCCGATGCCTGGCGGGAAACAGGTGAACCACCCGAGCAGGGAGTGCCGCTGACACTGTGACTGACTTCGCCAGGGGAACCCCATGTTTTTGTCATCCTTATTTCGTAAAAAGCCGCCGGGCACTGCGCACCGCGGCCTCTCTACCCGCAGTGTGATGCTGCTGGCGGGGCTTGGCGTGATCACGCTGGGCTTTGTCACCACGCTGGGCCTGCTGAGTTACCAATCCGGCAAGCAACAAAAAGCCCTTTCTATCCACTACCTGACCCAGACGGCAGCCACGCAGGCGTTGGCGACCCAGCAACGGCTGGATGCGGCGCTGATTGCCGCGCGCTCGCTGGGCGTCAACCTGCAAAGCCTGCAACAGGGCGGCGCGGCCGATCGCCACCTGGCGGATACCCTGTTACAGAATACGCTCGGTAACCATCCCGATTTTCTGTCGATGTCGATGGGCTGGGAGCCGGACGCCTTTGACGGCAAAGACCGGGCGCTGGCCGGGCAGCCGGGGCAGGATGCCGCCGGGCGGTTTGTGCGCTACAGCGATCGCGATGCGCAAGGCAACCCGGCGCTGCACAACTTAACGGACTACGAGACCCCCGGCAGCGGCAATTACTATCTGTTGCCGCGTGAGCGCCGCACGGACGTGATTCTGGAGCCTTACAGTTACCCGTATAACGGCGTGCCGGTACTGCTGACGTCGATTGCCGTGCCGATCATGAAAGAGGGGAAATTCCTCGGGTCGGTCACGGCGGATTTCTCGCTGGTCACCTTGCAAAAGATGATTGCCGGGATTGTGCCGTTCCAGGGCACCGGTTATGCGGCGCTCTATTCGGCAGAGGGGAAAGTGGTGGCGCATCCGGACGCGGCGCTGCGTGGCGGGAGCGTGACCGAGGCGGGGCTGTTGGAGCATATCCGCGCCGGGAAGCCGTGGCAGGCGGAAGTGGAAGACAGCGTGCTGAAGACGCGCGCCATCAGTATTGTGTTGCCGATCCCGGTGGGGAACAGCGGCACGCCGTGGATGTTGCAGATTGTCGCGCCGCTGGATGTGGTGATGGCGGCGGCCGATCGGCAGCGTACTCAGGCGTTGTGGCTGATGTTGCTGAGTATTGTGATTGTGACCGGCGTGCTGGGTGCGGTGTTTACCTTTAAGGTGGCGCGCCCGCTGGGCGGGGAACCGCGCGAGGCGGCCGAGATTGCGCTCGCCGTCGCCGCAGGGGATTTACGTTTGCCGGTGACGGTGAGCGCGCAGGACACGCACAGTCTGTTTTATGCGCTGTCGACCATGCAGCGTCAGCTGTCGACGCTGGTCGGGCAGATCCGTGCCACCAGTGAGGCAGTGAGCAGCGAGGCCACGCAGATCGCTGCCGGGAATGTGGAGCTGGCGGCCCGCACGGAGCAGCAGGCTGCCGCGCTGGAGCAGACGGCGGCCAGTATGGAGCAGTTGACCGCCACGGTGCAGCAGAACGCCGAGAACGCCCACAGCGCCACCGCACTGACCGGCAATGCCGCGCAGATAGCCGGGCGCGGCGAGCATCTGGTGGGTGAGGTGGTCGCGATTATGGGTGAGATTGACGACAGCGCGCGGCGCATCAACGAGATCACCACGCTGATTAACGGCATCGCGTTCCAGACCAATATTCTCGCGTTGAACGCGGCGGTGGAAGCCGCCCGCGCCGGTGAGCAGGGCCGTGGTTTCGCGGTGGTTGCCGGGGAAGTGCGGAATCTGGCGCAGCGCAGCGCCGACGCCGCCCACGAGATCAGCGCATTGCTGGCGGAGTCCGGTGCCCGTGTCGGCAAGGGGGTATCGTTGGTGAACGCCACCGGCAAGACGATGGCCGAGATGACGCAGGCCGTGATGGCAGTCAACGCCATTATGGCGGAGATTGTCACCGCCTCGGACGAGCAGGCACGCGGCATCAGCCAGGTGACCCAGGCGGTGCACGAGATGGAGGGTGTCACCCAGCAGAACAGCGCGCTGGTACAGCAAGCCACCGCCACCACCGCCGCCCTGGAGCAGCAGGCCCTTGGCCTGACCGCCCACGTCAGCACCTTCAAAACCCGCGACCTTTAAGCGTTATAAAACCAGGCCGCATAAAAAGCCGGGGCGTATCAACGTCCCGGCTTTTTTTCGCCTTCTTCACGACAACCCCCAACGATTCACCGCCTGCTTTTCCGTACCTACCCAAGAACTTGCAGAAAGGCTGGGGCATAAAAACCCTTGCCGAACGGAGCCACAGGCCTGGGTAAGCGGGGCGGATACCCAAAAACGCCGTCTACTTTTTCCTGACATACCCAAGAATTCGCAGTCTGGTGGGGGCGTAAAAACCCTTGCCGAACGGAGCCGCAGGGCCGGGCGAGCGGGCATGGATGCCCAAAAAAAACGGCTACTTTTTCCTTACATACTTAATAGTTTGCAGAAGTGGTGGGGGCGTAAAAATCATTGCCGAGTGAAGCCGCAGGGCCGGGTGAGCGGGCAGGACGCCCGCGAGAGTCGCAGCCACGCTGGGAGCGTGTCTGCGGCGGCCCGGAAAGCCCGGAGGCGAAATGAGGGCCACCCGCGAGAGCGGGCAATGATTCAGCCGGGGCACCGAAAGTGCGCGGGTGCAGGGCGAGCGCACCGGCGCGCCCTGCTCGGTTGAGGCTTAGTGGTTGAAATGGTCAGCGATGCCGAACAACCGAAACAGTCCACCGCCCCCATTAAAAACAACAGGCGGTACCCGAAGCCCGCGGGTGCAGGGCCAGCGCCCCCGCGCTTACCTCACCCGCTGCCGCCTCTCATGCTGCAACCTCTCCAGCCCAAAAATCACCCGCTGCAAATCGCGCTCCTGCGGGGCGCTGAGCATCGGGAAGCGGAAGCTGAAACGGGTCTGGCTCTGGGTGTCGCCTTTGCGGTCGAGCACCTGGTTCACCATCACGTCAACAAACTGAATATCCAGCGTAAAGCGGCCGAACATCCCTAAATCCAGATCGGTGTTGTGCAACACCATGCCCGGCTGCAAGGTGCCGGTAAACGCCTTATCGGCATACAGGCAGATACCGCCCAGCGAAATATCTTTCACCTGGAAAGAGAAATCCCCGTAGCCCGGCAGGGTGCCGCGGCAGCAGAAATCCAGCGACAGCGGCGTGTTGACGCGGAAGTATTCGCGCCGTTGAATGGCATACAACGACGCAGGCAGCGGCGCGTAAAAGGCCGGCAACCCTTGCCACGTCTGTTCGCGCAACCGGCCGCCGAGGGTGAACTCAATCTTCGCACTGGCGGTTTCCGCCACCACGCCCAGCGTTTGCGCCTCCAGCACCACCCGGTTTTCATGGCTGACGCTGCTCAGATCCAGCACCCATTCGCCGCTCTCCGGCAGCACGGCCAGCACTTTGGTCACGAACTGGCCGCGCGCATGGCTGACCATCACCGCGACGTCCTGCGCTTCGAGGTCACGCAGGCTGGCAATGATCGAGAGCGGGCTGGTTTTCAGAAATTGGTCTTTATCGCTGTGGCTCACCTGGCTTCCCCGGAATAATTATGGCTAATCCTGAATTATCGGCAGCGCCCCGCACGGCTTTAGGCCGGTGGCTGGGTAAATTTCACCCAACGTGGTGACTGGCGCGGCACGGCCCGCCTGTGCCATGCTTTAGCCGGTCGCGGTAATCCGGTTCAGCAATCTCAGGAGGGCAGAATGAGTGAGGCAGTGGTCATACAGCCGGAAATAAGCCGGCAACAGCGCATGGTGGAGCTGTTATTGCGGCTGGCACCGCGTGAAGGCTATACCCAGTCAGCGCTGGAGAATGTGCGTTTTATGCGCGCCAACCAGCCCCTGCCGCTGACGCCGGTGCTCTACGAGCCGAGCATTGTGATTGTCTGCCAGGGGCGTAAACGCGGTTTCTTTGGTGACAAAGCGTTTGTGTATGATGCCCGGCACTATCTGGTGCTGTCAGTGCCGCTGCCGTTTGCCACCGAAACCGAGGCCACGCCGGAGGAGCCGATGCTGGCGGTGGCGCTGCGGCTGGATTTCACCACCACCGCCGATTTAATGCTGGCCATTGAAGAGGGGCACGGGCGGATCGCGGCGGAGCCGCAAAGCATGATCGCGACGCCCCTGACCGGCAAACTCAGCGACAGCGTGCTGCGGCTGCTGGAGGCGCTCAGCACGCCGCTGGAGGCGGACATCCTCGGGCCGTCGCTGGTGCGCGAGATCTGTTTCCGGGTGCTGATGGGCGAGCAGGGCGGTGCGATGCGGGCGGCGCTGGTGCAGCAGGGCAATTTCGGCAAGATTGCCCGTGCGCTGCGCCGCATCCACCAGCATTACGACGCCGCGCTGGACGTCAGCCGCCTGGCCGGGGAAGCGGGCATGAGCGTCCCGGCGTTCCATGCGCATTTCAAAGCGGTGACCCAGACCACCCCCATCCAATACCTGAAATCGACCCGCCTGCATCAGGCGCGGCTGATGATGATCCGCCATGACGTCACGGCCGCGGCGGCGGCGATTCAGGTCGGGTATGAAAGCCCGTCGCAGTTCAGCCGCGAGTTCAAGCGCTTCTTCGGCCGCCCGCCGGGCGAGGAGATCGCCCACATGAAACAGACGCTGGCGTTGACCCCGTCGTCAGCCTTTTCCCATTATGTCACGGCACAAAATTGAACCCCGGCTACGCTTAAGGCTGTGAAGGACAAAGGGAGAAGGGCATGAACCAGTGGGGTATTTTGATTGCGGCCATCCTGGCTGAAGTGGTCGCCACCTCGGCGCTGAAAGCCAGCGACGGCTTCTCACGGCCGGGGCCGACGCTCTTGATGGCGGCAGGCTACGGCATCGCGTTTTATCTGCTGTCATTGACGCTGCGCACCATGCCGGTGGGCGTTGTCTATGCCATCTGGTCAGGGCTGGGCGTGGTGCTGATCACGCTGGTGGGCTGGGTGCTGTTCGGCCAGAAGCTCGATACCCCGGCACTGCTCGGCATGGCGCTGATTGTGGCGGGGGTGATAATCATGAACCTGTTCTCCCATTCGGTGAGCCATTGAACCGGGGAGTGTGAGCCGCGTCTCCCCCTTTCCGCCAGACTCTTCTATGCTGAAAAAAGACGCAGGATCAAGTGGTTGAAGGCTGCGCCACCGGCTGTTTTCACAATGGAGCACACAATGGCTAAAAAATCGGCATGGAAAAGGGGCGCAGCGGCGCTGTCATGGCTGCTGTTGCCGCTGGCGGCAGGCGCGGCGGAGCAGGGGGCACCGGCGGGCTACCAACTGGAAAAAGTGGTGATCATGAGCCGCCACGGCATCCGCGCCCCGTTGGTGAACTACGGCGATGTACTGGCGGACGCCACCCCGCACACCTGGCCGGCATGGAAAACCCCCGGCGGGCTGCTGACCCCCAAAGGCGGGCTGGTGGAGGAGCATGTCGGGCGCTATTTCCGCGCCTGGCTCGGCACAACCGGCCTGCTGGCGGCTGAAGGCTGCCCGGCGCCGAAACAGGTCTTTACCTATGCCAACAGCTTGCCGCGCACCATCGACACCGCCACCCATTTCCTCGCCGGGGCGTTTCCCGGCTGTGATCTCCGCGTCACGCACCAGATGCTGGTCGGCACCATGGACCCGACCTTCAACCCGATCATCACCGCTGAGGTAACGGATACGTTTCGCCGCAACGCGCTGCGCTCCCTTAACCAACATGCCGGTGAGGGCGGCCTCGATGGCCTGAACCAGCGCCTGGCCCCGAACTATGCGTTGCTGGAGCAGGTGCTGGACTACCGGCACAGCAAACTCTGCCGGGAGAAATCTCTGTGTTCGCTGGCGGCGCAGCCCTCCAGCGTGCAACTGCGCCAGGGCAAAGAGCCGGGCATCACCGGGCCGCTGCGGACCGCCACCGGCGCGGCTGACGCCTTTATGCTGCAATATTATGAGGGCTACCCGCTCACCGATGTGGCCTGGGGCAAGGTCAGCACCCCGGCACAATGGCAGCAACTGGAGGCGATCAAAAACCTCTACCATGAGACGTTATTCGGTTCCCCGGCGATCGCCGCCAACGCCGCCGCGCCACTGCTGGGCTTTATCAGCCTGGCGCTGGACGGAACCAACGGTAAAACGCCGGACGAGCAGGCCGCGCAACAGGCGAAACTGACGGTGCTGGTGGGGCATGATTCCAACATTGCGTCGCTGCTGGCGGCGCTGAAAACCCAGGATTATCAGCTGCCGCAGCAGTATGAGCGCACGCCAATCAGCGGCGCGGTGGTGTTCCAGCGCTGGCACGACAGCACCGCTGACCGTGACCTGCTGAAAGTGGAGTATGTCTACCCGGCCACCGGGCAGATCCGCAATAACAGCGCCCTGACCCTGCAAACCCCGCCGCAGCGCGTCACCCTGCGGTTAGCCGGTTGCCCGGCGGATGCGCAAGGTTTCTGCCCGTTCAACACCTTCCGGCAGGTCGCCGCCCGGCAGCCGGTGCCGGAAACCTGACCAGGGGTCAGCCTTGTTGCTGTGCCAGCCAGAGAGTGTGGTGGCCGCAGGTGGGGTCTTCGCTCTGCTGCCTGACCACCCGGAAGCCGTTCTGCGCCAGCAACTGCCGGTACTCTGCCGGGCTGAGGCTGGCGTGGTAGAGCGGCTGGCCGGCAAAGGTGCCGATCGCCTCGCCCTCCGCCGGGCCGCTGGTAAACAGCAGCGCCGCACCGGGGCGCGCATGGGCGCGGAAGATCGGGAACATCCGCCGTTGCGCCTCACGCGTCAGGTGGAAGAAGCTGTCCCAGGCCAACAGGCCGTGGAATGTGCGGCCGAGCGCCAGCGTGCGCATATCCGCCACCTGCCAGCGCTGTTGCGGAAAGCGCGCCCGGCAGAGCGCGATCATCGGCGGCGAGGCATCCACGCCGGTGACCTCACATTCACGTGCCAGCAGGTAGGCCGCCAGTGGCTTTCCCGCCCCACAGCCGATGTCCAGCACGCTACCGCGCGCCGGTAACAGGCTGAGAAACGCATCCAGCCACGGCTGTTCGATAAAGTCATCACGGCGTGCGGCATCCCATAACGCGGCATGTTGCTGGTAGAGCGGGATGATGTTATCGGCGGCGGGGTGGTGGCACATGGTGTCTCCTGAGTGGGGAGGAAAAAGCGTGAGCAGGAAAAGGGCGCGAACCGGGCCGGCTAACCTTAACGGTACACAGCGTAAGGGGAAACATCATGACGCAACGATCTGCACCTCCGCATTTACAGCCCGGCGAACAGGTGGTGCTGTTTGATGGTGAGTGCCCACTCTGCCACCGGCTGGTGCGTTTTCTGTTACGGGCTGACCGGCAGCGCGTGCTGAAACTGGCGACGGTGCAGTCGGCCACCGGGCAGGATTTACTGCGCTGGGCCGGGTTGCCGACGGATAATTTCAACACCATCGCCTGGATCCACGGCCCGCAACTGCGGGTACGGTCTGATGCCTTTTTCGCCATTCTGGCGCAGCTCGGCTGGCCGTGGCGCGCGCTGGCTGCCCTGCGCCTGTTTCCCCGGGTACTGCGCGATGCGGTGTACAACGGCGTGGCGAAAAACCGTTACCGCTGGTTCGGCAAGTTGCCGCCCGGCTCAGCGTTGCCGGGCGCACAGGAACCGGGGCGCTATTTGCCGGGGGGATAGGCCGGGCGGATAAAGCCGGGCGCATTTGTTTACATTTTAATAACATCATGCCGCCCGAAACCGATCTACACTCAACGGGTTGAAAGCATCATGGGTTAAAAACAGCAAGGGTGAAAAGCCCCCCGAATAACAACCCAACCTCATCCAGTTTGTTCCGCCCGCCTTGCGCGGGCTTCTTTTTAGGTGGCGTCAGCCTTTTTCCACCGGCCACTGCGCGTTGAGATCGCCCCATTCTGTCCAGGCACCGTCATAGAGTTTGGCGTCCACGCCCAGTGTGGCCAGGGCGAACACCAGCGCCGCCGCCGTGACGCCGGAACCGCAGCTCGCCACCACCGGCTTCTCCAGATCTACCCCCTGATCGATAAACGTCTGCTTCAGCGCGTCCGGCTTTTTCAGGCGTCCGTCGGCCGAGAGCAGCGTAAAGGGCACGTTCAGGCTGTTCGGGATATGGCCGCTGTGCAGGCCGGGGCGCGGCTCCGGCACCTCACCACGGAAACGCCCGGCGGCGCGGGCATCCACAATCTGCGCTTCGCCGTTCTGGCTGAGTTCACTCACCTCTTTCACCGATTTCACCTGGCTGCGGTCGAAGGCGGCGCGGAACGTCTGCGGCGGGCGGCTCACTTCGCCCTGTTCGAGTGGGCGATCTTCCGCCCGCCAGGCGTTGATGCCGCCATCCAGCACGCGCACATCTTTGGCACCGTAATGGCGCAGCATCCACCAGATGCGCGGCGCGGAGAAGAAATCGCCGTCATCATAGGCAACGATGGTCTGATCGTTACGGATGCCGAGTTTCCCGGCCTCGCGGGCAAAGTAGGCATCTTCCGCCAGCATATGCGGCAGCGGCGTGGTCTGGTCAGAGAGTTTATCCACATCGAAATAGACGGCGCCGGGGATGTGCGCGTCGCGGTACTCTTCCTCCAGCGGCCGCGGCGGGGTGGTGCCGGGCTTGGCTTTGCGGCAGTCGAGCACAATCAGGTTGTCATCCTGCAAATGTTTTTCCAGCCAGTGCGGAGAGACGAGATAAGAAGAGGTCATAGCGTCGCATTCCTTTGTTGCATCGGGGTGGCGGTGGCATCGGGATAGGTAATGTCACCGGGGATCAGGGAGTAAACCCAGGCGTGGCAGGGTTTACCATGGAAATAGAGCCGGTTGCGGTGCAACCCTTCGGCGGTGGCCCCCACCTTTTCGGCCACCCGGCAGCTGCGGTGATTGCGCTCCATCGCCACAATCTCCAGCCGCGTCAGTGCCAGCCGCTCAAAGGCAAACTGGCTGGCGGCGCGGACGGCCAGCGGGGCCAGCCCCCGGCCGGTGTGGTCACTGCGGGTCCAGTAGCCGACGTTGGCCATGTGGTATTCGTAACTGATGCGGTTGAGGGAGATAGCGCCGGTGATCTCGCCGGTTTCCAGGTCAAACAGGTTGAAATTGTATTCGCTGCCGCGCGAGCGTTTTTGTTCTGAATCGCGCAGGAAGCGCAGGCTGTCAGCGACGTTGTACGCCGGGGTGCACCAGCTCTCCCAGCGGCCGATGTCGGCCTGGGAATCGCGCACGGCGCGGCACAGCAGCGGGGCTTCAGCCTCTTCCGGGGCACGGATTTCAATGGCGTTATCACGGTAGATCAGGCGTGGGATCATGGCAGTATCCTCATCGGCAGGGGGATCAGCGTCACCCATGCTGCGGGGAGGTGTCAATATTTTCAGCGTCCTCACCGGGTAACAGCATCACCAGTTTCAGTGCCGGGCTGCCCGCCGGGTAGAAGGTTTGCTGGCGATAATTCACCTCGCCATGCTGCGGGTGGTGGAAGCGGCGCAGGCCGCCCTCGCGCGCCATCACCGTTTGGCCGTGCCACCACTGGGCAAACAGCGTGCTGTCACGGCAGAGCGCCTGCACCTGGTCGCGCACCGGTTCAGAGTGCGGGAAATGGCGCGTCTCCGCGCGAAATTCCGCCACCACCCGCCGCGCGCGCTCCGGCCAGTCTGCCACCAGTTCGCGCGCCAGCGGGTGCAGGAACATGAAATTCAGCAGATTGGGGGCCGGAACAGTGCCGAAAAAGCCACTGAACAGCGCCTGTGCCGGGGCATTCCAGCTGATCACATTCCAGATGCTGTCCAGCAGGTAGCCGGGGCAGTGGAGTTGCTGCACGCTGGCCAGCAAGGCCGGGCCGGCAGCGTCGGCGGCGTCCTGGCTTTCCGGGTCACTGGCCTGCGCCAGGGAGAAGAGATACTCGCGCTCAGCCGTGCCGAGTTGCAGCGCCCGCGCCAGCCGCGCCAGGGTCAGCGGTGAGACGGAAACGTCGCGCCCCTGTTCAATCCAGGTGTACCAGGTGGTGCTGATGCCGCTGAGCTGTGCCAGCTCCTCACGCCGCAACCCGCTGGTACGGCGGCGTGGGGCGCTGGGCAGCCCGGCCTGCGCCGGGGTGAGGCGTTCACGTTGGGCGCGTAAAAAAGCGCCCAGGGCTTTGGGGCCATTCAGGGTATCAGGCTGCATCGTTTCGTTTCCCGTTCGCGAAGGGGGTAGTCGTTATACCAGTATAACTGCTCATATTGTACCCGTATCGGCACGTGCCTATAGTGAACCGGCAGCGCAACAGGGCGCCTGTCAGGCGCTGATTCCCACTATACCCCGGAGGCATTATGGAAAAGCAGAAGACCCACGCAGAAGCGGTTGAGCAGCAGTTCGGTACGCAGGCCACCGCCTATTTACACAGCGCGGTGCATGCGCAGGGTGAGGATTTACAGCGGCTGGCCCGGCGGCTGGCGGCGCACCCGCAGGCGAGCGTGCTGGACATTGGGTGCGGGGCGGGGCACGCCAGTTTTGTGGCCGCCGGTCAGGTGGCGCAGGTGACGGCGTATGACCTTTCCGGGGAGATGCTGGCGGTGGTGGCACAGGCGGCAAACGCGCGGCAGCTGGAGAATATCCGGGTCGTGCAGGGGGCGGCGGAATCCCTGCCGTTTGCGGACGGTGAGTTTGATGTGGTGATCAGCCGTTATTCGGCGCACCACTGGCATGATGTCGGGCAGGCGCTGCGTGAGGTGCGGCGGGTGCTGAAGCCGGGCGGCAAGGTGATCGTGATGGATGTGGTGTCGCCCGGCCACCCGGTGCTGGACATCCATTTGCAGACAGTGGAAGTGCTGCGCGACACCTCCCATGTGCGCAACTATTCCGGCGGCGAGTGGCTCACGCTGTTTAACGCCGCCGGGCTGGGCATTAAGAAAGTGACCCGCGGCCGCCTGGCGCTGGAGTTCAGCAGTTGGATAACGCGGATGCGGACGCCGGAACATTTTGTGACCGCCATCCGGGCGTTACAGGAGGGGGCCTCTGCGGAGGTGGTTGAATATTTTGAGATTCAGGCGGACGGGAGTTTTTGTAGTGATGTGATGACTATTGAGGGGTTTCGGATGTGAGGGGGGCGCATTAGCATACGCCCGCTGTCTTTCAGCTGCCGCAGCCATGCGTAACGTGGGATGTTTCGGTTGTTCATGTGTAATTGTCTTCCGAGCTGTTCAGAGCCTGAAAATAAGTGAAGTGGCATGTTTCGGTTGTTTATGTGTCGTTGTCTACCTGGCTTTCCGAGCCTCAACCGAGCAGGGCGCGCCAGTGCGCTCGCCCTGCACCCGCGCACTTTTTGGTGATCCGGCAGAATTATTGGCCGCTACCGCGGCTTCCCTCCAGCGTCCTCCGGGCTGTTCGGGCCGGGACAGACACGCTCCCGGCATGACTGTCCCTTTCGCGGGCGTCCATGCCCGCTCACCCGGCCCTGCGTCCTCGTCGGCAATAATTTTAATGCCCCCACCAGACTGCAAATTCTTCGCTATGTAAGGAAAGAGTAGATAAGACCTTTTTAAGATTTGGGGAGAATGCAAACGCGTTGCTGCATGAAAATTCAGTATGAGAGTAAATACACCGAGCGACTTAAAAATCTCACCCTACTATTTCCTTACATACTTTTTGGTTTGCAGAGGGGGTGGGGGCGTAAAAATCATTGCCGAGTGGAGCCGCAGGCCAAACGTAAACGCAGACTCATCATTAGAATTTCCCCTACTATTTCCTTACATACCTTTTGATTTGCAATCTGGTGGGGGCGTAAAAATCATTGCCGAGTGGAGCCGCAGGGCCGGGCGAGCACACAGGGATGTGTGCGAGAGTCGCAGCCACGCCGGGAGCGTGTCTGCGGCGGCCCGAAAAGCCCGGAGGCGGAGTGAGGGGACACGCGGGAGCGTGCAATGATTCAGCCGGGGCACCGAAAGCGCGCGGGTGCAGGGCCGGCGCGCCGGCAGGCCCTGCTCGGTTGAGGCTCGGTGAGCCGGGAAGACAAATACACATAAACAACCGAAACATGCCACGTTACGCATGGCTGCGGCAGCAGAAAGAAGCCGGGCGTCTGCCAACGCAACACACCTCGATCCAAAAGCCATCCGCACATGAGCAACCGAAACATGCCACTTAACCATTAACCATTAATGGCTATGAGCCTGCCGCTTAGGCCGCCTTCTCCTTCTTCCCAAACACCTTCTTCCCCAGGACTACCGCACCGAGAACAATCGCCCCGGCAATCAACCCGACCACCAGGTCAACCGCACCGGTAATCAGCGTGCTGACAAACCCGGTGCTGCCGTGGTTCAGCACATCCACCAGACTGTGCATAAACGGCAAACCGTGGGTCAGGATGCTGCCGCCGACCAGGAACATCGCGATGGTGCCGACAATCGACAACGTCTTCATCAACAGCGGGGCAGTGTGTAGGATGCCGCTGCCCAGCGCGTGCAGCAGGCGCGTGAACATGCCGGTGCCCTGGCGCTTGCGCAGGTAAAACCCAACGTCATCCATCCGCACAATACCGGCCACCAGCCCGTACACGCCCACCGTCATTACCACGGCAATCAACACCATCACCATCACCTGATCCACAAACCGCACGTGGGCCACAGTGTTCAGGGAAATCACAATAATCTCGGCGGAAAGAATAAAGTCAGTGCGCACCGCGCCTTTCACTTTCTTCTTCTCCAGCGCCAGTAACTCCTCCTGGGTTTTCGGCGCGTTGGCGCGCGGCGCAGCCTCATGGGCGGCCTCTTTACCATGGAAAAATTTTTCCGCTATTTTCTCAAAACCTTCGTAACAGAGGTAGGCACCGCCAATCATCAGCAACGGGGTGATCGCCCACGGGATAAACGCACTGATCAGCAAGGCCAGCGGCACCAGAATCGCTTTATTGAGCAGCGAGCCTTTGGCGACCGCCCAGACCACCGGCAGCTCGCGGTCAGCTTTGACGCCACTGACCTGCTGGGCATTCAGTGCGAGGTCGTCCCCCAGCACACTGGCGGTTTTCCGTGCCGCCACCTTACTCATCGCGGCGACGTCGTCCAAAATAGAGGCTATATCATCAATCAGTGCCAACAGGCTGCTTCCCGCCATCGTGTTTTCCTTTCGGTTAATTTTTTCAATAGGCCGGATAGTAACAAAAACAGGCAGTAACAAGAAATTACCCGGCGCGCCAGTGTACCACTCGCCCTGTGACCGGGCGTCCCCTTAAAGATAGGCGCTGGCACCGCTTTCGCCCAGCCGGGGCCGGGTAAAGAAATGTTATGGGAAAAAGCGGCAGCCGACAGCAAAATAACCAGAAATTGCTCTATGGCTTTTATACAGATAAGTGTTAGCGACAAAATAATCGTGTGATCCGCCCAGGTAACGCCAAAATAATTGAACACCGAAGCCGGTAAAAAAGAAAAAAGATCCCCCTCCTTATTTCCTCCACGATACTTGAATTTCTTTACACCGGCTGACAACTTTTTTTCACCGCGTGACCCATAATTACTGCTCTGAACACGATCGCCATAGCGTAAATCAGTGTGACATGTCACCACGCCGGGCTATTTGTTTTGCTGCAAATTACCCAGTGCCGTGAAATACCCTGTGTGCGAAAGAGGTTTTCATCTGCAAAAGTATGAGGAGAGTGTCATGAAACTGTTACCTGTGATAACTGCTGCGCTGTTGACGGCTGCCTCGTTCTCTGCCCTGGCGGCAACGGAAGTCAACCGCAGCGAAGCCAGCGGGCTGCAAAGCATGGGCACCGTGACGGTCAGTGGGATTACCGGCTCGCCGGAAGATGCCATCAGTGCCGTAGAGCAAAAAGCCATGGATGAAGGGGCCAGCCACTACCGTATTATCGGCATTGATACGCCGAGTGATTCCAGCCAGCAACGGGTAAATGCCGAGATTTATCGCTGAGCCGAAGTTTATTTCCCGGTCAGGCTGGCCGGCGCTGCCGTCGCGCTTTCGTAACGGCATGAATAACGTGAAATACCGTTAATGGCGTGCGGAAAAAGACCGGATAAATAAACAGTGGGTGAGGGGGTTTATTAAGGTGAAGGGTTTTATCTGCGTTATTTCTTAATAGGGAATACCCGGTAAAAGGCTGTATTAATAATCATAGGGTGCGCCGTGGTAATAACGGCGGCGTCAGGCTATGGCTGCCTGATTGGAAAGTTCTGAAAAAACAGAGACGGCCGGGCGCAGTGTCAGATTGCGCCCGGCCGTCTCTGTTTCTGTTTTGCGGCGGCGCAGCGTGATCAATCATTGCGTCTGTGTGGGTAACAGGTATGATTCCGCTTTTCTAAAAGATGATGGGAACTGCCCGGCGTAGCGGCAGGAAAGGACAGCAATGACACAACCTATTTTTATGGTCGGTGCCCGCGGCGCAGGCAAAACCACGGTCGGTAATGCGCTGGCCCGTGCACTCGGCTATCAGTTCACGGATACGGATGTGTTTATGCAACAGTCCACCGGCCTGAGTGTGGCGGATGTCGTGGCGCGTGAAGGGTGGGCGGGTTTCCGCCGGCGTGAAACCGAGGCGCTGAAAGCCGTCACGGCCCCCCGTACCGTGGTCGCTACCGGCGGCGGCGCGGTACTGGCGGCTGAAAACCGCGCCTTTATGCGCGGGGCGGGGCGGGTGATTTACCTGCGCGCACCGGCTGCCACCCTGGCCCACCGGCTGGAAGAGTACCCGCTGGATGCCCAGCGCCCGACGCTGACCGGCAAGCCGATCAGTGAAGAGATGGTCGAGGTGCTGGCCGCCCGTGAGGCGCTCTATCAGGAAGTTGCCCACCATGTGCTGGACGCCACCACCAGCCCGGCGGAGATCGTCGCGGCCATCCAGCGCCTGTTACAGGTTGAAACCATAAAGTAATCCGCTGCCGGGCCGCCTTCGGCCCGGTTTTCAGAGACTTCCGACCCGCCGCAGCCACCGCCCGCTAAAATCCTGTCTATACTTACTTTTCGGTGCATAACGAAAGGAATTAACCATGCCTGGACATCCTCCCTATCCGCGCGAAGCGCGCATCGTCCCTGTTGAAAAGGGCGAACCCGGTAATACTGTGACCTGGTACGAGTTGCGCGCCGATCATCCGAAACCGGACACCCTGATCAGTGAGCATGAGACGGAATCGGAAGCCCTTGATTCCAAGCGGCGCTACGAAGACGAAAAAATTGATTAGCGGTTAGCCGCCCTGTGAAAATATGTGCAAAAAGCCGGCGCTGATGCCGGCTTTTTCATGCCGGTTTTTTAAGGAAGGCAGGCCGGGCGGGCGGGTTTGCGCGCCCGATCGCGTTATAGGGCAATAATGCGCGCCGGGCGTGAATAATCAGTGACAGCGCGCGCCCACTGACTCTACTATGGCAGTTCTGTTTTCCAGCCGCAGGGTCAGACTATGTTGAATGTTAACGAGTATTTTGCAGGGAAAGTGAAGTCTATCGGGTACGAGAGCGGCACCATCGGTAACGCCAGCGTCGGCGTGATGGAAGTCGGGGAATATACCTTCGGCACCAAACAGCCGGAAGAGATGACGGTGATCACCGGCGCATTGCGGGTACTGCTGCCCGGTTCGCCGGACTGGCAGGTGTTTATGCCGGGGGAAACCTTCTACGTACCGGGCCACAGCGAATTTAACCTTCAGGTGTCTGACACCACCGCCTATCTGTGTAAATACCTGAGCAAATAACGCCGGTTGCCACAGAAAAAAAGCCGCCCACCGGGCGGCTTTTTTATGGCGGGCAGCGCGCGGGATCAGCGCTGCGCTTCGCCGCCGAGTGCCTCGACCACATTGGCAATCAGGGCCGTGAGCTCACTGGTCATCAGGATGAAATCCGCGTCAAAACGGGCGGCCGGGTCATCCCGGTCGATGTCATCATTCTGGTCACGCAGGGCGTCCGCGAACTTCAGGCGCTTGAGGCTGCCGTCATCGGCCAGCAGCAGTTGCACGCGCTCCTGCCAGTCCAGCGCCAGTTTGGTGACCACTTTCCCGGCTTCGATATGCACCGCGATCTCATCAGTGACCAGATCCTGCTTCTTGCAGCGGATCACGCCGCCATCTTCCAGCAGCGCTTTCAGCTCCGCCTCTTCCATCAGCGTGAACCCGGCCGGCAACTCCCCGGCGCGCACCCACTCGGTCAGCGTCAGTTCGATCGGTTTTTCCAACGTCAGCGGCACCACCGGCAGCGAACCGAGGCTTTTGCGCAGCAGCGCCAGCGTATCTTCCGCTTTCTTGGCGCTGGCGCAGTCGATCATGATCAGGCCGTTCACGGTGTCGATCCACAGGAACGTCTGGTTGAAACGGCTGAAGGCGCGCGGCAGCAGGGTGTGCAGCACTTCGTCTTTCAGCGAATCTTTTTCGGTCTTCTTCAGCTTGCGGTGCTGTTCCGCTTCCAGCTTGCTGATTTTGGCCTCCAGGGCCTGCTTCACCACCGGCGTCGGCAGGATTTTCTCCTCCTTGCGGGCGCAGATCAGGATCTGGCCATTGGCGCTGTGGGTCAGGTCTTCACTGTGGCTGCCCATCGGGGAGACCCAACCGGTTTTGGCCATGTCCTGGCTGCCGCACGGGGTGAAGGTGAAGGCGCTGAGCTGTTTTTCCATCTCGTCCGCAGAGAGGGTCACCTCACGGCTTAAACGATAAACCATCAAATTCTTAAACCATAACATCGTTTTATCCCTGTCCGGGCGCGCAAGCGGCGCGCGGTTAATCACAAGCAGGGCGGCATGATACCCAATTGGCGGGCCTCAGTCCTTAAGAAAAATCCCGCGCCGCGGCGGCCTGAGAGCACGGTGTCAGTGCGCCTGCCAGGCGAGCCGCAGCGCCGCGGCCAGCTGGCGCTGGGTATAGGGTTTGCGCAACAGCACGCCGTCGGGCGGGGTGCCGTCGCCGGGCTGCCGCGGGTCCTGCCCGCTGACCAGCAACGTCGCGAGCGACGGGTGGCGCGCCCGCGCCCGGCGCACCACCTCCGCACCGCTTTCGCCGGGCAGCCTCAGGTCACTTATCATCAGGCTGATGTCCGGGGTTTGCGCCAGCAGCGCCAGCGCCTGTTCCCCGTTACTGCACGCCAGTGTCAGGTAGCCGAGCTGGTGGAGCTGCTCGCACAGTGTCTGGCGCACATCCTCTTCATCCTCCAGCACCAGGATCAACCGGTCATCCGGCGGGCTGTTGCGCTCGTCAGCCACCGGGGCCGGCGGCGCGGCGGCGTCTGGTGCGCGCGGCAGTTGCAGCCGCACCCGCGTGCCCTGGCCGGGGCGGCTCTCAATCTGTACCCGGCCGCCCGACTGGCGGATAAACCCATACACCATCGACAGCCCCAGCCCGCTGCCCTGGCCGACGCCTTTGGTGGTGAAGAACGGCTCGAACACCTGCGCACGCACCTCCTCTGACATGCCGCAGCCGCTGTCTTCCACCTCCAGCGCCACCATCGCCTGCACCCGCCCGCCGGTGCGCGCCACCTGCTGGTTCGTCAGGCGGATCAGGATCTCGCCGCCGCGCCCCTCCATCGCATCACGTGCATTCATCACCAGGTTGAGCAGCGCGTTCTCCAGCTGGTTGGCATCAATCCACACCGGCCAGAGCGAAGGGTCAGCCTCGACCCTGAGCGCCAGCCCGTCGGGCAGGGCGTGTTGCAGCAACTCATGCAGGTTCTCCACCAGCAGCGCCACGTCGATGGCCTGCGGTCGCAGCGACTGTTTGCGCGAGAAGGCCAGCAACCGCTGGGTAAGTTGCGCCCCGCGCTCCGCCGCCTTGAGCGAACGGCTGATGCGCGCAGCGGTTTGCGCCTCCAGCGGCTGCTGTTGCGCCAGTTCCAGGCTGCCGATGATCACCGCCAGCAGGTTGTTGAAATCATGCGCCAGCCCGCCGGTCAGCTGGCCGACCGCTTTCATTTTCTGGCTGTGCACCAGGGCCTGCTCCAGGGCTTTGCGCTCGGTGCGCTCCAGCACCACGTTGACCATGCCGCGATCCGGCAGCGGGCTGAAGCGCAGTTCAATCACCCGGCCATCGTTCAGCCGCACCTCCTGCGGGGCGGGGCACCGGCGGGCCAGCCCGGCAAGCGCGGCGTCCCACGGGTGGTCAGAGGCCGGGCCGACACATTGCAGCAGCGCGCGGTAGTGCTGGCCGCGGTGCAGCATGTGCTCATCCAGCCCCAGCAACAGCGGGTATTGCGGGTTCCACACCACCAGGTGGCCGGTGTTGTCGAACAAGGCAAAGCCGTCGCGCATCGCCAGAAAAGTGGTTTCGAGCTGGGTGCTTTTCTCTTTCAGCAGGCGCGAGGTGTGCTCCAGGGAAGCGGTATTGCGCGCAAAAACGTTGAACGCCCGCGCCAGATCGCCCAGCTCATCGCGCCGTTGCAGCGCCGGGACGCTGACGTCCCGTTCGCCTTTCGCCAGCCGCGTCATCGCCCCGGCGATGGCCGTCAGGTGGGAGCCGAGGTTGCGGTAGATATACAGCCCGGCAAACCCGGTGATCACCAGCGCCAGCAGCGCAATCACGCTGATAAAGCCAATGGCGGAGCTCAGCTCCTGGTGGTTCTGGTGGGTGCGCTGCGCGGAGGCCGCCGCCACGTTCTGCACATAGTGGTTGATGTCGTCGTTGAGCATCGCCACCAGCGCCTTGATCTGGTAGGTGTAAAAGGCGATCGCCAGGTCGCTTTGCGCCAGGTCAGCCGCCAGCGGCGTCAGGCGCGCCGCCGTGTGCTGGAACTGCGCCATTTTTTCCGCCATCAGCGCATCCGGCGGCGGTGCCGGCCAGTTGGCCATCACGCGGTCGATCTGCTCCGTTACCGCCTGCGGCGCCGGGATCTGGATGGCGAGGGTCAGCAGCCGGTTCAATTCAATCGCCAGCTCAGGCGGCAGCGGCGAGGGCGGTTGCCGCACGGCAATCTCAATGATGTGGTGCAGGGTGGACTGATCCTGATAGAGCGCGCTCAGCATCTGGTTGCGCTGCATATGCCGCTGGTGGCCGAGCAGCAGCAACCGGCTGACGCTCTGTTGAAGCCGGGTGCTGCGGTCAGTGAGGCGCGCCACCAGCGCCGGGTCACGCTGCGCCAGCGGGGCGGCGGCCAGCCCGCGCAGGGAACCCTGCAAGGCAAGCTGCGTCTGCTTTAAGCGCGCCGACTCGCTCTGGTACTCCAGCGCGCCCACCACCTGCGACAGCCGCACGGCCGCGGTGGCGACGTTCGCCGTGTCGCGCGCCAGCGCCATGCTGCCGTTCATCTCCGCCAGCGTTTGCGCCTGCGCCTGTTCCTGAATCTTGCCTGCATGGTGGAAGCCCACGATCGCCACGGCGCTGACCGTGAGCGTCAGTGCCATCACCAGCAGGTTAAACATCAGCAACCGCCCGCGGGCGCTCGCCAGCAAACGGGGAAGGGAGGGGGCCATAATGCTCCTGACGTGGGGAAAGGGAATGACGCATCATAAAAGCCGCGGCCGGAAAGATTATGACAAAGATGAACGGCGGCTGACATGCGGCGTTTATCTGGCGGTGGTGAACTGCGCCTATCCCGACCTGACAGGAGAGGCCGATGGCCGCCACCCCGATTCTGGAAATGCAACATATCTCACGGCGCTTCGGGCAGTTCTACGCGCTGAAGGATGTCAGCCTGACGGTCTACCCCGGCGAAGTCCATGCGCTGATGGGCGAGAACGGCGCGGGCAAAAGTACGTTGATGAAAATCCTGGCCGGGGCCTATACCGCCAGCAGCGGCACCATCCTGATTGACGGCCGGCCCTACCCGATCCGCGGGCCGAAAGATGCGCTGGCCGCAGGCATTACCCTGATCTACCAGGAGATTAACCTCGCGCCCAACCTGACGGTGGCGGAAAACATCTTCCTCGGCAGTGAATTGCACCGCGGCGGGCTGGTGCGGCGCACGCAGATGGCGGAAGAGGCGCAAAAGGTGATTGACCGCCTGGGCGCGCAGTTCCGCGCCACCGACCGGGTGATGACGCTGAGCATCGCCGAGCAGCAGCAGGTGGAGATCGCCCGTGCGCTGCACCGCAACAGCCGCATCCTGGTGATGGACGAACCCACCGCCGCGCTCTCCAGCCGCGAAACCGATCACCTGTTCGGCCTGATTAAACGGCTGCGCGGCGAGGGGATGGCGATCATCTACATCAGTCACCGCATGGCGGAGATTTACGCGCTCTCCGACCGGGTCAGCGTGCTGCGTGACGGGGAGTATGTCGGCAGCCTGACGCGCGACAACCTCAACGCCACCGAGCTGGTGCGGATGATGGTGGGCCGCCCGCTGAGTGACCTGTTCAACAAGGAGGCGCAGACGGCCACGCCGGGGGCGGTGCGGCTGGCGGTGGAGGCGCTGACCGACGGCGGCAAGGTGCACCCCTGCACGCTGAACGTGCGCGCCGGGGAGATTGTCGGGCTGGCCGGGCTGGTCGGGGCCGGGCGCTCCGAGCTGGCCTCGCTGATTTTCGGCGTTCACCCGGCCACCGGCGGGCAGATTTTGATTGACGGCCGGCCGGTCAGCATCCGCTCCCCGCGTGACGCCATCGCGCTCGGCATCGGCTTTTTGACGGAAAACCGCAAAGAGCAGGGGCTGTTTCTGGAGCTGGCGGCGCACGAGAACATCGTGATGGCGACCCTCGGGCGCGACGCCCGTTACGGCCTGCTCAACCGCAGCAAAGGGCGCGACATTGCAGGCAATGCGATCCGCGCCCTGAACATCCGTGTGCCCCATGCGCAGGTGCGTGCCGGGGGGCTGTCGGGCGGCAACCAGCAGAAGCTGCTGATCTCGCGCTGGGTGGCGATAGGCCCGCGCATCCTGTTGCTGGACGAACCGACGCGCGGCGTGGATGTCGGCGCCAAGAGTGAAATCTACCGGATGATGAACCAGATGGCGCAGCAGGGCGTGGCGATCCTGATGATCTCCAGCGAGCTGCCGGAAATTGTCGGCATGAGTGACCGCGTCTATGTGATGCGCGAGGGCGCGCTGGCCGGGGAACTGGCGGCGCATGAGATCTCGCAGGAGAACATTATGACGCTGGCCACCGGCGTCGCCCTTCCCCAGGAAACCTCCACTAAAGGAATCATCTGATGAGCAAAACAGAGACCGCCGCGGCAAAATCCCCGGCGCTGAAACGGGCACTGCTGGGCGACCTGATGCAAACCGTCGGCATTTTGCCGATTCTGATCCTGATCGTGGCGGTATTCGGCTTTATCGCCCCCAACTTTTTCACCGATGCCAACCTGCTGAACATCACCCGGCAGGCGTCGATCAACATTGTGCTGGCAGCGGGCATGACCTTTATCATCCTGACCGGCGGCATTGACCTGTCGGTGGGGTCGATGCTCGGGGCCACGGCGGTGGTGGCGATGGTGACCTCGCTGAACCCGGCGCTGGCCACGTTCACCATCCCGCTGGCGCTGCTGGCCGGGCTGCTGATGGGGCTGTTCAACGGCGCGCTGGTGGCCTGGGCCGGGCTGCCGCCGTTTATCGTCACGCTCGGCACCTATACCGCGCTGCGCGGGGCGGCTTACCTGTTCGCTGACGGCACGACCGTTATCAACTCCGACATCAATTTCGAATGGATCGGCAACGGCTACCTGGGGCCGGTCCCGTGGCTGATTATCATCGCTTTCGCGGTGATTGCGGTGTGCTGGTTCATCCTGCGGCGCACCACCCTCGGCGTGCACATCTACGCGGTGGGCGGCAACATGCAGGCCGCGCGGCTGACCGGCATCAAGGTCGGGGTGGTGCTGCTGTTCGTCTATGCGATGAGCGGGCTGCTCTCCGGGCTGGGCGGGCTGATGAGCGCCTCACGCCTCTACAGCGCCAACGGCAACCTCGGCGTCGGCTATGAGCTGGATGCGATTGCCGCGGTGATCCTCGGCGGCACCAGCTTTGTCGGCGGCATCGGCACCATTACCGGCACGCTGGTCGGCGCGCTGATCATCGCCACGCTCAACAACGGCATGACGCTGATGGGCGTCTCCTATTTCTGGCAACTGGTGATCAAAGGCGCGGTGATCATCATCGCGGTGCTGATCGACAAATACCGTACGCGCCACCACCAGACGGCCTGATGTTTCCCCTGTACCCGATAACATTGATCCGAGAACAACAAGGAAAAGCCAATGAAAATCCGCTTCAACGCTGTGATGGGTGCGCTGCTGACCGCAGGCGTGCTGCTCTCTGCGCCATCAGCGCAGGCAAAAGAACTGAAATCGATTGGGGTGACGGTCGGTGACCTCGCCAACCCGTTTTTTGTGCAGATCACCAAAGGCGCGGAGAAAAAGGCGCGTGAGCTGGCGGGCGACGGCGTGAACGTCACGCTGGTCTCCAGCGGCTATGACCTCGGCCAGCAGGTCGGGCAGATCGACAACTTTATCGCGGCGAAAGTGGACATGATCATCCTGAACGCAGCGGACTCCAAAGGCATCGGCCCGGCGGTGAAACGCGCCAAAGAGGCGGGGATCGTGGTGGTGGCGGTGGACGTCGCGGCGGAAGGGGCAGACGCCACCATCACCTCAGACAACACCCAGGCCGGGCAGATCGCCTGTAAATACATCGCAGACCGCCTGAAAGAGAAGGGCAATGTGGTGATCATCAACGGGCCGCCGGTGTCGGCGGTGCAGAACCGGGTCGAAGGCTGTATGACGGAGCTGAAACAGCACCCCGGCATCAAACTGCTCTCCCATAACCAGAACGCCAAAGGCAGCCGCGAAGGCGGGCTGGAAGTCATGACCTCGCTGCTCTCTGCCAACCCGCACATTGACGGCGTGTTCGCCATTAACGATCCCACCGCGATCGGCGCCGATCTGGCGGCCAAACAGGCGCAACGTACCGAATTCTTCATCGTGGGCGTGGATGGATCGCCGGATGGCGAAGAGGCGCTGAAACGCAAAAACTCGCTGTTTGTCGCGACCCCGGCGCAGGACCCGCAGGTGATGGCGTCCAAAGCGGTGGAGATCGGCTATGACATCCTCCAGGGCAAAGCCGCGCCCACTGCGCCGGTGCTGATCCCGGTTACGATGATCGACCGCAACAGCGTCAGCAGCTACAAAGGCTGGACGGTCAGATAACCCGATGCCGGTACGCCCGTACCGGCCCTTTTCACCGGCAGGAGGTGCCCATCATGTCCGATCAGCACAGCGGGGGCCGCATGGCCCGCTCGCAGGTCAACCAGATCCTGCACGATACGCGGCAGTTTTTCGCCCGGCAGGATGTGCACCTGCCGCCGTTTGCCCATTTCAGCCCGGAAGCCTGGGCGCAACAGCCGCAGGAGGCCTGGCAGGAGGTGTTTGATCTGGGCCTCGGCTGGGATGTGACCTGTTTCGGCTCCACCGATTTTTACCAGCGCGGCCTGACGCTGTTCACCCTGCGCAACGGCTCGCCGGACGGGCAGCCCTATGCCAAATCTTATGCCGAAAAGGTGATGCACTGCCGGGAAGGGCAGGTGACGCCGATGCATTTCCACTGGCGCAAACGGGAAGACATCATCAACCGCAGCGGCGGCAACCTGATTATTGAGCTGTATAACGCCGAAGAGCCGGCAGGGGCGACCAGCGACACGCCGCCGGGGCTGGCAAACACGCCGGTCGAGGTGGTGACGGACGGCTACCGCCAGACGCTGCCGCCCGGCAGCCGCATCCGGCTCTCCCCCGGCGAGAGCGTGACATTGCCGCCGGGCATGTACCACAGCTTCTGGGGCGAGGAGGGGTTCGGCGATGTGCTGGTGGGCGAGGTGTCGATGACCAACGACGACCAGCATGACAACTGCTTTTTGACGCCGCTGGCGCGTTTCACCGCGCTGGAGGAGGATGAGCCGCCGCGCTGGCTGCTCTGCACCGAGTACCGGCGCGAGCCGGGTGCGGCCTGAGTGCCCGGCCCCTGGCTCAGGCGCAAGGGGTCAGGCAATATGGCGCGGCGCAACCGCCCGCGCCGGGCGCTGCACGTCGGCGGCAAACACATAGCCCAGCCCGCGGATCGTGCGGATCAGCACCGGCTGGTGGGGATTTGCCTCGATCTTGCGGCGCAGGCGCATGATCAACACATCCACGGTGCGATCAAACACGTCCAGCGTTTCGCTGTGGGTCAGTTCCAGCAGCCGATCGCGGGTCAGTACCTGGCGGGCATGGGTGATCATCGCCAGCAGCAGTGTGTATTCACCCTGGGTCAGGCCCACTTCCTCCCGTTGCGGGTTGTGCAGGGTGCAACGCTGCTCGTCGAGCCACCAGCCGTTGAACCCCCAGCCACAGGCGGGCGCAGCGGGGGCGGCCACCGTCAGCGCGCCGCTGCGGCGCAGCACGGCCTTGGCCCGCGCCACGACTACCCGGTTATTGAACGGCTTGGCGATGTAGTCATCCGCGCCCATCTCCAGGCCGACCACGATGTCAGATTCCGCGCCGAGGCCGGTCAGCATCATTACCGGCAAATCGGGGCGCAGGCGGCGCAACTGTTGCAGCACCAGCAGGCCGTTGATGTCCGGCAGGATCAGGTCCAGCAGTACCAGCGCGATGTCAGCGTGTTGTGCAATCTGTTGCAGCGCCTCTTCGCCCCGGTGGCAGCAGCGCACGGTAAACACATGTTCGCTCAGCACATCATGCAGCAGGTCACAGATGGCCGGGTCATCATCCACAACCAGAATGGCGGGTTTCATGGCAAGACTCCTTGCGGGGTGCCGACGCAGACAACCTTACGTGCCCCAGGGACGGGCACTGCAAACCGCGCAGGGGTGTTAAAGAAACGTTAAAATCAGTGTAACCGATGCGCCCGCGGCGTTAACTGCCGGGCGCTGGAACTGTGAGCGAACTCTCCCCGCCGGGCCGTTTTTTATCACAAGGTGTACCGGTTAACCCCGCCGGGGGCAACACAGAATCAGACAGGTCGGGGTTGCCGGTGTGCTGCCCCGTTGGTCACTATACTTATCCGCATCATGACTTTGATGACATTGACAACCACAGCGCCGGAGAGACGATCGTGCGAATTGGGATTGATTTAGGCGGCACCAAAATAGAGGCCGTGGCATTGGCCGATGATGGGCGTGAATATTTCCGTAAACGGATCGACACGCCGCGCCATGACTACGACAAAACCCTGGGGGCGATTGTCGGGCTGGTGACGGAAGCGGAACACGCCACCGGCGAGCGGGGCAGCGTGGGGATCGGCATTCCCGGCACCCTGTCGCCTTATACCGGCCTGGTGAAAAATGCCAACTCGGTGTGGCTCAACGGCCAGCCGTTCGACAGCGACCTGTCACGGATGCTGCAACGGCAGGTGCGGGTGGCTAATGACGCCAACTGCCTGGCGGTCTCTGAAGCCACTGACGGCGCAGGGGCAGGCAAACACACGGTCTTTGCGGTGATCATCGGCACCGGCTGCGGCGCCGGCATCGCGATCAATGGCGAAGTGCACGCCGGGGGTAACGGCATCGGCGGTGAGTGGGGGCATAACCCGCTGCCGTGGCAGGACGACGACGAGCTGCGCTATGCGCGCGAAGTGGCCTGCTACTGCGGCAAACCGGGCTGCATCGAAACCTTTATCTCCGGCACCGGTTTCGCCCAGGACTACCAGCGGCTGAGCGGGCAGGCGCAGAAAGGCGTGCAAATCATGGCGCTGGCCGGGCAGGGCGACGCGGTGGCGGAACTGGCACTCAGCCGTTATGAGATACGGCTGGCGAAATCCCTGGCGCATGTGGTCAACCTGCTCGACCCGGATGTGATCGTGCTGGGCGGCGGCATGAGCAACGTTGACCGCCTCTACCAGACCGTGCCGCTGCTGCTGAAGCAGTGGGTATTCGGCGGTGAGTGCGAAACCCCGGTACTGAAGGCGAAACATGGCGATGCCAGCGGCGTGCGCGGTGCCGCCTGGCTCTGGCCGCAGGAGCCATTGCGCTAAGCGCCCAGGGCAAACCATGACTTATTAAACGCGACGGGGAAACCGAGGGCCTTTTCCCTGTCGCGTCAGGGTGTCAGGGGGCAGTCGATATCGACATAGGCCCAAATTCCGCCGGTACAGGCGTCATTCTTCAGGTGGTCAGCCACGGTTTTTGCCTTATCTGGCGCATGGCCTTGCTCAACCCGGTAGGCAAAATAGAGGCTAAGGGCGTTTTGGGCATCGTTAATGGCGTCGTCAAGGGTATCACCAGCAAAATAACAGCCGCTCACGTCCGGTACGAAACCGGAGAAAGCGCCGTCAGTAGCCTGATGGAGATAAAGCGGATATCGCATGCGTTACACCTTCTCTTTAGCTTAACGAGCGGTCTGATAACCGCTGACATGAATTTTAACTCTGCATTGTTCCGGTCGGTACTGTTGCTGTTTGGTATTGTTTTAACTCTGCCGCCAATGCCTTGTACAGGTGGGGCAAGCGTAAAAAATGTGCTAACCCTGATAAGGCCGCCAGAGCTGGCGGTGCCAGACCCTACCGAATCTTGACGGGAGAGAATGCCTGATGACCCAGACCCCTTCGCGAAAACACCCTGACACAACGTCGCTGACCCACCAGGAGCCTGACGCGGGCGCGACGCCGGGCACACTACCTGAAACGTCGGCGACCTTTCCGGCGGCGGTGACAGCCGCTGAGGTGGCACCGGTGGAGCCGCCTTCGCACTACCCGGCGCCATTTGCCGCCCAGATGGAAAAACGGCAAAAACGCCAACTGGGCGATCAATTCGGCCTGACGAATTTTGGCGTCAACCTTGCGCGCATCGCGCCCGGCGGTGCCTCCGCACTGCGCCATTTCCATACCAGGGAGGATGAGTTTATCTACATCCTGTCCGGGGAGCCGGTGCTGGTGACCAACCAGGGCGAAACACCGCTGAAGCCCGGCATGTGTGCCGGGTTTAAAGCCGGTAACGGTGATGCCCACCATCTGCTCAACCGCACGGCGGAGGAGGTGGTCTATCTGGAGGTGGGCGATCGCAGTCCCGGTGACGGGGTGATCTACCCCGACGATGACCTGCTGCTGGAAGAGGACAGCCAGGGCAACCCGCAGTTCCTGCACAAGGATGGCAGCGCCTATTGATTAGAGGCTTATTAATCGGGGGCGTAGCAGCCGGGCGGTAATGGCCGCCCATGTGCGAAACCGGGCGGCCGACAGCGCCCCGGCGGCCGGACAGTTGGGGCGTGCGGCCTCAGGGCACCGCGAACTCTTTGCCGAGGCGGCTGACGCCCAGACCGTTGACTTTTTTCACCCGGATCTGCACCGGGATGCGCTCTTTCATCGCGTCCACGTGGCTGATGACGCCGATAGTTTTGCCGGAGGCGTTGAGGTTATCCAGCGCGTCCAGCGCCGTATCCAGCGTGTCGGCATCCAGGGTGCCGAAGCCCTCATCCAGGAACAGCGAATCGATGCTGGTTTTATGGCTGACCAGATCAGAGAGCGCCAGTGCCAGCGCCAGGCTCACCAGGAAACTTTCACCGCCGGACAGGGTACGGGTATCCCGCAAAGCATCCGCCTGCCAGGTGTCCACTACCTGAAGCTCCAGCGCGTCGCTCTCTTTACGCTGTAACAGGTAGCGGCCATGCAGCCGTTCCAGTTGCTGGTTGGCGAGATAGACCAGATGATCCAACGTCAGGCTCTGGGCGAAGCGGCGGAATTTGGCACCGTCACTGGAGCCGATCAGCGTATTGAGCGCGCTCCAGTCGCGGAACTGCTGCTGGCTTTCGGCAATCTGGCTGAACAGCTGCTGCTGGTTGCTGCGGCGCAGGCGATCGCTTTCCAGTTGCTGGCGCAGTTCGCCCTGCTGTTGGGCGCAAAGCCGCAACTGCTGTTGCAGCGCCGCCAGCTCCGCCTCCAGCGCACTGCCGTCGGCCTGCGCGGGCAGGCTGTCCGGACGCTGAGGCTGATGCTGTGCCAGGGTGGCCTGTGCCTGTTTCAGCAAGGTTTCCGCTTCCTGTTGTTGCTGCATCAGCGCTGCCTTTTGCTGATGCAGCGCATCCCGTTGCGCCTCATCCAACAGGGCGGCATTCAGCGCGCTTTCGTCTGCAAATTCGCTGGCGGCAAGTGCAATAGCCAGCTGCTGTTCGCTCTGCTGTTCACGCGCGGCCAACTGCTGCTGTTGCTGTTGTAGCCCGGCGATCTCCCCGGCCAGCCGGCTCAGGGCGTGCTGTGCCTGCTGATAGGCCGCGTCGGCCTGCTGGGCCGCCAGGGTGGCGGCCTGCACCTCACGCTGTAAGGTGTCGCGCGCCGCGGCCACGTCACGGTCGCCGAACAGATCGCGGCGCTGCTGTTGCGCCTGCGCCTGCTGGGCGGCAAGCAGGCGGCATTGGGCATCCAGCTCGGCCAGACGGGCGGCGGCATCCTCCACCCGCCGTTGTTCGCCTTCGCGCCGCGTTTCGGCCTGCTTCAGCGCCAGCGTCAGATCCTGGCGCTCCTGCTGTTGCTGCTGCCACTGTTGCCACTCCTGCTGCCGCTGTGCCAGCCAGGCCGCGTGCTCCCCGGCTTCCGGCGGCGTCAGGCCCAGCGCGGCCAGCGTGGCGGTGACCCGCTGCGCGTCATCGGCCAGCGCCTGCTCAGCCTGTGCCTGGCGTGCCTGCTGCTGCGCCCACTGTTTCTGCTGTTCATGGCGGCGCTCATCAAGCAACGCCAGCTGGTGGTGCAACTGCTGCTGGGCTTGCCGGGCGGTGTTCAGCGCGTCCTGTGCGGCGCGGTGCGCCTGTTGCAGGGTTTCACGCTGCTGCCACTGCTGCTGGAGCTGGGTTTCCTGCTGCTCTTCGTCCGCCAGCCAGTCACCCAGGGCGGCCTCATCCGCCAGCGTCAGCGTCAGCGCCAGCGGGGCGCTCAGGGCCTGCCAGCGCTGTTGCTGCTCCGCCTGCACCTGGCCGGCACGCGCCAGCTCCTGCTGCAACTGCGCCTCGCGCTCCTGCAGGGACTTCACCCGCGCCCCGAGTTCAATGCCGGCGGTTTTTATCGCGTCAACCTGCTGCTCCAGCACCGCCAGCCGTTGCGCCGTCTCAGACAGCACAATCGCCTGATAAGCCTCAATCGCCGGGTGTTCGGTGGCCCCGCACAGCGGGCAGGCATCACCGGGTTGCAACGCCGCGCGATGCGCCTCGAAACTCACGATCTGCTCTTCGCGCTGATGCAGCGTTTTCAGGTCCGCCAGGTGCTGCTTTTGCAATTGGTAATGCTGGCGTTTCTCCGCCAGCTGCTGCCCGGTCAGCGTCAGGTGCTGCTGGTTTTCCTGCTGCTGTTGTTGCAGATGGGCGATCTGCTGGCGGGTCTGGCGTGCCAGCGGCACCAGTGCGGCCAGCTGCCCACGCACCGGCCGCCGTTCGCGCAGGGCGGCCAGCCGGGTATGCAGCGTCTCCGCCGGGTACTGCTGTTCCTGTGTCTGCAACGCCTGCTGATGGGCGGCGGCCTGCGTTTCTGCCTGTTGCAGTGCCTGATCCACCGCCGGTTGCTGCTGCGCCAGCGTCTCGCGCTCCCGGTTCAGGCGGTCAAGCTGCTGTTGGGCGGCAGCCAGTTCCTGTTGTGCGGCCTGCTGCGCCTGCTGTTGGGCCACCTGTTGCTGGAGCTGCGTGCGCCACAGCGGCAAGTTTTCGCCCCACTGGGCATGGTGCGCATGGTCACGGCCATAGGCCTCAAGCGCCGCCAGCCGCATGCTGCCCTGTTCCAGTTGTTGCTGGGTGAGCTGCAAGGCGCGGCGGCGTTCAGCCTCCTGCTGTTGCTGGCGCTGGTGCGCCTGTTGCTGCTCCTCATGTTGCCGGGCCAGCTGGGCGAGCTGGGTGTCCAGCGGCGTGACCTGCGCAATCAGCGCTTCCTGTTGGGTATGCTGCTGTTGCAGGGCCGTAAGCTGTTGCTGCGCCTGTTCGTGGCGGGCCAGCAACGGGGCCAGCGCCTGCTGCTGATCGTGTTGCCGGGTGAGCAGCGCATTGAGCGTGGCCTGATGCTGAACGCAGTCATCCCGGGCCTGATCGCGGGCTTGCTGGAGCGGGCGCAACTTTTCTGCCGGTTCATTGCGCGCCAGCCGCAGCAGGTCAGGCTGCGCCTGTTGCCAGGCTACTTCTGCCTGCTGGTGTTGCCGGAGGGCGTGCGCCAGTGCCTGCCGGTGCGCCTGATCCTGGTTGATCCACGCGATCCCGCGTTGCAATCCGGCGGCCTGTTGCGCCTGTTGCGCCTCCTGTTCCACCAGCGCCGCCAGCTGGCCGGCGAGCTGCTGCTGCTGTTCGTCGGTCAGCAGTTCGATACCGGCGGCGCGGTGGTGCAGCGCATCCAGATCGCTGCGCGCCTGTTTGTGCTGCTCAAATACCCGCTCAGAGAGCTGGCCATAAATCTCCGTGCCGGTCAGCTCCTCCAGCAGTTCTGCGCGGTCGTTGGCATCAGCATTCAGGAAGGCGGCGAACTGCCCCTGCGACAGCATCATCGATTTGGTAAACCGGCCGAAATCCAGCCCGGTGATCTGCGCCACCGATTCCAGCTTGTCACGCACTTTGTCAGCCAGGATTTTGCCGTCCGCCACCCGTGCCAGCTCCACTTTCGGGGCCTGCAGATTGCCGTCCGGCGCATTTTTGGCGCGGCGCTGGCTCCAGAAAGCGCGGTAAGCCACGCCTTTGACCTCAAATTCCACCTCCGCCAGGGATTCGGCGGTGTGGCGGGTCATCAGCTCATTGTGGCTCGGGGTCACCGTGAGGCGCGGCGTCTGGTGGTAGAGCGCCAGGCAGATGGCATCGAGCAGGGTGGTTTTCCCGGCGCCGGTGGGGCCGGTAATGGCAAACAGGCCGTTGCTGGCGAACGGCTCCTGGGTGAAGTCGATTTTCCATTCGCCTTGCAGCGAGTTAAGGTTTTTCAGCCGGAGGCTCAGAATTTTCATGCGGATGGCATTCCTTCATTGGCTTCACGCACCTCTTCCACCACATTGCGGAACATCTTTCGCATCCGCTCGCAGTGTTCGCTGTCTGCGTCCGCTTCCAGCGCCATGCGCCGGTCAAACACCTCGGTAACGGAGAGCTCCGTCAGCGTCTCTTTGGCCTGCTGGGCCAGGGCGCTCTGCCGTTGGGCTTTGTTGCGGCGCAGCAGCACCACTTCCACCGGCAGCGGGTCGGTCAGTTGCTGGATGCGGCGCTGGATGTCACTCAGGTAGTCCTGGGTGGCAACTTCAATGTCCAGCCATACCGGGCGCGCCGGGTCGGCGTCACGGAAGGCGTGCAGCTGCTGTTCAATCTCCGCCAGCGAGCCTTTGACGATCGCCATCGGCTGGTGAACCGGCACCGGCAGGGTCTCCACGGAGGCGAGCGTTGCGCCGTCAAACTCCAGCAAATAGACGCTTTTGGTGTTGTTGGCTTCGTCAAAGCTGAGCGGAATCGGTGACCCGCTGTAGCGGATATGGTGGCTTTTTGCCACGCACTGGGCGCGGTGGATATGGCCGAGGGCGATGTAATCCGCCGGCGGGAACGCCTGCGCGGGGAAGGCGTCCAGCGTGCCGATATAGATGTCACGCACCGAATCCGAGGTGGAGACGCCCACAGTAGTCAGGTGCCCGGTAGCGATGATCGGCAGCGGCAGGCCCAGTTCGTCCCGTTTGGCCAGTGCAGCCTGATGCAGGCTCTGGTAATGGGCGGCGATCGCCTCCTGCAGGGCGAGCTGTTTTTCGCTGCCGGACTGGCCGGCGCGGCTCAGGAGCAGGTCGCGCGGGCGCAGGAACGGGATGGCGCACAACAGCGCGCCGGGGGTGCCGTCGTGCCGGTTCAGCACACAGAGCTGGGGGCGGTTGTCGGCCTTCACATTGGCGATGACCGTGGTATTCAGGCAGGAGAGCAACTCCCGCGACTCGTTCAGCGTGGCGACGGAGTCATGGTTACCGCCCAGCACAATCAACTGGCAGCGGGTACGCTGCAACGCCACCACAAAGCGGTTATAGAGCTGGCGGGCGTAGCTCGGCGGCGCGCCGGTATCAAAGATATCCCCGGCGACCACCACTGCATCCACCTGATGGGCTTCAACCTGTTCAATCAGCCAGGTCAGGAACGCCTGGTGCTCCGCTGCGCGGCTCTTGGTGAAAAAGACCTGGCCAAGATGCCAGTCAGATGTATGAATCAGGCGCATAACACTCTCGCTTTGTATTGCCTGCCCCGGAGGGCGGAGGAGGCTGATTATAAACGCCGTCGCGCCGTGATGTCGTGGGGGAAACCCGTTACGGTTTGCGAGATGCTTTCCAACTCCGTCATTTTATCGCCTGTCCGGCTACAATTAGCAGTAAGGTATGACCAATTCCCGTGCTGAATGGACGCGCTAGACTTATTCATAAATGTGTCATAAAACTGACGCATAATGGCGGCCGCACACAAACGTGATCGCTAACCTATTGGCAGGATTGACGATGGCAAGACGTATTTTGGTGGTTGAGGATGAAGCCCCGATTCGGGAGATGGTCTGTTTTGTTCTGGAACAGAATGGTTACCAGCCGTTGGAAGCCGAGGATTTTGACACCGCGCTGAACCGGCTGGCGGAACCTTTTCCCGATTTGGTATTGCTCGACTGGATGTTGCCGGGCGGTACCGGGTTGCAATTTATCAAGCACATGAAGCGTGAAGCGATGACACGTGACATCCCGGTGATGATGCTGACCGCGCGCGGCGAAGAGGAAGACCGGGTTCGCGGGCTGGAAGTGGGCGCGGATGATTACATCACCAAACCCTTCTCACCCAAGGAGCTGGTGGCGCGCATCAAAGCGGTAATGCGGCGCATCTCGCCGATGGCGCTGGAAGAGATGATTGAGATGCAGGGGCTGAGCCTCGACCCTTCCTCACACCGGGTGATGGCGAATGAATCCCCGCTGGAGATGGGCCCGACCGAGTTCCGGCTGCTGCACTTCTTTATGACCCATTCAGAGCGGGTGTACAGCCGTGAGCAACTGCTGAACCACGTCTGGGGCACTAACGTCTATGTAGAAGACCGGACAGTGGACGTGCACATCCGCCGCCTGCGCAAGGCGCTGGAGAGCAGCGGCCACGATCGCATGGTGCAGACCGTCCGCGGGACGGGTTACCGATTCTCAACGCGCTACTGATGTCGCGGCGGAGACCATAACGTGCTGGAACGTCTATCCTGGAAGGGGCTGGCGCTGGAGCTGGTGTTGTTCTGCCTGCCCGGCCTGCTGCTGGGGCTGCTGTTCGGCGGCCTCGCCTGGTGGCTGCTGGCCAGCGTACTGAGCGCGTTGGGCTGGAACTACTATAACCAGCTCCGGCTCTCTTACTGGTTATGGCTCGACCGCAGCATGACGCCGCCCACCGGCCGCTGGAGCTGGGAGCCTGTCTTCTACGGCCTTTACCAGATGCAGCTGCGTAACCGGCGGCGGCGGCGTGAGCTGGCGCTGCTGATCAAGCGTTTTCGCAGCGGGGCGGAATCCCTGCCCGATGCGGTGGTGCTGACCACGGAAGAGGGCATGATTTTCTGGTGCAACGGCCTGGCCCAGCAACTGCTGGGGCTGCGCTGGCCGGAAGATAATGGCCAGAACATCCTTAACCTGCTGCGCTACCCGGAGTTTACCCGCTACCTGCAAGGCGAAACCTTTACCCGCCCGCTGACGCTGGTGCTGAACAACGGCCACCATGTGGAATTCCGCGCGATGCCCTACTCTGAAGGGCAGTTGCTGATGGTGGCACGTGACGTGACCCAGATGCGCCAGCTGGAAGGCGCGCGGCGCAACTTCTTCGCCAACGTCAGCCATGAGCTGCGCACGCCGTTGACGGTGTTGCAGGGCTACCTGGAGATGATGGGCGAGGAGACGCTCGAGGAACCACTGCGCAGCAAAGCGCTGCATACCATGCAGGCACAGACCCGCCGCATGGACGGGCTGGTGCAGCAGTTGCTGACGCTGTCAAAAATCGAGGCCGCGCCGCCGCCGGACATGCAGGAGCGGGTGGACATCCCGCGGATGCTGCGCATGTTGCAGCCTGAGGCGCAGGCGTTGAGCAATAACCAGCACCAGATCGAATTCCGCATCAATGAGGCGCTGAAGGTGTTCGGCAATGAGGATCAGTTGCGCAGCGCCGTCTCTAACCTGGTGTATAACGCCGTGAACCATACCCCGCCCGGCACACGCATTGAGGTCTCCTGGCAGCGTACCGCGCAGGGCGCGCAATTCTTGGTCAGTGATAACGGGCCGGGCATCGCCGCTGAGCACCTGCCGCGCCTGACGGAGCGGTTCTACCGGGTCGATAAGGCGCGTTCGCGCCAGACCGGCGGCAGCGGGCTGGGGCTGGCCATCGTCAAACATGCGCTTAACCACCACGACGCCCGGCTGGAAGTGCTGAGCGAACCGGGCGAAGGCACCCGCTTTATGTTTACCCTGCCAAAACGGCTGATTGTGCCGGATGCATTGACTCAGGGCGCGACACAGACATAATTACCCGCTTCAGCCCCCTTGAGCCACACAACCCATGATTTCACGGCATTGCCGGCAGGCCCTGGCCTGCCTCCTGTTTTTGCTGCCGGTCGCATTTTCCTGTTTGCCGGTGTCCGCTGCTTCCCCGGCTTCCGGCCCTGCTGCGCCTCCCGCCAACCGGATGCTTTCCGGTAACCTCTCCAGCGTCGGGTCTGACACGCTGGCGACCCTGATGGCGTTGTGGGGCGAGGGCTTCTCGCGCCGTTTCCCAGGGGTGAATTTACAGATTCAGGCGGCCGGTTCCTCAACGGCACCCACCGCGCTGGCTGCCGGGGCGGCCCAGCTGGGGCCGATGAGCCGCCCGATGAAAAATGCAGAGATCGCCTCCTTCCGCCAGCGTTACGGTTATTCGCCGCTGGCAGTGCCGGTGGCCGTGGATGCGCTGGTGGTGCTGGTCAATCAGGATAACCCGTTGACCGGCCTGACCTGGGACCAGCTGGACGCCATTTTCTCCATGACGCAGCGCTGCGGTGAGACAGGGCAGCTACGCCGCTGGGGGGATGTCGGCCTCGGCGGCAGCTGGGCCAACCGCCCCTTTGCACGTTATGGCCGTAACTCGGCGTCCGGCACCTATGGCTATTTCAAATTACGGGCGCTGTGCGGCGGGGATTTCCTGCCGCAGGTCAATGAGTTGCCCGGCTCCTCCTCGGTGGCACAGGCGGTGGCCGGTACGCTGAACAGCATCGGCTATGCCAGTATCGGCTTCCACACCAGCGGGGTGAAAGCGCTGCCGCTGGCCGAGGATGGCCAACACTTTATCCAGCCCACCGCGGATAATGTGCGCAACGGCCACTACCCGTTGACCCGTTTCCTCTATATCTACGTCAATAAAGCGCCGGGCCAGCCTTTGGAACCGCTGACAGCCGCCTTCTTCAGCCATGTGCTGTCAGAGGCCGGGCAACGGGTGATCACCCGTGACGGCTATCTGCCGTTGTCGCCGGAAAAACTGCGCGAAGTGCGTGCGTTGCTGGGGCTGGCGGAGTAGCGGGGGAGCAGGGAGATAAAAAGGGCGCGCGGCATGGGCAGGCCGCCGCGCGCTTGCCTGATTAACGGGGGCAGACCGCCAGCGTCAGGTACTGCTTGCCGGCCAGGGTGATCGCGCCGGTGAGGGTCTCCTGGTTCGCCTCGCGCAGGTTCAACCGGTGGATCAGCTGTTCGCCGCCGCTGTGAATGTTGAAGGTTTCAGGCGTGTCGCCGGGGTTAAACAGCCGGATAATCAGGGCGTTATCTGTGCCTGGTTTGCACATGCTCATGAAAATGCGGGGGTTGTCGACCGCCAGATGCATGGCCGCCGCAGGCGCAGGGTGGTCAGGGAGGGGGATCGTAAACCGCTCCAGCCGCTCCTCAAAGGTGTTCAGGCTCTGCACATGATAGGCCAGGTAATGTTCGCGGTAGTTATTGACCGCGCGATACACGCCGGCCTCCTCAGTGCGGGGGTCATCAAGCAGCAGCGCGTAGTCAAACGTCATGGTTTGCTGCATCAGCGCATCCGGCGTGTGCACCACTTTATTGTTGATGCCGGATGCCCGCCCCGGCCGCCACCGGGTGTCATCTTTACCCAGCAGCCCCACGCTGCGGAACAGGGTTAACGCAATGCTGTTCTCCTCCGGCACGACTTCATACTCTTTGATGCCTTTGGTCATTACGCCGAAAACGCAGTGCGGGCCTCTGAGGCAGACCACGTTTTCCAGCGTGTGGATCGGCATGGGTTTTTCGACAAACCCGGCTTCCCGCCACCCCGGCACATAGCGGCTCACCGTGTCGCGCCGGAGCATCGAATAGCCCTGGTCGGCATAAGAGCAGGCAGGCCGCTCCACCGGCGTTTTTATCTGCACCCGCAGGCGGTGTTCAGTCATGGTGTTGTGCAGTTCGTGGTGCACCCGCACCAGCGGCTCCTGGTGGCGCAACTCAAGCCGGGTCAGGAGGGTCAGCGGCTGATCCTGACGGCCCGCCTGGCGTTCCGCCATCCCTTGCGGCAGCGTCAACACCGAGGATAAGGTCATGATAGACACCAGCGGGCCGGTTTCTGTCGCCACCAGGCTGAAGGTGTTGCAGCGAAGTAGGTGCTCACTTTCCAGTGGTGAGAAATCAAATTCGTCGCCGTCATCGCCTTCATCCACAAAGGTCAGCAGATCGTCAATCCGCTGGTTAAGCCGGAGATGTTCCAGCGACAGCCGCCCGGCCTCCAGGGTTACCCGGTAGTGGCAGTTTTCAATGTACGTGGCGGAAGTGGGGGCGACCGGGCGGCCGGGCTGCGCCGGGTTCTCCTCATCGACCACATAGGCCTGGTAGCCCAGCCCTTGCGTGGGGAAAGGGGGAAACAGGATTTCGCTGCGGTAGTAGTGTTCGACCGGCTCGAGTTTCTCACCCTGCGCCGTGACAACCACTTTTTTACCGCCATCCATCGCCGCCTGACGGAGCAGGGTGTAGTCCACCGGCGTGCCGTCGTGCCGCAGGGTAAAATGCGGGTTGCGGGTAAAGAGCACGGCGCTGACGGGCTGGTCAAGCGGGTGGACATCAGTATTGAACACCACCAGCAGGTTAGCCTGGCCGAGCTGGCGGGTGATCGGGTGGCTGAGTTTCTTTTTCAGCAGGTTAATCAGGCTCAGCGCAGAACGTTCGACGCTTACCAGGCGCTGCTTAATGTCGTGGTTGACCGGATCGGCGTTCGTCGCCTCAATGCCGTTGTGCGCGTGCGCCAGGAAAACCGTTTTCCAGAGGGTATCCATCAGCCGTGCAGGGCAGGTGATGCCCTGCCGCGCCGCCAGCGCCGCCAGCGGTTCGAGCTGGTCCAGCAACAGATGCTCGGTTTTCCAGGTCTGCTGTTTGATGTCATAGCGGGTGGAGTGGCAGGTGCGGTGAATCCGCGATTTCTGGCAACCCACCAGTTCGCCGTCAATCACGTGCGGGAAATCCGTGTCAGCCCAGGCCGCCTCCATATAGGTTTCATAGCTGGCCAGTCTGAAGGTATAACCGGTCCGGCAGCGGTTCAGCGCGGCCACCGTGGCCGGAAAGCCCGCATTGACCAATACCTGATCGCCGCCGGCGGGCAACAGCAGCTTGTCGGTGCGCTGATTCATGGCGGAGAGCCGATCGAGGATCGGCAATAAACGCTGTTCAAGGTAATCTGGCTGCGCGCTTAAGAATTTCCCCGGCCCATAACCAAAATAGAGATAATTGGTGGCGATCATGGCCTTATTAGGCGCGCGCCAGTAGAAATTCAAATCACCGTTTAATTGGTCAGTGTAAATGCCGCGCTGTAATACACAGTAGGTGATGCCCAGATCGGTAAAAAAGGCGGGCAGCCAGGCGTGCTGGCCAAAAATATCGGGCAGGTAACCAATATTCATGCTGTGGCCGAAGTGCCCGGCTATGTTGGTGCCGTATACCAGGTTGCGGATCAGGGATTCAGTGCGGATCAGCAGGGAGTCACATTGGGTGTACCAGGGGCCGACCAATAACCGCCGCGCACGGATTAACGCCGCTAACCGGGCGCGGTTTTCCGGCCGGATCGCCAGGTATTCGTCAATCACACAGGCGAGGCCATCAAAGGTATAACTGGGAAAGGTGGGATCACGTTCTAATACAGTCATCAGGTAATCCATATTCTCAATTAACAGAATATGGGAGTCCTCGCAGGTGAAATACCATTCCGCATCCCAGTGGGAATGCGGAACGACATAAACCTCTTTATTTGCCATCTGTTACTCCTGTGATTCGATGTGCATTTTCCCTGCCCTGATCAGGGCATAGCGGACAAATACGTTGGTGACTGCAATAAAGGCGACCCCGGCCAGCAGGCCGATAAGATAGGCGGGCAGGTTTTCCACCAGCGGCCAGCCCCAGACGGCAGGCAGCGGGTACCATTGCACCGACCCCAGGCTGATGGCGGTCACGGCCCCGAGCACCGCGCCGCCGATATTGATCGAAATCGTAATCAGGGGGTTTTTCAACATAAAGGGAATCGCCCCTTCACCGATGGCGAGAAAGCCGAGAATTAATGACGTGGTGCCGGTGACGCGCTGGTTTTCATCAAAGACCCGCTGCCTGACCAGGTATTTATCAAGTAATGTCGCAAGCCCAATGCCGATGGGCGGGATCACAATGCCCAGCACCCGCGAGGTTAACGGGTAGATATGGTCGGCCGCCAGGCCAATGGCAATGGCCCCGGCGGATTTATTCACCGGGCCGCCCAAATCAAAAGCGGTGAGGGAGGCGATAATGACGGCCAGCATTAAGGCGCCGGAATTGCCGTGCGCGATAATGGTTTGCTGGAAAAAGTGGTTGATGCCGCCGAATACCGGATCGACGAGATAAAGGTTAATGAAAAAGATCACCAGCACCGTCAGCCCCGGCACGATCAGCATCGGTTTCATCGCCTGGAGGTTTTTATGCAGCCGGATATGTTTATTCAGGTAATCCGCCACCACACCGGCCACTAACCCCAGCATCAACGCACCGAGAAAACCCGAGGGAATACCGCCGCCGATTGACCAGAAGAGATAATGCAGGCCACCGGCGAATGCCCCGCCGATAAAGCCCGGCACCAGGCCGGGGCGATCGGCAATGCTGTACGCCATGTACGCGGAAAAGACCGGGTACATAAATTTCATGATCATAGTGCCGTACAGCGTCAGGCCGTGGAGAACCACCAATAATGGGCGGGGGTGGGCGGCATAGGCGGCGTCACTGATATTGACCACGCCAAACAGGCTGGCCCCGACCTGCCCGATGCCGATCATCAGCCCGGCCGCGACGATGACCGGGATCATGTAGGAGATGCCGCTGGAGACGCCCTGATAGAGCCGGGCAGGGAAGGATTTTTTGCCGCTGCCCGTGGCGGGGGCCTCTTCTGCGCCCACTGCCAGAATGCCGTCCGGGTGATGCAATACGCGGTCGATCAGGCCGTCGGCATTTTTTAACGGCTCCGACACCGTGGTGGAGACATATTTTTTGCCGTTGAACCGCGCTTTGCCTTTGGGCGGCAGCGTCGCGGCAAAGATCACGCCGTCAGCCTGCGCGATCTGTTCAGCCGTGACCTCATCTTCCACGCCGTTTGCGCCCTGTTTCTCACTCAATACCCGGATGCCGCGCGCCGCGCCGGCTTTTTCCAGCGCCTCGGCAGACATATAGGTGTGGGCAATCCCGGCCGGGCAGGAGGTGATGACGATAAGGGTTGGCTGGCGGGCATCCGTGACGTGCGGCGCGGCGGCGCTGTGGCCGCTGTCCAGGATCGCCAGGAACGCCGCCGGGGTGGCGGCGGCTTTCAATGCGGCGACATGGTGTTCCTCCATCAGCAACAGGCTCAGGGAGGAGAGCAGCCGCAGGTGCGCGCCGGGGTCGCCGTCAGGTACGGCCAGCAAAAACACCAGATCAACCTTGTCTTCGCCGTCCATGGTCGGCCAGTCCGCGACCGGTGCGGTCAGCCGCACGGCGGCAAACGCCGGCCTGGTGACCACCGGGGATTTACCGTGGGGAATGGCGATGCCTTGCTCAAAGCCGGTTTCAGAAAGGCGCTCGCGCTGCCACACGGCCTCCAGAAAAGCGTTTTCATCGCTGACGACACCCTGTTCCGCCAGCAACCGGCACAGCCGTTGCAGGATGTCAGCACGGTGCTGCCACGGTTTATCCAATAAAATCAGTCTGTCACTGGTGATGCTGCTTAATAACATATCTCCTCCCTGACATCTGGCGTGGCGATACGGGGCGTTATGGCGTGGCCGTATCGCGGCATATCACGACAGGCAGGGTAATCGATTAACCCCATAAAGACAGTGTGCCTAATGGGATTAACCCGCCATTCCCGGCATTCACAGTGCGTGGCTTTCACAGGCTGTGAATGCCGTCACAGGGGAAGACCGGTACAGGTGGCCAGCGGGTTACGCGGGGGAAAGGCCGGTTGTGATGTGTGAGGCAGGTGAAAAAAGCGGGGGCAGGGCGTACCAACATGAATTTATTTCATGGGCCATGAAAATTCCTCGTTTGCCGTCAGGCAGCGCACATGACAAATTAGCCTTCAAGCCATGTAGACGTCCAGAAGTCTGATGTCACGCAGCGAAATTATTTTAGTGGAAAATAATTCGCTTCAAAAATAGTTAACTTTATAAATTAGTTATCCGTCAGAAATCATTTGATTGTCGCCTTCAGGCGGCAATCCTCAGGAGCCAGAGATGCCAAATAACACACCTGCTTTTTCCGCTGACGTTGTCGGCAGCCTGCTGCGCCCGGCTGCGTTGAAAAAAGCCCGCCAACAATTCCAGGCCGGTGAAATTGATGCCGCGCAACTGCGCCGGGTGGAAGATGAGGAGATTCGCCATGTGGTGGCGAAACAGCGCGAACTGGGCCTGAAAGTGGTGACGGACGGTGAGTTCCGCCGCGCCTGGTGGCATTTCGATTTCTTCGAAGGGCTGGATGGCGTTGAGCCTTACGAAGCGGACCAGGGGATTCAGTTCAACGGCGTGCAAACCAAAGCGCGCAGCATCAAAGTGACCGGGAAGCTGGGCTTCAGCAACCACCCGATGCTGGAAGATTTCCGCTTCCTGCAAAGCATTGCCGGGGATGCGGTGGCAAAAATGACCATCCCCAGCCCGAGCGTGCTGCATTTCCGCGGCGGCCGTAAAGCGATCAGCCACGAGGTGTACCCGGATCTGGCCGTCTATTTCGACGATCTGGCGCAAACCTACCGCGACGCCATCAAAGCCTTCTATGACGCCGGTTGCCGTTACCTGCAACTGGATGACACCGTCTGGGCGTACCTCTGCTCAGATGACCAGAAACGCCAGATGCGTGAGCGGGGCGATGATCCGGCGCAACTCGCGCAGACCTATGCCGATGTGCTCAACAAGGCGATTGCCGGCAAGCCGGACGATCTCACCATCGGGCTGCATGTCTGCCGCGGGAATTTCCGGTCGACCTGGATCTCCGAAGGTGGTTACGAGCCGGTGGCGGAGCTGCTGTTCGGCACCGTCAACATCGACGCCTTCTTCCTGGAGTACGACAATGAGCGTTCCGGTGGCTTTGAGCCGCTGCGCTTCCTGAAGCCGGGCAAACAGCAGGCGGTGCTGGGCCTGGTGACCACCAAAACCGGTGAGCTGGAAGATCCGGCGGTGATTGAGCAGCGCATCCGTGAGGCGGCGCAGTATGTGCCGCTGGAGCAGCTCTGCCTGAGCACCCAGTGCGGCTTTGCCTCCACGGAAGAGGGCAACAGCATCACCGAAGCGCAGCAGTGGGAAAAACTGCAACTGGTGATCAATACCGCTGCCCGCGTATGGTAAGCCGCTGATCCTGCCTGCGGATTGTGTATGAAACGGCCATAGGATGACCGATTCATGCAGGTTCGCAGGCAATGTGTCACAGTTTGTGTGCTGCTTGTTTAAATAATATACAAATCATGTAGGGTGGATCAGAGCATAAACCGCATGATTATCTGGTTAAGAAATTTTATATAGTCAATGACTCTGCTTTTTTGATCCCACCTTGTCTTTCTACGCTATAAACGTTTAACTTAGCCCCCGTTGTCGCGCTATACCGCCTGCAATACGTCAATTTTCCGCCTTTATCGGTGCGTGGTCACTTCCCGCATGGAGAGCTGCTGCAAGAGGCAGCCAACGCCCGCATAGACCTCTGACGATAAAAATAATTTGGCAGCCGGATGCTGAGAACAGGTGTTTGCCTGCGACCAGCCCGCGATAACAGATAAATCCTTTTTCCTTTGAACAGGCAACACGACACAACATGAATCATCGTTTAGCAAGTAAAGATATTCTGGCGCTGGGGTTCATGACCTTCGCGCTGTTTGTCGGCGCAGGAAATATCATTTTTCCGCCGATGGTAGGGTTGCAGTCCGGCGAGCACGTCTGGTGGGCGGCCCTTGGCTTTCTGATCACTGCGGTGGGCTTGCCGGTGGTGACGGTGGTGGCGCTGGCCCGTGTCGGCGGCGGCATTGACGCACTGAGCACGCCGATTGGCCGCAAGGCCGGCCTGCTGCTGGCTACCGTCTGTTACCTGGCCGTCGGCCCGCTGTTCGCCACCCCGCGTACCGCGACCGTTTCCTTTGAAGTGGGGATCGCCCCGCTGACCGGTGACGGCGCGATGCCGCTGCTGGTGTACAGCCTGATCTACTTTGCGCTGGTGATCGCCGTTTCCCTGTATCCGGGCAAACTGCTGGACACCGTCGGCCATGTGCTGGCCCCGCTGAAGATGGTAGCGCTGGCTATCCTGGGTATCGCTGCGGTGCTGTGGCCGGCAGGCCAGCCGATCCCGGCGACCGAAATCTACCAGCAGGTGCCGTTCTCTACCGGCTTCGTCAATGGCTACCTCACCATGGACACGCTGGGCGCACTGGTCTTCGGCATTGTGATTGTGAACGCGGCGAAATCGCGCGGCGTGAGTGATGCGCGCCTGTTGACCCGTTACACCATTCTGGCCGGCCTGATTGCCGGTGTCGGCCTGACGCTGGTCTACCTCTGCCTGTTCAAACTGGGTGCGGGCAGCGGCGTGCTGGTGCCGGATGCGCAGAACGGCGCGGTGATCCTGCACGCGTATGTACAGAACACCTTCGGCGGTATCGGCAGCACCTTCCTCGCGGCGCTGATCTTCCTGGCCTGTATGGTGACGGCAGTAGGCCTGACCTGTGCCTGTGCGGAGTTCTTTGCCCAGCACCTGCCGTTCTCCTACCGGACGCTGGTGTTCGCACTGGGGCTGTTCTCCATGGTGGTCTCCAACCTCGGCCTGAGCCAGTTGATCCAGATCTCCATCCCGGTGCTGACGGCCATCTACCCGCCATGTATCGTGCTGATTGTGCTGAGCTTTACCCTGCGTATGTGGAACCGCACGCCACGCATTGTGGCGCCGGTGATGCTGGTCAGCCTGATCTTTGGTATTATCGACGCCATCAAAGCTTCCGCCCTGACTGTGGCGCTGCCGGCCTGGACAGAACACCTGCCGCTGGCATCCCAGGGGCTGGCCTGGTTGCCGCCATCACTGCTGATGCTGGTCCTGGCCGGGGTTTATGATCGTGCTGCCGGCGAGCGCAATGTCACTGCCCATCAATGATGTGATGATGTCTGCGTAACCCTTCCGATGCCACGGGCCCTCCCGTGGCATTTTTGCGTTAACGATCCGGCACTGTTACGGCAACCGGGCCGTTTTCACCTTTTTGTTTTTGGTTTACTTACAGGTTTAAAAGTACATGGAACAACCAGCCAACAAGCTCAAACGAGGCCTGAGCACCCGGCATATTCGTTTTATGGCCCTGGGATCTGCCATCGGCACCGGGCTGTTTTATGGGTCGGCTGATGCCATCAAAATGGCCGGGCCGAGCGTGCTGCTGGCTTACCTGATTGGTGGGGTCATCGCCTTTATCATCATGCGTGCGCTGGGTGAGATGTCCGTCAACAACCCGCAGGCCAGCTCCTTCTCCCGTTATGCCCAGGATTACCTCGGCCCCCTCTCCGGTTACATCACCGGCTGGACCTACTGTTTTGAGATCCTGATTGTGGCGATCGCCGACGTCACGGCGTTCGGCATTTATATGGGCGTCTGGTTCCCGGACGTGCCGCACTGGATCTGGGTGCTGAGCGTGGTGCTGATCATCGGCGGCATCAACCTGATGAGCGTGAAGGTGTTCGGTGAGCTGGAGTTCTGGTTCTCGTTCTTCAAGGTGCTGACCATCATCATCATGATTGTGGCGGGCATCGGCATCATCATCTGGGGCATCGGCAACGGCGGCCAGCCGACCGGCATCCATAATCTGTGGACCAACGGCGGCTTCTTCAGTAACGGCCTGATAGGGATGGTGCTCTCGCTGCAACTGGTAATGTTTGCCTATGGCGGCATTGAAATTATCGGCATCACCGCCGGTGAGGCCAATGACCCGAAAGTCTCTATCCCGAAAGCGATCAACTCCGTGCCGTGGCGCATCCTGGTGTTCTACGTCGGTACGCTGTTTGTGATTATGTCGATTTACCCGTGGAACCAGGTGGGGACGCAGGGCAGCCCGTTTGTGCTGACCTTCCAGCACATGGGCATCACCATTGCGGCCGGTATCCTGAACTTCGTGGTGATCACCGCGTCGCTGTCGGCGATTAACAGTGACGTGTTCGGCGTCGGGCGGATGCTGCACGGCATGGCAGAGCAGGGCCACGCGCCGAAAATGTTCACCAAAGTCTCAAAACGCGGCATTCCGTGGGTGACGGTGGTGGTGATGATGCTGGCGATGCTGGTAGCGGTCTACCTCAACTACATCATGCCGGAGAACGTCTTCCTGGTGATCGCGTCGCTGGCGACCTTTGCCACGGTGTGGGTCTGGATCATGATTCTGTTCTCACAGATCGCCTTCCGCCGCAGCCTGACCAAAGATCAGGTGGCCAACCTGGCCTTCCCGCTGCGCGGCGGCATCGTGACATCGGTGGCGGCAATTATTTTCCTGGTGTTCATCATCGGCCTGATTGGTTACTTCCCGGATACCCGCGTTTCCCTCTATGCGGGCCTGGTCTGGGTGGCGCTGCTGCTGCTGGGCTACGCCTGGAAAGTGAAATTCCAGCGCCGCGTGGCGGCACAGAAACAGAGCCATTAACCGGCGGTAAGGTTCTCCGCCCCCGTCCTCCTCCCCGGATTTTATACCGGCCAGATGAGGGCGGGGTTTGCCCGGCATGGCATGGTGAGCGCATTGTTATTGCGGCTTCTGGAGACACTATGCTCACTGCCTGGCACCTGCCGGTCCCTCCCTTTATTACCCTGCGCGGCGATTTTCTCTACCTGACACTCTGGCTGGAATGCGACACCGCACCTGAACAGGTGCTGCTGCGTGCCGAACCGGATAACGAGGAGTGGCTCCAGGCCATGACCTCCCGCCGGATGGGGAAATATTACCGTTACCATGCTGTGCTGGCGCTGAATGAGGGGCAACCCGCGCGCCGTTACTGCTTCAAACTGATTTGGCCTGACCATCAGCGCTGGGTCGGCCCGCTGGGCGTGAGCGAGCTGCAACCCGGTGCACTGGGGCAGTTCTCCCTCTCTGTGCCCGATCCCGGCCCGGACTGGGTGAGCGATCAGGTCTTCTACCAGATTTTCCCCGACCGTTTCGCCGCCAGCAACGGCGACCACCAGATCCAGAGCGGCAGCTACTACCACCATGCGGAAAAACGCGAGGTGACGCGCCATGCCTGGGATGACCCGATTGTGGCGGAAGGCTCGCCCTCGGCGTTTTATGGCGGCGATCTGGACGGCATCATCAGTAAATTACCCTACCTGCAAAAGCTGGGCGTCACGGCGCTCTACCTGAACCCGGTGTTTACCGCGCCCAGCGTGCATAAATATGACACGGAAAACTACTATCAGGTTGACCCCTGGTTTGGCGGCGACGCGGCGCTGGTGCGGCTGCGTGAACAGACGCGGGAAGTTGGCATGCGGCTGATTTTAGATGGCGTGTTCAACCATACCGGCGACTCCTGCGCCTGGTTTGACCGCCACCAGCAGCACCCCAACGGCGCCTGCCACCATACTGATTCCCCTTACCGCGACTGGTACAGCTTCTGGCCGGACGGCAGCACCCGTGACTGGAAAGGCTTCAGCAGCCTGCCCAAGCTCAATTATGCCAGCCCCGGCGTGGTGGAGCAGATTTACCAGGGGCCGCAGAGCGTGGCGCGTTACTGGCTGCGGCCGCCCTTCAGTATCGACGGCTGGCGGCTGGATGTGATCCACATGCTGGGCGAAGAGGGCGGTGCAAAAAACAACCTGCACCATCTGGCCGGTATCAGGCGGGCGATCCGCGAGGAGAACCCGGAGGCCTATATCCTCGGCGAGCATTTTGATGATGCGCGCGACTGGCTGCACGCCGGGGTGGAGGATGGCGCAATGAACTACCGGGGCTTTGCCGTGCCGGTGCGCGCTTTCCTGGCCGGCATCGACAACGCCGGGCACCCGGTTTCGCTGACGGCACAGACCTGCGCGGCGTGGATGGAGGGCTACCGCGCCGGGCTGCCGCACCAGGTGCAGCTGCGGCAGTTTAACCAGCTCGACAGCCATGACACCGCCCGTTTCCTCACCCTGCTGAAGGGCGATACGGCGCGGATGGCGATGGCCGTGGTATGGCAATTCAGCTGGATTGGCGTGCCGTGCATCTACTATGGCGATGAGGTCGGGCTGGATGGCGGCAACGATCCCTATTGCCGTAAAACCTTCCCCTGGAATAAAGAGCAGTGGAATACCGACCTGCTGGCGCTGTACACCCGGATGGCGAAACTGCGCCAGCGCAGCAAAGCCTTGTGCCGCGGCGGTTGCCAGGTGTTGTACGCCGAGGGGAATACGCTGGTATTCCTGCGGGTGTACCAGCGTGAGCAGGTGCTGGTGGCCCTGCAACGCGGCCCGGCGGCCAGTGGGGTATTACCCCTGACGCCCTTGTTGCAGGCAGGCGAGTGGAAACGGCTGGAAGGTGAGGGAGTGCTTACTTCGGAGCGGGAGCAGCTTAACCTGACGCTGCCGGAAGAGAGCGTGACGTTGTGGCGCAGCCGCAGTAAACCCTGATCGCGGCATTAAGCAGGGTGCGCGCGCGACAACCTCTCCCTGAACAAAGCGGGCCTGCCTCAGCCCGCTTTTTGTCGTTGATGCCCAGGTATCAATAACCGATGGCAGCACCGGCCGGGCGGCGCACATCATTGGCCCCGTACAGATAGCCTTCACGCACTTTGCCGGAGACAGCCGAGTCATTGCCGGAGTTGGCCGGGATGACGCCTGCCGCGCCCGGCAGGCCGACCATAATCAGCTCCGCCGCGCCCCACGGGGTCTGCTCCACCATCTTGTAGCCCCGTTGCGCCAGCAGCGCCAGGGTGTCCGCAGAGAGGCCGCGCTGCTCATAATAGACTTCATCCGGCAGCCACTGGTGATGGATGCGCGGGGCGTCCACCGCTTCCTGCGGGGCCATGCCGTAATCGATGATGTTGATCGCCGCCTGCAAGGTAATGCTGATGATGCGTGACCCGCCCGGTGAGCCGAGCACCAGGAAGATTTTCCCGTCTTTGGTCACCAGTGACGGGCTCATCGAGGAGAGTGGGCGCTTACCAGGGGCAATGGCATTGCGGCTGCCCTGCACCAGGCCATACAGGTTCTGTTCGCCCACTTTGGTGGTGAAATCATCCATTTCGTCATTGAGGAAGAAACCGGTGCCCGGTGCGATCACCACTGCGCCGAAGCGGCCGTTGACCGTGTACGTGGTGGAGACCGCGTTGCCTTGCTGGTCAACAATCGAGTAGTGGGTGGTTTCCGGTTTCTCATGCGGCATCATGCCCGGCTGCACCTGTTTTGATGGCGTGGCGCGTTCCGGGTCGATCTGTTTGCGGATTTCACCGGCGTAACTTTTGCTGGTCAGGCGGCCGATGGGGTTGGTGACAAACGCCGGATCGCCGAGGTAGGTGTTGCGGTCCATATAGGCGTGGCGCATCGCTTCCGTCAGCACATGAACCGAGGCGGCAGAGTTGAAGCCCATCTCTTTCAGGTTGTAGCCTTCGAGGATATTGAGCGTTTCACACAACGTGGTGCCGCCGGAGCTGGGCGGCGGGGAGGAGACAAACTTATAGCCGCGGTAGCTGCAGGTGAGCGGGGCGGCTTCACTGATCCGGTAGTCGGCAAAGTCTTTGGCAGTCAGTAACCCACCCCCTTTTTTCGCCGCGGCTTCCACCGCCGCCGGGATTTTCCCTTTATAGAAGGCGTCCGGCCCGCGTTGGGCGATCGCCTCCAGCGTGTTGGCCAGATCTTTCTGCACCAGCCGGTCGCCCGGTTGCAGTGCGCTGCCGTCCGGGCGCAGGAAAATCCGCGCCGCTTCCGGGTCGTCATGGAAGCGTTTGACGGTGGTGTCCAGCACGTCGGTGTCTGCACGGGTCAGCACAAAGCCCTGGCGCGCCAGCCTGATGGCCGGCTCCATCACCTGACGGCGCGTCAGCTTGCCATATTCGCGCTGCGCGGTGTCCAGCCCCAGCACCGTACCCGGCACCCCGGCAGAAAGATAGCCATACAGCGACGCCTCTTTGCGCACCTTGCCCTGTTCATCCAGGTACATGTCGGCGCTGGCGGCAGCCGGGGCGGTTTCACGGAAATTGATAAAGGTGTCTTTGCCGTCCGCCAGGTGAATCGTCATAAAGCCGCCGCCGCCGATGTTGCCGCAGCAGGGGTTGACCACCGCCTGCGCGTAGCCGACTGCCACGGCAGCATCCACGGCGTTGCCGCCCATTTTCAGGATATCCACCCCAATCTGCGAGGCCAGATATTGCGAGGAGACCACCATCCCGTGTTGCGCCTCAACCGCCGGCATTGAGGCGGCGTGCAGGCTGGCGCTGACCAGCAGCGCCAGCGCGCTCAGTGGCGCAGTCCATTTTGTTAACCCCATATTCCCTCCTGTCTGTACTGACTTTTATCGTTATTGGTTGCAGGCCGGTACCCGCAGGCACCCTCCCTGAATAACACCCTGCAAATGCCGCGCCAGCCGGGCGGACGGCAGGGTGCTTTACCAGCGTAGCGGCAAACCAAAATGGAAGTCATAGAAAACAGAGGAGAAATATTCATTTTGCCGGGTGGGACGGCATTATGGCGGGGCAACGCTGACCTGAAAAAGGGCAGACGTAAAAAAACCGGCGGGCAAAGCCGGCCGGTTTTTATCCTGAACGCGCAACCGCCGGGCAATCACCCGGCCGGTGAGCAGATTACAGGTTAATGGCGTTTTCAGACAGGTACTTGGCAACGCCGTCCGGAGACGCGCCCATGCCAACTTTGCCTTTTTCCCACTGAGCCGGGCACACTTCGCCGTGCTCTTCGTGGAATTGCAGCGCGTCAACCATACGCAGCATTTCGTCGATGTTACGGCCCAGCGGCAGGTCGTTAACAACCTGGTGACGCACGATGCCGTCTTTGTCGATCAGGAAGGAGCCACGCAGCGCAACGCCTGCGTCCGGGTGCTCGATACCGTACGCTTTCTGGATTTCACGTTTAACGTCAGCCACCATCGCGTATTTCACTTCGCCGATGCCGCCTTTATCAACCGGGGTTTTACGCCATGCGTTGTGAACGAACTCGGAGTCGAAGGAGATACCTACAACTTCCACGCCACGGCTCTGGAATTCAGCGTAACGGTTGTCGAAAGCGATCAGCTCAGACGGGCAAACAAAGGTGAAGTCCATTGGCCAGAAGAAGACAACGGTAGGTTTGCCAGCAGTGTGCTTTTTGAAGTTGAAGTTTTCAACGATTTCACCACTGCCCAGAACGGCAGCAGCGGTAAAGTCTGGGGCTGGGCGAGTTACCAGGACCATAATTACTCCTGTAATATCAAGTTAAAGGACAGTTTATGAATAAGACGAGGGCAGTATAGGGATTTAGGCAGGGTGAATAAAGGGTGAAAGACCAATCATTCAGATAGCTTCCGGCTATTGATGCAAGTTGTAAAAACTATCCTGTTTTAACAATAACCCTTATTTTATCCTGCCTTAACGGCGCGCCGTCATAGCTGGCGGCAGCGCGCTTTTTCCATCATCTGCGGGTAAAAATCAAAGAATATCGCCTCAAACTGCGGGTAATTGCGCTCAATGTCAACAAAAGAGCCTTTCAGCAGATGCAGGCGCGGGCGGCGCGCGGCCATCCCGGCCAGCACATTGGCGATAAACGGCAGCTCCGCATAGCGCTCCAGCCAGCGTTCCGGCCAGAGATAGGCATTAAGATGCTGAAACCCTGCCGGCATGGTGCTTAAGCTGGGTAAAATTTGACCTTGCGCATAGTTCACAAAGGCCGGCAGGGTATAATCCGCCACCAGTTTTTGCCAGTGCAGCGCCAGGAAGTGGTCCCACATGACGTCCATCGTGATGGGGGCAACCCGGCGGTAGGTTTCACTGAACAGGCGGCGCGCCTCTTTAACCGCCGGCAGGCTGTCGGTCAGCGAATCGACCCGCCGGTGCATACGGATGCCGTCAACCACCGCCTGATCATAAAGATGTGTGGGATCGCCGCGGACGAAGTCAGCGGCCAGGTTACCGGTCAGTGAGCTGTTGGCCAGATGGGCCAGATGCAGATGGGCAAGAAAATTCATTCCGGCAGTATAACCATTTCAGGCGGCAGACGCCCTTAATTGTTGCAGCCGGGCGGTGCTGGCTCTAGACTAAGCCGCCTGTTTTTCACGTGAAGTAGAGTGTTATGCGCGTCGCTGATTTTTCGTTTGAACTCCCTGAATCCCTGATTGCCCACTATCCGCAAGCCCAGCGCAGCGGCTGCCGCCTGCTCTCCCTGGACGGCCCCAGCGGTGACCTGACGCACGGCGTCTTCACTGACCTGCTGGAGACGCTGGAGCCGGGTGACCTGCTGGTATTCAACAATACCCGCGTGATCCCGGCGCGGATGTTCGGGCGTAAAGTCAGCGGCGGTAAAATTGAGGTGCTGGTGGAGCGCGTGCTGGATGACCACCGCGTGCTGGCGCATGTGCGCGCCTCCAAAGCCCCGAAAGAGGGCGCTGAGCTGCTGCTGGGGGATGATGAAAGCATCTCCGCGACCATGGTGGCCCGCCACGACGCCCTGTTTGAACTGCGCTTCAATGATGAGCGCGACGTGTTCAGCGTGCTGAACGCCGTCGGGCATATGCCGCTGCCGCCCTATATTGACCGCCCGGATGAGGACGCGGACCGCGAGCTTTACCAGACCGTCTACAGCGCCAAACCGGGCGCGGTGGCAGCCCCGACCGCCGGGCTGCACTTTGACGAGCCGCTGCTGGCCGCGCTGAAAGAGAAGGGCGTGGAGATGGCCTTCGTGACCCTGCACGTCGGCGCCGGGACGTTCCAGCCGGTGCGGGTGGAGAGCATTGAAGACCACATTATGCACGCCGAGTATGCAGAAGTGCCGCAAGAGGTCGTGGACGCGGTGCTGGCCTGTAAAGCGCGCGGCAAGCGTGTGGTCGCCGTCGGCACCACATCCGTGCGCTCGCTGGAGAGCGCGGCGCAGGCCACGCAGGATGGCCTGATCGCGCCGTTCTTCGGCGACACCAAAATCTTTATCTACCCCGGTTATGAGTATCAGGTGATCGACGCCCTGATCACCAATTTCCACCTGCCGGAATCCACGCTGATTATGCTGGTGTCGGCCTTCGCCGGGTATACCCAGACGATGAATGCCTACCACACCGCGGTGGCCGAGCAGTACCGTTTCTTCAGTTACGGCGATGCGATGTTCATTACCCGTAACCCGCTGGCCCCGCAACAGGCGGCAGGCCGGTAATACCCGGCCCGGCGCGTCGTGCGCCGGGCTTACTCTTTCCGGGGCCAATGGCCCCGGAGTCAACCTCATCAGACTGTTTCTCTGATGCCGGAGGCACTGTGAAGTACGAATTAATCAAGAAAGAGGGTCGCGCCCGTCGCGGCCGTTTGGTGTTTGATCGCGGCGTGGTCGAAACCCCGGCCTTTATGCCGGTCGGCACCTACGGCACCGTAAAAGGCATGACGCCGGAAGAAGTGAAAGAATCCGGCGCGCAGATCCTGCTCGGTAATACCTTCCACCTCTGGCTGCGCCCGGGGCAGGAGATCATGAAACTACACGGCGACCTGCATGATTTCATGCAGTGGCACGGGCCGATCCTCACCGACTCCGGCGGCTTCCAGGTCTTCAGCCTGGGCGCGATGCGCAAAATCAAGGAAGAGGGCGTTTACTTCCGCAACCCCATCAACGGTGACCCGGTGTTCTTAAGCCCGGAGAAGTCGATGGAGATTCAGTACGACCTCGGCTCTGACATCGTGATGATCTTCGATGAGTGCACCCCGTACCCGGCCGACTGGGACTACGCCAAACGCTCGATGGAAATGTCGCTGCGCTGGGCGGCCCGCAGCCGCAAGCGTTTCGACGAACTGAACAATAACAATGCGTTGTTCGGGATTATCCAGGGCAGTGTTTACGAAGATTTACGAGATGTCTCCGTAAAAGGGCTGGTAGAGATCGGCTTTGATGGTTACGCTGTGGGCGGCCTGGCGGTCGGTGAGCCGAAAGAGGATATGCACCGCATCCTGGAGCACGTTTGCCCGCAGATCCCTGAGGACAAACCGCGCTACCTGATGGGGGTCGGCAAGCCGGAAGATCTGGTGGAAGGCGTACGCCGCGGCATTGATATGTTCGACTGCGTGATGCCGACGCGCAATGCGCGTAACGGCCACCTGTTTGTCACCAACGGGGTGGTGAAAATCCGCAATGCCAAGCATAAAGAGGACACCTCGCCGCTGGATCCGGAATGTGATTGCTACACGTGTCGCAATTACAGCCGCGCCTACTTGCATCATCTGGACCGTTGCAACGAAATACTCGGTGCGCGTCTGAATACCATCCATAACCTGCGTTATTACCAGCGCGTCATGGCCGGTTTACGCCAGGCGATTGATGAAGGGAAGTTAGCGCAGTTTGTCACTGATTTTTATCAGCGCATCGGCAAGCCCGTTCCGCCGCTGGATGCCTGATTTCAACAACTGCTTTCGATAACATTGATTTCGATAACAATGAGGGAATTTTAATGAGTCTGTTCATTTCTGATGCTGTAGCCGCAGCGGGTGCGCCGGCCGGCCAGTCAAGCCCGTACTCACTGGTGATTATGCTGGTGGTATTTGGCCTGATTTTCTACTTCATGATCCTGCGTCCGCAGCAAAAACGCGGCAAGGAACACAAGAAGCTGATGGAGTCTATCGGCAAAGGTGATGAAGTGCTGACCAATGGCGGGCTGATCGGCCGCGTGGCCAAAGTGTCTGAGACCGGCTACATCGTGATTGCGCTGAATGAAACCACAGAAGTGACGATTAAGCGTGACTACGTAACCGCCGTTCTGCCGAAAGGTACGATGAAGGCTCTGTAATTGAATTTTCCCTAAGGGAACTGCCGTGTTAAACCGATATCCTTTGTGGAAGTATCTGATGTTGATCGTCGTGATCCTCATCGGTTTGCTTTATGCGCTTCCCAACCTTTATGGTGAGGATCCGGCTGTGCAGATTACTGGCGCTCGGGGCTCCGACGCCAGTATGGCCACGCTGGACCAAGTCAAAAGTGCATTAGAAAAAGACCAGATCGCGAGCAAATCGATCGCCCTGGAAAATGGCGCCATCCTTGCCCGCTTCAAAGATACCGACGTTCAGCTGCGCGCACGTGAAGTGCTGACCAACGTGCTGGGCGACAAATATGTCATCGCGCTCAACCTGGCCCCGGCCACCCCGACCTGGCTCTCCGCCCTTGCAGCCGAACCGATGAAACTCGGCCTCGACCTGCGCGGCGGCGTTCACTTCCTGATGGAAGTGGATATGGAGACGGCGCTGGGCAAGCTGCAGGAACAGACGATGGACTCCCTGCGCAGCGACCTGCGTGATAAAAGCATCCCTTACGCCACCGTCCGCAAACTGGCCGGTAACGCCGTGGAAGTGCGCTTCCGTGATGCCGCTACCCGTGACAACGCGATAAGCTACCTGACGCCGCGCCACCGTGACCTGGTGCTGAATGCCTCCGGCGACAACGCACTGCGTGTGGTGATGACCGATGAGCGCCTGCGCCAGTCGCGTGAAGACGCCGTGCAGCAGAACATCAACATCCTGCGTAACCGTGTGAACCAACTGGGTGTGGCCGAGCCGCTGGTCCAGCGCCAGGGTGCTGACCGCATCGTGGTGGAACTGCCGGGCATCCAGGACACCGCGCGTGCCAAGGAGATCCTGGGGGCGACCGCTTCCCTGGAGTTCCGTCTGGTGAACACCAATGTTGACGCCAGCGCTGCCGCCTCCGGCCGCGTACCGGGCGACAGCGAAGTGAAAAACACCCGTGAAGGCCAGCCAATTGTGCTCTACAAGCGTGTGGTGCTGACCGGTGACCACATCACCGATTCCACCTCCAGCATGGGCGAGTACAACCAGCCGCAGGTCGACATCTCGCTGGACAGCGCAGGCGGTTCTGCCATGTCTAACTTCACCAAGGACAACATCGGCAAGCCGATGGCGACCCTGTTTGTGGAGTACAAAGACAGCGGCAAGAAAGACGCCAATGGCCGCGGCATCCTGGTGAAACAGGAAGAGGTGATCAACGTGGCGACCATCCAGTCACGTCTGGGTAATCGCTTCCAGATCACCGGCATCAACGATCCGAACGAAGCCCGTCAGCTCTCGCTGCTGCTGCGCGCCGGGGCGCTGATTGCGCCGATCCAGATCGTTGAAGAACGCACCATCGGCCCGACCCTGGGGATGCAAAACATCCAGCAGGGGCTGGAGGCCTGTCTGTGGGGCCTGGTGGCATCCATCGTGTTTATGGTGGTCTACTACCGTAAATTTGGTGTGATTGCGACCACCGCGCTGATTGCCAACCTGATCCTGATTGTCGGCATTATGTCCCTGCTGCCGGGGGCGACCCTGACCATGCCGGGGATTGCCGGTATCGTGCTGACGCTGGCGGTTGCCGTCGATGCGAACGTGCTGATCAATGAGCGTATCAAGGAAGAGCTGAAGAACGGGCGTTCCGTTCAGCAGGCGATCCATGAGGGCTACAAAGGCGCGTTCTCCAGTATTATTGATGCCAACGTGACGACGCTTATCACCGCCATCATTCTTTATGCGGTCGGCACCGGGTCGATTAAAGGGTTTGCCATTACCACCGCTATCGGTGTGGCGACCTCGATGTTTACATCGATCGTCGGAACCCGTGCCATCGTCAACCTGCTTTACGGCGGCAAACGCATTAACAAGCTGTCTATCTGAGGAGTGCGTTGTGGCACAACAATATACTGTTGAACAACTGAATTACGGCCGCAAAGTCTATGACTTTATGCGCTGGGACAACGTGGCGTTCTGTATCTCCGGCCTGCTGCTGCTTGCGTCGGTGATTATTATGGGCGTGCGCGGGTTCAACTGGGGCCTGGACTTCACCGGCGGCACCGTGATTGAGATCAGTCTCAGCCAGCCGGCCAACCTGGACACGATGCGTGAAACCCTGGAGAAAGCAGGCTTTGCTGAACCGGTGGTACAGAACTTCGGCAGCAGCCGTGACGTGATCGTGCGTATGCCGCCGGTCAGCGGCAATGCCGGGCAGGAACTGGGCAACAAGGTGATCTCGCTGGTAAACAGCCAGATCGACAAGAGTGCGTCGGTCAAGCGCATCGAGTTCGTCGGCCCGAGCGTGGGCAACGACCTGGCGCAGGCCGGCGGCATGGCGCTGCTGGTGGCGCTGATCTCCATCCTGATTTATGTCGGCTTCCGCTTTGAGTGGCGGCTGGCGCTGGGTGCCGTGTTGGCGCTGGCGCACGACGTGATTATCACGATGGGGATCCTGTCCCTGTTCCACATTGAGATCGACCTGACCATCATCGCCTCGCTGATGTCGGTTATCGGTTACTCACTGAACGACAGCATCGTGGTCTCTGACCGTATCCGTGAGAATTTCCGCAAGATCCGCCGCGGCAATGCTTACGAAATTACCAACGTGTCACTGACCCAGACCCTGAGCCGTACCATCATGACCTCCGCCACCACGCTGGTGGTGGTACTGATGCTCTACATCTTCGGCGGCGCGCTGCTGGAGGGCTTCTCCCTGACCATGTTGATCGGGGTGTCGATCGGTACGGTCTCCTCAATCTATGTGGCCTCGGCGCTGGCGCTGAAGCTTGGCATGAAGCGTGAGCACATGCTGCAACAGAAAGTTGAGAAAGAAGGGGCCGATCAGCCGACTATCCTGCGCTGATCCTCTCCCGGCACACAGTAAAAACCCCGCATTGCGGGGTTTTTTTATGGGCAAACGGCAACGTTAGGGGGCGGGCGGCGTAGCCTCAGGGGCCGCAGCCTCAGGCGTGGCCGTGGGGGAAGAGGCCGTCGGCGTGACATCCCGCAGGCGGATAAAGCCCAGCTGCTCCGGTGCCTGGCCGCTGAAACGCAGCTCAAGGGTCTGTTCCGTTTTCGGCAGCAGGGAAGGGCTTACCGTCACCGGCTGGGAGAGCATATCCACCAGCAGCGGTTTGCCGGTCGTGGGGTCAAGCTGGCCCCAGTCCACCGTGGCCGTAAACGCCGGCAGAGAGGTGCCGGAGAGCGCGCGGATATGCAATAACGCCTGCGTGCCGCTGGCCTCCGGGGCCACATGGCTCAGGGAGACACTGAGCTCACCCACGGCGCTTTTCAGCGCCGCCGGGTTGTTGGCTGCCGGCAGCACATAGACCCCGTTAGTGGAGTTGTGGTTCAGCTGGCTCTGCTGTTCCAGCGCGGTGGCTTCGTCAGTCAGCGCCTGGAGCTTCTGGTTAAGCTGAACCACCTCGGATTTGAGTTTCGGCACCTGTGGGTTTTGGGCACATGCGGTCAGCAGCACCGCGGAGGCCAGCAGGGCGATGCGGCATAGCGGGCGGGCGCGCACAGGGTAACTGGTTGTCATCATGGTAATTTCCTTTTCCAGATTCACTCTCTAAAGCGTAGCCTTCCCGGCGTGGAAAGTCATGCGAATCCCTGACGCCGCAGCCGTTTGCCGCCGTAAACATTCATCCTTCCTATAACAAATGGGCATCAGCCTTTGTAGTCCGCAGAGTTCGCGGTAAACTGGTCGCCAGTCAGAAATGATAATCAGGAAGTTCCATGCACTGTCCATTTTGTGCCGCCGTTGATACGAAAGTGATCGATTCACGTCTGGTGGGTGATGGCTCCCAGGTGCGCCGCCGTCGCCAGTGTCTGGTTTGCAGCGAACGGTTTACCACCTTTGAAGTGGCTGAACTGGTGATGCCGCGGGTGATTAAAAGTAACGATGTGCGTGAACCCTTCAATGAGGACAAACTGCGCAGCGGTATGCTGAAGGCGCTGGAGAAGCGCCCGGTCAGTTCCGATGACGTAGAGATGGCCATCAGCCACCTGAAATCCCAGCTGCGCGCCACCGGCGAGCGCGAAGTCCCGGCTAAAATGGTCGGTGGCCTGGTGATGGATGCGTTAAAGCGGCTGGATAAAGTGGCCTATATCCGTTTTGCCTCGGTCTACCGCAGTTTTGAAGATGTCCGCGAATTTGGCGAAGAGATCGCCCGCCTGCAAGATTAAGGAAGCCTATGCAGCACGATGAATTTTACATGGCGCGGGCGTTTGAGCTGGCACGTCTGGGGCGTTTTACCACCACCCCGAACCCTAATGTAGGCTGTGTTCTCGTGCGCAACGGCGAGATCGTCGGCGAAGGCTACCATCTGCGCGCCGGGGAGCCGCACGCGGAAGTACACGCCCTGCGCATGGCCGGTGACAAGGCGCGCGGGGCCACCGCCTATGTGACGCTGGAGCCGTGCAGCCATCATGGCCGTACGCCGCCCTGTTGCGACGCGCTGATCGCCGCGGGTGTCAGCCGGGTCGTGGCCGCGATGCAGGACCCAAACCCCGAGGTGGCCGGGCGCGGCCTCTACCGACTGAAACAGGCCGGCATTGAGGTGCGCCATAATGTCATGCTGGAGGAGGCCGAAGCGGTGAACCGCGGCTTCCTGAAACGGATGCGTACCGGCTTCCCCTATCTGCAACTGAAAATGGGTGCCTCGCTGGATGGCCGCACCGCGATGGCGTCAGGGGAGAGCCAGTGGATCACCTCCCCGGAAGCCCGGCGTGATGTGCAACGTTTCCGCGCAGAGAGTTCCGCCATTCTCAGCAGCAGCGCCACTGTGCTGGCCGATGACCCATCGCTGACTGTGCGCTGGGATGAACTCGACAGCGCGCTCCGTGAGCGTTACCCCTCGCCGCAGGCCGCGCAGTTGTCAGCTGCCCATCCGGCGGATGCCGCCTCATTGCGCCAGCCGTTGCGGGTGATTCTCGACAGCCAGAACCGTGTGACGCCCCAGCACCGCCTGATCGCCCAGCCGGGGCAGACCCTGCTGGCCCGTTTGCAGGCTGACGCGCACGCCTGGCCCGACAATGTGGAACAGTGGGCAGTGCCGGAACGCGACGGGCGTGTTGATTTGGTGGTGATGATGATGTTGCTGGCGAAACGCCAGGTGAATTCAGTGTGGGTCGAGGCCGGGGCCGGGCTGGCCGGGGCGCTGTTACAGGCTGGTCTGGTGGATGAGCTGATTGTGTATCTCGCCCCTAAACTGCTGGGTGACAGCGCGCGCGGCCTGTGTGCGCTGCCGGGGCTGTCCGCACTGGCAGAGGCCCCACAGTTCGCCTTCAGCGAGGTGCGGCAGGTCGGCCCGGACCTGCGGCTGCGGCTGAAACCGGTGTGACATCCTGGCCGTAGCTGCGCCAAACCACCGGGAAGAAATCGTTTGCCCGGCATGTGAAGTAAAAACCGCATGCGCAGGCAAGGAAAGAGTGTGATAGAATCCGCCCCCCTGCGGGGTATTGAACCCAAATTAAGGAAAGCGTATGAACGTTATCGAAGGTGTTGTTGCGACTCCTGACGCACGTGTGGCGATTGCAATTGCTCGTTTTAATAATTTCATCAATGACAGTCTGCTGGAAGGCGCCATTGATGCCCTGAAGCGCATCGGTCAGGTTTCTGAAGACAATATCACCATCGTTTGGGTTCCGGGCGCCTATGAGCTGCCGCTGGCTGCCCGTACCCTGGCCAATACCCAGCGCTATGACGCCATTATCGCGCTCGGCACCGTGATCCGCGGGGGCACCGCCCATTTCGAATATGTTGCCGGTGAATGCAGTTCCGGTCTGGCAAGCGTTGCCATGACCAGCGAAATTCCAGTGACCTTTGGCGTGCTGACCACCGAAAGCATCGAACAAGCCATCGAACGCGCTGGAACCAAAGCGGGTAACAAAGGGGCAGAAGCCGCCCTGACCGCACTTGAAATGATCAATGTCATCAAGGCCATTAAGGCCTGAATTTAGTTAAGGGGATTTCCGTGAAACCTGCAGCCCGCCGCCGCGCCCGTGAATGTGCCGTCCAGGCGCTTTACTCCTGGCAAGTGTCTAAAAATGACATTGCCGACGTTGAATTACAGTTCCTGGCTGAGCAAGATGTCAAAGATGTCGACATTGCCTATTTCCGCGAGCTGTTGTCCGGCGTGGCAGTCAATGCGGCCAGCCTGGATGCCCTGATGGCACCTGTGTTGTCCCGCCAGCTCGAAGAGCTGGGCCAGGTGGAGCGCGCGGTACTGCGTATTGCGCTGTTCGAGCTGAGCAAGCGTGAAGACGTCCCCTACAAAGTGGCCATCAACGAAGCCATCGAACTGGCGAAAACCTTCGGTGCAGAAGACAGCCACAAATTCGTCAACGGCGTGCTGGACAAAGTCGCCCCGACAGTGCGTAAAAAACGCTGATTGCGGCCCGCAGGTTTCCTGCGTTGTAAGCTGAACGCCATGAAGGCCGGTTATCCGGCCTTTCTTATTTATCTCACGCGTTGGAATTGACTATGGCTTGCGGTGAATTTGACGTGATTGCCCGTTATTTTGACCGGTATAAACACAGTCGCCGGGATGTGCAGCTTGGCATTGGCGACGATTGTGCCTTGCTGACGGTAGCGGAGAAACAGGTACTGGCGATCAGTACCGATACGCTGGTCGAAGGCACGCACTTCCTGCCCAGCATTGACCCGGCTGACCTGGCGTACAAAGCGCTGGCGGTGAACGTCAGCGATCTGGCGGCCATGGGGGCAGACCCGGCCTGGCTGTCACTGGCGCTGACGCTGCCGGGCGTGGATGAGCCGTGGCTCGCCGCGTTCAGCGACAGCCTGTTCGACCAGCTCAACTACTACGGGATGCAGCTGATCGGCGGCGATACCACCCGCGGCAGCCTGAGCCTGACCCTGACAGTGCACGGCCTGGTGCCGGCCGGACGCGCCCTGACGCGCAGCGGCGCGCGCGTCGGCGACTGGATCTATGTCAGCGGCACTTTGGGCGACAGCGCCGCCGGGCTGGCACTGCTGCAAAACCGCCTCACGGTCACCGACGACGCCGATCGCCGGGCGCTGCTGGCGCGCCATCTGCGGCCTCAGCCGCGGGTGCTGCATGGGCAGGCGCTGCGCGATCTCGCCAATGCGGCCATCGATATTTCCGACGGGTTGATATCAGACCTCGGGCATATCCTCAAGGCCAGCGCCTGCGGCGCACGCATTGACCTGGACGCCATCCCTTATTCGGATGCCATGCGCCGCCAGGTTGACCCGGAGCAGGCGCTGAAGTGGGCGCTGACCGGCGGCGAGGATTACGAGCTCTGCTTCACCGTGCCGGAAATCAACCGCGGCGCGCTGGATGTGGCGCTTCACCATGCCGGTGCCCCCTTTACCTGTATTGGTCAGCTGGCACCGCAGTCCGAAGGCATCCAGTACCTGCGCGGCAACCAGCCGGTTGAACTGGGCTGGCAGGGTTTCGATCATTTTATGGACCAATAGTCATGGCAAAACCAAGGAAACCGTCGTTACAGGCGACGGAGCAGGCGTTGGATAACGCCATTGACCAGATGAACGCGGCGAAAAAACGGCTGCGGATGCGCAACCCGTGGCACCTGCTGGCGACCGGGTTCGGCAGCGGCCTGTTCCCCTGGGGGCCGGGGACGGCCGGGTCGGTGGCGGCCATCCCGTGCTGGATGCTGCTGACCTATTTGCCGTGGCAGGTCTATTCGATGGTGGTGATGTTCAGCATCTGCATCGGTGTCTATCTCTGCCACCAGACGGCGAAAGACATGGGCGTGCACGATCACGGCAGCATTGTCTGGGATGAGTTTGTCGGCATGTGGATCACCCTGATGGCAATCCCGGTGCGGAGCTGGCAGTGGGTGCTGGCCGGTTTTGTGGTGTTCCGGATTTTCGACATCTGGAAACCCTGGCCAATCCGCTGGTTCGACCGCAATATCCACGGCGGTATGGGCATCATGATAGATGATGTGATCGCCGGGGTGGTTTCTGCGCTGGTCATCTACCTGATTGGCCACCACTGGCCGTTCTGACCGGTAAAAAAGAGAAAACGGGCGCCCAGGTGCCCGTTTTTTTATGGTGCTTTCAGGACAGGACGCCGCCGTTATTTAAAGCCGGTCACGGCGTGCGGCTGGTAGGCGCGCTCCAGTTGAGCGATCTCTTCCGCCGTCAGCGTCAGATCCAGCGCGGCGACGGCATCCTCCAGATGGCCCGGCCGTGACGCCCCGATAATCGGTGCCGTGACCACCGGTTTCGCCAGCAGCCAGGCCAGCGCCACCTGGGCGCGCGGCACGCCGCGCGTTTCCGCAATCGCCGCCACCTGCGCGGCAATCTCCGCATCTGCTGCTTCGGTGGCGGCGTAAAGGCTTTTGCCATACTCATCCGTTTCGGAGCGGGCAGTGGTTTCGCCCCACGGGCGGGTCAGGCGGCCGCGCGCCAGTGGGCTCCAGGGCAGCACCGCGATGCCTTCCTCTGCGCACAGCGGGTGCATCTCCTTCTCCTCTTCGCGTTGCAGCAAATTATACTGGTCCTGCATCGAGACAAACCGTGCCCAGCCCTGCTGGCGGGAAAGGTCCAGCGCCTGCCGGAACTGGGCCGCGTGCATCGACGACGCGCCGATAAAGCGCACTTTGCCGGCCTTCACCACCTCATCCAGCGCCGCCAGCGTCTCTTCAATCGGCGTGTCGTAGTCCCAGCGGTGGATCTGCAACAGGTCAATGTAGTCGGTGCCGAGGCGCGCCAGGCTGTCATCCACCGATTGCAGGATCGCCGCGCGCGACAGGCCGCCCTTCAGGTTACTGAGCGGGAAAAAGACTTTGGTCGCCAGGACAACCTCATCGCGCCGGGCGAAATCACGCAGCGCCCGGCCCACAATCTCCTCACTGCTGCCGTCGGAGTAGCTGTTGGCGGTATCAAAGAAGGTGATGCCCGCCTCAATGGCCTGCTTCAGCAGCGGGCGGCTCTGCGCTTCCGGCAGCGTCCAGGGGTGGTTGCCGCGCGACGGCTCCCCGTAGGTCATGCAGCCGAGGCACAGGCGTGACACCTGCAAGCCGGTGTTGCCGAGTGTGGTGTATTTCATGGCGATCTCCCTGAGAATAAACGCGTAATGCGAATGCTTAACGGTAGCCGGGAATCATGGGGATGGCGAGGGCAGAAGGAAAAAGAAGGGGAGGAGAAGCCGGGGCGCAGGGCGCGCCCCGGTCAGGCCGGTCAGGCCAGCCAGTCAGTGATGCTGCGCTCAATCCCGGCTGCGTCAAGGCCGTAATCTGCCCGCACCTCTTCCTGGGTGCCCTGCGGGATAAACTCATCCGGCAGGCCGAGCGTCAGCACCGGCACCAGGCAACGTTTTGCCATCAGCAGTTCAATCACGCCGCTGCCGGCCCCGCCCATGATGGCGTTTTCTTCCAGCGTCACCAGCACTTCGTGGCTGGCGGCCATCTCCAGCACCAACGCCTCATCCAGCGGCTTGACGAAACGCATGTCCACCAGCGTGGCATTCAGTGCCTCAGCGGCTTTCTGCGCTTCCGGCAACAGGGTACCGAAGTTGAGGATCGCCACTTTTTCGCCTTCACGGCGCACCACGCCTTTGCCAATCGGCAACATCGCCAGCGGTTCACAGGTCGCCCCGGTGCCGTTGCCGCGAGGGTAACGCACCGCCACCGGCCCGTCAGCATAGTGGTAACCGGTATGCAGCATCTGGCGGCATTCGTTCTCATCGCTCGGCGTCATGATCACCATGTTCGGGATGCAGCGCAGGAAGGAGAGATCAAACGCGCCCTGGTGGGTCTGGCCGTCAGCGCCGACAATGCCGCCGCGGTCAATGGCGAACAGCACCGGCAGTTTCTGGATCGCCACATCGTGGATAACCTGATCGTAGGCGCGTTGCAGGAAGGTGGAGTAGATCGCCACCACCGGCTTGTAGCCGCCGATTGCCAGCCCGGCCGCGAAGGTCACGGCATGTTGCTCCGCAATCGCCACGTCAAAGTATTGCGCCGGATATTCGCGGGAGAAGGCCACCATGCCGGAGCCTTCACGCATCGCCGGGGTGATCGCCATCAGTTTGCTGTCCTGCGCTGCCGTTTCGCACAGCCAGTCCCCAAAGATTTTGGAGTAGGTCGGCTGGCCGCCCGCGCTTTTCGGCAGGGTACCGGTGGCCGGGTCAAATTTCGGCACCGCGTGCCAGCTGATCGGGTCATTTTCCGCCGGGGCATAGCCTTTGCCCTTTTTGGTCATGATGTGCAGCAACTGCGGGCCTTTCAGGCCGCGCATATTTTTCAGCGTCTGCGCCAGCGCCTGCACGTCATGCCCATCCACCGGGCCGATGTAGTTGAAGCCCAGCTCCTCGAACAGCGTGCCCGGCACCACCATGCCTTTCAGGTGCTCCTCGGTGCGGCGCATCAGCTCTTTGATCGGCGGCAGGCCGGAGAGCACTTTTTTGCTGCCTTCGCGCAGGCGCGAGTAGAGCTTGCCGGAGAGCAACTGGGCCAGGTGGTTGTTCAGCGCGCCGACGTTTTCGGAGATCGACATCTCATTGTCGTTCAGGATAACCAGCATGTCGGAGTTGATGTCGCCCGCATGGTTCATCGCCTCAAACGCCATACCGGCGGTGATCGCCCCGTCACCAATCACGCAGACGGTGCGGCGGCCTTTGCCTTCACGCTCCGCCGCCACGGCCATGCCCAGCCCGGCGCTGATGGAGGTCGACGAGTGGCCGACGCACAATACGTCATACTCGCTCTCATCCCGCCACGGGAAGGGGTGCAGGCCGCCTTTCTGGCGGATGGTGTTGATGCGGTCACGGCGGCCGGTCAGGATCTTATGGGGATAAGCCTGGTGGCCGACGTCCCACACCAGGTGGTCAAACGGCGTGTTATAGACGTAGTGCAGCGCCACCGTCAGTTCTACGGTACCGAGCCCCGAGGCGAAATGGCCGCTGGACTGGCTGACGCTGTCTAAAAGGTACTGACGAAGCTCATCGCACAGCTTGGGTAAACTTTCTTTGGGCAGCAGGCGCAACTCTTCAGGAGTGTGCACCATAGCCAATGTCGGGTAATTAGCGAGATTAAGACTCATCAGATACTCGTATCAGAGGGTTTACGATACTCATCAGTTATCGCGTTCAATAATAAAACTGGCCAGCGCCTGCAGCGGGGCGGTGTTATACGATTCGGCCGCCAGCGGGGCCAGGGCGGCCAGGGCATCCTGATACAGGTCCCAGGCTTTGGTCTGGGCCTGTTCCAGCCCCAGCAGGGCAGGGTAGGTACTTTTGCCCAGTTGCTGATCGGCGCCCTGGCGTTTGCCGATTTTATCGGTGTCGCCAATCACATCCAGAATATCGTCCTGCACCTGGAAGGCGAGGCCGATAGACTGGGCATAGCGGTCAAGCAGCGGCAGTGCACGGCGGCCGGGTTCACCGGCGGCATACGCACCCAGCCGCACGGCAGCCCGGATCAGGGCGCCGGTTTTGTGGCGGTGGATCTGCTCCAGGGCGGCGAGGTCAACCTGCCGGCCTTCGGCGGCCAGATCCAGCGCCTGCCCGCCGGCCATGCCGGCCGCCCCGCTGGCGGTCGCCAGTTCAGAGAGCATACTTAATCTATCATGGATAGCCACGCCCGGCATCGGCGCATCGGCCAGAATGGAAAATGCCAGGGTTTGCAGCGCATCACCGGCCAGAATGGCGCAGGCCTCACCAAATTTAATATGGCAGGTGGGCTGGCCGCGGCGCAGGTCATCATCATCCATCGCCGGCAGGTCATCATGGATCAGGGAATAGGCGTGGATAGACTCCACCGCGGCGGCGGGGGCGTCCAGGGCGTCAGCCGTCAGGCCAAACATTTCGCCGGTCGCGTACACCAGGTAGGGGCGCAGGCGTTTGCCGCCCAGCAGCGCGCCGTGGCGCATCGCGTCCACCAGTTGCGGGTCGGGGCTGTGGCGCGCGGCAATGTAGCCGTTCAGCGCCTGATCAATGCGTTGCTGACACGCCTGAAGGCGCGCAGGAAAATCGGTCACAGCCGCCTGTGATTCGTCATGGGCCATAAAAATTACTCAGCGTCCGGGGTAAAAGGGGCCAGCGGGGCGTCAGGATCGTTGTCGTTCTCCAGCAGGATCTGTACCCGCTGTTCAGCCTGTTGCAGGGTTTGCTGCCCCTGACGTGCCAGTTGCACGCCGCGTTCAAATTCATTCAGCGCCTCTTCCAGCGGCAAATCACCAGACTCAAGACGGGTAACAATCTGCTCCAGCTCACCGAGGGCGGCTTCAAAATTGGCGGGTGGTACGGCTTTTTTTGGCATAGTTCTCTTTTACTGTCATCAGTTGGGCGGCGCGGCCGGTGGCATCACACCGCGCTCAGCGCAGGGCGCAGGCATGGGCGGTATTCGTCGCATAAAGTGCATGGTTTTTTTGCGCGCAGCGTATCCCGTAATGATGATATACTGCGCGGCTTGAACAGTAGGGGTACGGCTGCGGGATCGCCCGCCATGACTCACTTTCTGATTTTAGATCGTTATTCACACATTGACGACCTACTCATTCACACCTTAAATGAAAGACCGCCATGAAGTTTATCATTAAATTGTTCCCGGAAATCACCATCAAGAGTCAATCAGTGCGTTTGCGCTTTATTAAGATTCTTGCCAGCAACATCCGCAACGTGCTGAAGGACCTGGATGAGACACTGGCGGTGGTGCGCCACTGGGATAATATCGAAGTCCGCAGCAAAGATGAAAGCAAGCGTGAACTCCTCTGTGACGCCCTGACCCGTATTCCGGGGATCCACCACGTGCTGGAGGTGGAGGAGCGTGAGTATACCGATCTGCATAACATCTTTGAGCAGACGCTGGAGGCCTACCGGGCTGAGCTGGAAGGGAAAACCTTTTGTGTGCGCGTGAAGCGCCGCGGCAAGCACGAGTTTACCTCCGGCGACGTGGAGCGTTATGTCGGCGGCGGCCTGAACCAGCATATCGACTCCGCGCGCGTGAACCTGACGCAGCCGGACGTTACCGTGAAGCTGGAAGTCAATGATGACAAGCTGGTGCTGATCAAAGCGCGCCACACCGGCCTGGCCGGTTACCCGATCGGCACGCAGGAAGATGTGATGTCACTGATTTCCGGCGGGTTTGACTCCGGCGTCTCCAGTTATATGCTGATGCGCCGCGGCTGCCGCGTCCACTACTGTTTCTTCAACCTCGGCGGCGCAGCCCATGAGATTGGCGTGAAGCAGGTGGCGCACTACCTGTGGAGCCGCTTCGGCAGCTCGCACCGCGTGCGCTTTGTGGCGATCGACTTCGAGCCGGTGGTGGGTGAGATCCTGGAGAAAGTGGATGACGGCCAGATGGGCGTGGTGCTGAAACGCATGATGGTGCGCGCGGCCTCCCAGGTGGCGGAGCGCTATGGCGTGCAGGCGCTGGTCACCGGCGAGGCATTGGGCCAGGTCTCCAGCCAGACGCTGACCAACCTGCGGTTGATCGACAACGCCACTGATACCCTGATCCTGCGCCCGCTGATTGCCCATGATAAAGAGCACATCATCAAGATTGCGCGTGAAATCGGCACTGAAGATTTTGCCAAGACCATGCCGGAGTATTGCGGCGTGATCTCCAAAAGCCCGACGGTGAAAGCGGTGAAAGGCAAAATCGAGGCGGAAGAGGCGCTGTTTAACTTCGAGATCCTCGACCGGGTGGTGAGTGAGGCGAAAAACGTGGATATCCGCGAAATCGCTGAACAGACCCAGGAGCAGGTGGTTGAGGTGGAAACCGTGGCGGCCTTCGCGGCAACCGACGTGCTGCTGGACATCCGTTCACCGGATGAGCAGGATGACCGCCCGCTGGCGGTGCGTGACGTCGAGGTGAAACCGCTGCCGTTCTACAAGCTCAGCACCCAATTCGGCGACCTCGACCAGAGCAAAACCTATCTGCTCTACTGTGAGCGCGGGGTAATGAGCCGCCTGCAGGCGCTCTACCTGCGTGAACAGGGCTTTGGTAACGTGAAAGTCTACCGCCCGTAACCTTCAGGGCTGAAAAAAACCGGGTGTCCGCAAGGCACCCGGTTTTTTTATGGCGTTGTATTCTGTTGGTCAGGCGTTGTTCTGTGCGGGCAGGTGATCCTGATAATCATAAATGCCCGGCGCCAGCACCAGTTGCGCCGCCACTTCCGCTGCTTTGGCTTTGCCCAGCAGCAGGTCAATCAGCTTCAGCGCAAAGTCCATCGAGGTGCCCGGCCCCTGGCTGGTCAGCAGATTGACGCGCGGATCGTACACCACGCGTTTGTCCATCCACTTCTCCGGGCTGATTTTGTCTTTCAGCGCCGGGAAGCCGGTCATGTTGGCGATCGGGAAAAGCTGGTGGTGCTCCAGCACCAGCGCCGGGGCGGCACAAATCGCTGCCACCAGTTTGCCGCTGGTGTGCATCTGCCGGACTTTTTCCACCAGCAGCGGGCTGTCGCGGAAACACTCTGCGCCGGGGCCGCCGCCGGGCAGCACAATGGCGTCATGCGGGTCATCCGCGACGGCCACCAGCGTGGTGTCGGCCAGCAGGCGCACCCCGCGGGAACAGGTGATGTCGCGCGCGCCGTCCCCGGCGACGCTGGCGGTGGTCACCGTGGCACCGGCCCGCACCAGCAGATCGATCACCGTGACGGCTTCAGTCTCTTCGCTACCAGGTGCCAGGCAGACCAGAACGGTTACGCTCATACTCATTTTCCTTCTGTTTAATCTGTTCAAATAACCGGGCATTCTCCGGCAACTGCAGCCCGTGGCTGCGGGCGCGCCGCAGCAGGTAACCGGTAATGTAGTCGATCTCGGTGTGGCGCTGGGCGCGTACGTCCTGCAACATGGAAGAGTGGTTGGCGGCGGTGCGCTCAATCACATCATAGACATACGCCAGCAGGGAGTCGGGGGAGGTGTGGAACCCCTCAATCTCCATCACCTGCGCCGCTTCCCGGCAGAGGCGTTCGATCTGCTCCGGGTAGGCAGTGAGTTCGCCATTGGTGCAGCCATAAAGGGCGGTGAGCGGGTTGATCACACAGTTGACCGCCAGCTTTTTCCAGTTGGCCGCTGCGATAACATCGTGCCAGGCAACGTCCGGCAGCGCGTGATGCAGCATTTCCGCCAGGTGGCTCATTTCCCGCCCGCGGGGGGAGGAGGGGCCGATGTGGGTGATACCGCCGGCCACATGCAGAATGGCGCGGCCATCCCGCCGGGCGGCATGGGTGGTGACCCCCTGCAAAATCGGCTGGTTGTTGGCGGGCAGCTCGTCCTGCGTGCCCATGCCGTTATGCAGCAGCAACAGGGTGCAGTCCGGGTGAAGCCTCGGCAGCAGCGGGATCAGCGCACCGGAAACCTGCCACGCCTTCAGCGTCACCAGCAACAGCCCGCTCTGCGCCAGATGCTCCGGGTCATTGGTGGGTAAGGTATGGTTGTAAGCGGTGCCGTGTTCATCAATGACATTGACCGAGCAGAAAGGCTGGGGTACCCGCAGCCAGCCCTGGACATCATGCCCCTGCCGGTGAAGCGCAGAAAGCCAGACCTGCCCAAGCGCGCCGCAACCCAGCACTGTAATTTTCATGTTTCCTCCCTTGGCCGTGAGCGGCAAACCGTGCCCCTCTTTCCGGCAGGGCCGCCTGTCACGGATGCGCATATCCGCAGAGTATAGACTTTCCTGCCCCCGGCGCGGGCAGTATGCCGCCTGCCGCGCCGCCATGCCAGAGGGCAGGCACGATTTTGCATCCGGCGGGGAAGCGGTTATCATGCTCGCCATGTCGGGTTAAGGGAGAAATGACAATGCCATCTTTCGATATTGTGTCTGAAATTGATATGCAGGAAGTCCGCAACGCGGTGGAGAATGCCAGCCGTGAGCTGACCAACCGCTGGGATTTCCGTAATGTGCCGGCCAGCTTCGAGCTGAACGAAAAAAACGAGTCCATCAAAGTCGCCAGCGAGTCTGACTTCCAGGTCAACCAGCTGATTGATATTCTGCGTGAAAAACTGAGCAAACGCGGGATTGAGGGCGGCGCGCTGGAGATCCCCGAGCAGATGGATCACAGCGGCAAAACCTACAGCGTGGAGGCCAAATTGCACTCCGGGATTGAAGCGGCGCTGGCGAAAAAGATCGTGAAACTGATCAAAGACAGCAAGCTGAAAGTCCAGGTGCAGGTGCAGGGTGAAGAAGTGCGGGTCACCGGCAAGGCGCGTGATGATTTGCAGAGTGTGATGCAACTGGTGCGCGGCTCCGATTTAGGCCAGCCGTTCCAGTTTAAGAATTTCCGCGACTGACCGTGATACGTCAGCCATAAAAAGAGCCGCAGTTGCGGCTCTTTTTTATGGGCACGCGGTGGGTCAGGCCACCCCGACCAGCTGTTCCAGCGTCTGCCGGTTGGTAATTTTGCTGTCGATTTTAATGTAGGCGCTGCGCTCCTCCGGCACCACCACCACATCAGCCACACCCGGCTGGCTGCGCAGCCGTGACGCCAGCGCGGCATCCTGCACCGCCTGCTCTGACAGGGTGATGCGCAGGCTGCTGACATACGGCGGCTCCTGCATGGTGGCGCTGACCAGGAACCACACCAGGGCAATGGCCGCACAGGCGATAAACACCGCGCCGGCCCCGGCCAGGCCGAAGACCCAGCCGCCCAGGCTGCCGCCGATCGCCACGCCGATGAACTGGCTGGTGGAATACACGCCCATTGCCGTGCCTTTGTAGCCCGCCGGGGATTCTTTGCTGATCAATGACGGCAGAATCGCTTCCATCAGGTTAAACGCCAGGAAGAACAGCTGGATACCGGCGATAATCACCCACAGGTGGCGGCCGCCGGCTGACCAGAGTACCAGTTCTGCCAGCAGCAGCACCGCCACACAGCTCATAAAGACCTGCTTCATGCGGCGCTTTTTCTCGGCATAAATAATGAAAGGGATCACCGCGACAAAGGAGGTCAGCATGGTGACCAGGTAAACTTTCCAGTGGTCGCTGGGCGGGAAACCAGCCTGTTCCATCACTCGCGGCAGCACCACAAAGCTGGACATCAGCAGGATATGCAGGCACATGATGCCGAAGTTAAGCTTCAGTAACTTGCTGTTGCCCAGCACCTTAGTGAAGCTGCCTTTGACCATGCTGGATTCACGGTTAAGCACATGGCGGGAGGCGTTCGGCACCACCGCCAGCGTAATCACAATGCCGCACAGCGCCAGCAGGGCAATCATCCAGAACAGGGCATGGAGGCCGAGCGCATGGGTAATGATCGGGCCCAGCACCATGGCAATCGCAAAGGTAATGCCGAAACTGATGCCGATAAACGCCATCGCCTTGGTGCGGTTCTGCTCACGCGTCAGGTCAGAAAGCAGCGCCATGACGGCGGCGGCAATCGCCCCGGAGCCCTGCAGGGCACGGCCGAGGATCACGCCCCAGATGGAGTCCGTCACGGCGGCAATCACGCTGCCGAAAGCAAAAATGGCCAGGCCAAAGACGATCAGCGGTTTACGGCCGATGCGATCTGAGAGCAGGCCGAACGGGATCTGGAAAATCGCCTGGGCCAGCCCGTAAATGCCGATCGCGATGCCGATCAGCGCTTCGCTGGCACCGGAGAGCGCCATGCCGTAAGTCGTCAGCACCGGCAGCACCATAAACATGCCGAGCATCCGTAAAGAGAATACTGTCCCTAATCCCCATGTCGCCCGGCTTTCCTGCGGGGTCATTTGGTTATCTTTCATTACCACCTCAAAATGACAAACTGCGCCATTGTAGTGTTGTTAAGGCATTGCGGTAAATCGCCGGATGTTTAGCAGATATTACCGTCAGGCTGCGGCTGCGGCCGCCGGAGCGGGCAGGCAAAAAAACAGATGAACAGGTGCGGGAAGGGCAGGGGAGGGGGCAAAAAAAAGTGAAGTGCCGGAGCACTTCACTTGATACGTTGCGCGACGGCGCGGGTTACCAGACGTAAGTCAGCAGGGTGCCGGATGCCGGGACATTGAAGTCAACGGACATCATGACGCTCAGCGAGGTAATCGCCACGATAGAGAAGACGAACAGTTTGCGCGCCCAGACTTTATCGTTGGAGGTTTTATACCCACGCAGGGCCATGCCCAGCCACCAGACGCTGACCGCTGCCGCGACCACCAGGTATTTATACCCGGCATAGCCACCCAGCGAGAGCATCACGGTTGCCACCATAAACGCCAGGATATAGAGCGTAATATGGTTCTTCGCGACCGAGATGCCTTTCACCACCGGCAGAACCGGGATGTTGGCCGCCTGATAATCCTTGAACCGGAAAATCGCGATCGCGTAAGAGTGAGGCATCTGCCAGAGGCTGAAAATCAACAGCAAAATCAGCGCCCCGGCATCAAACTCGTTGCTTACCGCGCAGTAACCAATCACCGGCGGCGCTGCGCCGGAGAGGCTGCCAATCAGCGTGCCGTAAACAGAGTTACGCTTCATGTAGAGGCTGTACACCCCGACATAAATGATGAACCCTGCCAGAGCCAGCCACATGGACAGCGCATTGGCTGCGAAATAGAGCAACGCGCCGCCGGCAATACCCAACAAGGTCGCATACACCAGGCTGATTTTCGGCTGAATAAGGCCCTTCACCAGGACCCGGTTCTTCGTTCTCTCCATTTTCTTGTCGATGTCGCGGTCAATGTAGTTGTTAAATACACAGCCCGAAGCGACAACCAACGAGACGCCCACCAGCGTAGCGAGGAAGAGGGGGTAATCAATGTTCCCTTTGGAAGCAAGGAGGAACCCCCCGACGACAGAAATTAAATTACCGAAAATAATTCCTGGTTTTGTTACTTGCAGGTATTGCTTAATCATCGTGCAGCTCGGCTCTTTAACTGACCATCATATTGAGGTTGAGGTTGTACAAAATCCAGAGTGAGCCCACAACGACGATAAGAATGATCATAACGGTGAACAGGAACGCCACCAGGTTCCAGCGCTCTTCCGACGACGTATTCATGTGCAGGAAGTACACCAGGTGCACCACAATCTGAATCACAGCCATCGCGACAACGGTGCCGATGATGGTGGCGTGAGAGGCAGTGCCGTTCATCACCATCCAGAACGGAATGATCGTCAGGATGACAGAGAGGACGAACCCAATCAGGTAGCTTTTTACGCTGCCGTGGCTGGCGCCGCCATGCCCTGTAGAAGAATGACTCATTACATGGCCCCCATCAGATAAACTACGGTGAATACACAGATCCAGACCACGTCCAGGAAGTGCCAGAACAGGCTCAGGCACATCAGGCGGGTTCTGTTCACGGACGTCAGGCCACGGTTTTTCACCTGAATCATCATGACGATGATCCAGATAAGACCGGTGGTCACGTGCAGACCGTGGGTACCTACCAGCGTAAAGAACGCAGAGAGGAAGGCACTGCGGCCCGGCCCGAAGCCTTCAGCAATCAGGTGATGGAATTCATAGATTTCCATGCAGATGAAGCCGAGGCCGAACAGGAAGGTCAGGAACAACCAGGCATTAACACCGCTTTTGTTACCCTTGTTCATCGCCAGCATGGCCATGCCGTAGGTAATACTACTGAACAGCAGGCAGAAGGTTTCTACCAGAACGAACGGCAGCTCAAAGATGTCTTTACCGGAGGGACCGCCCGCGGTCCCATTTACCAGTACTGCGTAAGTGGCGAACAAGCTCGCAAACAGCACGCAGTCGCTCATCAGGTAGATCCAGAAGCCAAAGACTTTGGTCTCACCTGCATCGTGGTGCCCATGCTCCGCATGGGCTACGTTGTGGTTAGTCAGAGTATCAGTTGACATGTTTCACGCCTGCTTTGCTGATTTGTTCAAAATGTTGGTTCTCAATACGCTCGATTTCGGCAACCGGCACATAGTAGTCAACATCCTCGTCGAAGCTCTTCGCGATCCAGGCCACAATCATCACCAGGAAGCCAACAATCGCCAACCACCAGATGTCCCAGATTGCTGCGAAACCGAAGATCAGGCTGCCGAAGGCAATCACGATACCCATACCGGAGTTTTTCGGCATGTGGATCTCTTCATACTTCGCCGGCTTCTTATACGCTTCGCCTTTTTCTTTCATGTCCCAGAATGCGTCACGGTCGTGCACTTCCGGTACCACAGCGAAGTTATAGAACGGCGGCGGAGAAGAGGTTGCCCACTCCAGGGTACGCGCGCCCCACGGGTCACCGGTCAGGTCGCGGTTCTGGTCACGGTCACGCACAGAGACGAAGATCATGATCAGCTGGCACAGGATACCGCAGGCAATCAGCGCCGCACCCACCGCTGCTACGATCAGCATCGGGTGGAATTCCGGGTCGATGTTCTGGCTCAGACGACGGGTCATCCCCATGAAGCCCAGCACGTACAGCGGCATAAAGGCCACGAAGAAACCGATGATCCAGAACCAGAAGGAACGGACCGCCCATTTCTCATTCAGCATGAAGCCGAAGGATTTCGGGAACCAGTAAGTCAGGCCGGCGAAGCAACCGAACACCACACCACCGATGATAACGTTGTGGAAGTGGGCGATCAGGAACAGGCTGTTGTGCAGCACGAAGTCCGCGCCCGGTACGGCCAGCAGTACGCCGGTCATCCCACCGATGGAGAAGGTGATGATGAAGCCAACGGTCCACAGCATCGCGGAGTTGAACTGAATACGGCCCTGATACATGGTGAACAGCCAGTTGAAGATTTTCACCCCGGTCGGGATGGAAATGATCATGGTGGCGATACCGAAGAAGGCGTTAACGTTCGCGCCGGACCCCATGGTGAAGAAGTGGTGCAGCCAGACGATGAACGACAGAACGGTAATCGCGATGGTTGCCCATACCAGGGAGGTGTAACCGAACAGACGCTTCTTGGAGAAGGTCGCGGTCACTTCCGAGAACACACCGAACACCGGCAGTACCAGGATGTACACTTCCGGGTGGCCCCATGCCCAGATCAGGTTGACATACATCATCATGTTGCCGCCCATATCACTGGTGAAGAAATGGGTGCCCAGATAACGGTCCATCGTCAACAGCGCGATGGTCACAGTCAGGATCGGGAAGGAAACGATGATCAGGATGTTGGTGCAGAGTGCGGCCCAGGTAAAGACCGGCATCTTCATCAGCGGCATACCCGGCGCACGCATACGCAGGATGGTCGCGAAGAAGTTAACACCGGTCAACAGGGTACCGATACCGGAAATCTGAAGGCTCCAGATCCAGTAATCCACCCCCACGCCCGGGCTGAACTCCTTGCCTGACAACGGCGGATAGGCCAGCCAGCCGGTCTGCGCGAACTCACCCACACCCAGAGAGATGTTGATCAGTACCACAGCAACCGCGGTGAACCAGAAGCTCAGGTTGTTCAGGAACGGGAAGGCCACGTCGCGCGCACCGATTTGCAACGGCACCACGATGTTCATCAGACCAATAACGAACGGCATCGCCATGAAGAAGATCATGATTACGCCATGCGCGGTAAAGATTTGGTCATAGTGATGAGGCGGCAGGAAGCCTGCTTCCCCGGCAGAGGCGAGGGCCTGTTGGCCACGCATCATGATGGCATCGGCGAAACCACGCAGCAACATAACGAATGCCACGATGATGTACATGATACCGAGTTTTTTGTGGTCAACGGAGGTCAGCCATTCCGTCCACAGATACTTCCATTTGCCGAAGTACGTCAAGGCACCGACAATGCCGGCTCCAAGAACAGCAACAACTGCAAGGGTAATCATAATGATGGGTTCGTGGTACGGAACCGCATCAAGCGTTAATTTTCCGAACATCTTTTATTCCTCGGCTCCGGCTTTTGCGTGCTCACCCATGTCCATGCCTTTGCTCATGTCCATACCGTCCGGCATGGCATCGATATCTTTGTGCGATTTCATCTCGCCCATAAATTTACCAATGACTTCCTTGAACAGACCCGCTTTCACGCTGGAGAAGTACTCAACCGGATGTGCTTCGCTCGGCGCAGCCAGTTTGTTGAACTCATCCGTGCTGTTCAGGGTGTTAGGCGCCTGCTTCACTTTTGCCACCCAGTTATCAAACTCTTGCTGGTTTGGCGTCGCGATAGCATTGAACTTCATCCCGGAGAAGCCGCGACCGCTGAAGTTAGAGGAGATCCCTTTATAGGTTCCTGCTTCATTCGCGATCAGATGCAGCTGAGTCTGCATACCGGCCATCGCATAGATTTGTCCGCCCAGTTGGGGAATAAAGAATGAGTTCATTACCGTGTCAGACGTGACCTTAAACTGCACAGGCACGTTTTTCGGGATAGCGATCTCATTGACGGTGGCGATACCTTGTTCCGGATAGATAAACAGCCATTTCCAGTCCAGGGCGACCACTTCAATTGTCAGCGGTTTTTGGTCGCTGGCGATAGGTCTGAAGGGGTCCAAAGAGTGGGTGGTTTTCCAGGTTATCGTTGCCAGGATGGCAATGATAATGATTGGAACGGTCCAGACCACAGCTTCGATCTTGTTGGAGTGGGACCAGTTTGGACTGTACTTAGCGTCTGTGTTGGAAGCGCGATACTTCCAGGCAAAGGCGAAAGCCATAATGATCACTGGAATAACCACGATCAGCATTAAGCCGATAGCAGTCAGAATCAGTGTTCGTTGCTCGTGTCCAATTGCTCCCTTGGGATCCATTAATGCCGTATCGCAACCACTGAGCATTACCGTAGTTGCAAATAAAGACAACATCCCAATACTTTTATTGTATTTCTTAAGTCTCATCTAACGACCTCAATTACAAGGGCTCTATTGTCGTTTCATGTGTGCGGGCATTTTACGGGAAGGTTGCAGTACTGTAAACACGCTTAAGTGTGCGTCAACGCGGTGTTGACACTTTATGTTAACATGGTCACACCTGTAACAGTAGGTGATGATTTCCTAATGGCAACAACGCGTTGTGACAACTAAGCTGCGGATTTTTAATCTATTTGCTGAAAAAATAACAGGTAAAGGGCGTGATTATTCCGCCAACCAGAAATGTTTAGAAATTCGAAGTTTAAATTATGTAAACAACTTGTGTAATTAAAGTGAAAAATAAAATAAGTCTGCTACCGAAAAAAAAGAACATTGGGAAAGTCGCTGTTAATTAAAAAGGGTGAGGGCTGGGGGCATTTTCTGCAAGATGCGCTGGAAATAGCCGCAAGCCCTTTCCTTATGCGGCAAATTTGCTCATTTTTTAGCCAGCTCCGCCCGGCAGCCTTAAATAACCGGGGCAGGATGCCGTTGTGCAGCATAGTCCAGCCCGGCCCCCCAGAGAATCCCACCAATCCCCAGCGCCATCCCGGTTTCAAACAGCGGCGTCAGCACGCCGCCCAGGGCCGCGCCGGTCAGGGCAGAGAACGCCAGCCCACCCAGCCAGACCAGCAGCACCACACACCCCAGGGCAAACAGGCGGAATGCCCAGCGGTAGGCCTGGGCAAATTGGGTACGCGGAATGGCGTCCTCATGGTGCTGTGCATACTCCAGCGTACGGCGGCAGGCGACAAGCAGCAGCAGCCCCGGCACCGCCGCCACAATGGAGAAGAGATAAAACAGCGGCCAGCCGTGTGCTTCCACAAACCAGCCCGCCACCGGGCCGACATACACGCGGCCTACCGCCGACAGTGCCGAGAGCAGGGCAAACTGGGTGGCGGAAAATGACTTATTACACAGCGCCATCAGCAGCGCGACAAAGGCCGCGGTGCCCATGCCGCCGCACAGGTTCTCAAAGAAGATCGCCACGGCCATACTGATCAGGTGCTTATCGGTAATGGCGAGCAGCCAGTAACCGGCATTCGATACCGCCTGCAACAGGCCGAAAATCAGCAGGGCACGGAACAGCGACAGCCGTTGCATCACTGCGCCGCCATACAGCGCGCCGACGATGGTGGCCGCCAGCCCCAGGGTTTTGTTGACCAGCCCAACCTCGCCCGCCTCAAACCCGACGCCCCGGATCAAAAAGGTGGTGCTCAGGCTGCCGGCGAACGCATCCCCCATTTTGTAGAGCACAATCAGGCAGAGGATAAGCCAGGCGTTGTTGCGGCCAAAGAAATCACGCAACGGTGCCATGATCGCCTGCTCCAGCGTGCGCGGCACACCGGCATGGGTGTCCGGCTCCGGGGCGCGCAGGGTCGTGACCACGCCCACCAGCATCAGGGCGGCCATCAGCCAGTAGGTGGCTTGCCAGCCGAGATAGCGGTCCGCCAGCCACAGCGCCAGCCCGCCGGAAATCAGCATCGCCAGCCGGTACCCTAGCACCGAGACGGCTGCGCCCGCGCCCCGCTGCTCTGCATTAAGCAGGTCAGTTTTATAGGCGTCGAACACAATGTCCTGGGAGGCCGAGAGGAAGGCCACCGTCACCGCCAGCGCCGCCAGCCACCAGAGGTCCCTGGCCGGTTGCATAAAGCCCATCGCGAAAATGGCCCCAATCAGCAACAGCTGGGTCAGCAGCAGCCAGCCGCGCCGCCGCCCCAGGAAGGGCGGCGTGTAGCGATCCATTAAAGGTGACCAGAAAAACTTAAACACATAGGCCTGGCCGACCAGCGAAAAGAAGCCGATGGTTTTGAGGTCTACATTCTCAACGGTCATCCACGCCTGTAACGTGCCGGAGGTCAGCGCCAGCGGCAGGCCGGAGGCAAAGCCGAGCAGCAGCATGACCACACTGTTGCGTTGGGTGAAAAGGCTGAGGGTTCGGCTGAGCATGGCAGGGTTCCGCAGGCTGGCAAAGAGAGGAAAAGGGTGAGGGTGTTGCAGGAAGAAAGGCAGGGTGCGCGCCCCGGCCTCATCTCACACAGCAACCCGGTGGCCCGCTGCCGGGCCACCGGTCAGGCGGGGATCAGCGGGCGTTCTGTTTGATGAACTCGCTGACGCTGGTGTCCTGCGCCATATCGGCAATGACATCACCCAGCACGGTGTTGACCGCATTGGTGATTTTGTCGTTGGTGGCGGTGAAGGCCCCCTGGACGTTATAGGTTGAGCGGTAGTTTTTCACCTGCTTGCTGCCGTTCTTCGCCGTGGCGATGATGGAGATGTCCGCTTTGGTGGTGATGTTGTAGCGCAGGTTACCTTCCTGGACATCGGCAAACAGGTTGTTGACCACGATTTGCAGGTCAACCGCGCCGTCAGCGCCGATCATATAACCCCGGGCGCCCATCTGTTTCTCCAGCACTTCCTGGAGCAGGAAACGCAGATCGCGGGACGGGGTCAGCGTCACCAGCTGGCCTTCACGGTTCACTTTGGCCAGTGCCTGATCCTGACGCTGGTCAGAACCGTTGATGCTGACGGTCACGCCCATCAGGGTCGGATCCTGGGTCGGCAACACCATTTTCGGGGTGACATTCAGGGTATTGCTGCTGGTGGCGCAACCGGCCAGCATCAGGGCGGCCAGCAAAGGGAAGATCATTTTTTTTAACATGGTCACATCTCTTTCATTATTGTGAATGGGCAATGCGCAATGGCCGACATCATAACACCGCCGTCCGGTGGGGGAAGATCCCGGTGCGCAGATTTGCACCTCTCAGCGTTTTTTTTACACATTCCGGCAGCGCCACCGGCCAATTTATGCCTTTTCAACCGGATAACGATTTATGCTGTGCCCCGGCCCCCCTGCCGCCGGGGAAGGACATTGACTTTTTCAGCGCTTTCGCCGACAAATTTGCACAAGCGGAACGCTAACAAATTTAAAACCGACTAATATTGAAACAGATGGGGCGCAGCTCTCTGCTGGTGTAATAAGGAGATCTTTATGATTCGCGAGCAAATCGAAGCAAAATTAAGGGCGGCGTTTGAACCTGTGCATCTGGAAGTGGCGGATGAAAGTTATCGCCATAACGTGCCGGCCGGTTCAGAGAGTCATTTCAAAGTGATCATGGTTTCGGACCGGTTTGTGGGCGAACGCTTCCTGACCCGGCACCGCGCGATTTACGGCGTATTGTCAGAGGAACTTTCTGATGGCGTACATGCTCTGGCGCTCCATACCTATACGCTGAAAGAGTGGGAAGGGTTGCAGGACACGGTGCCTGCCTCACCTCCCTGCCGCGGGGCCGGCACGCTGGCTTAGCCGGTACAGCCGGATGCGGTCTCCCTGATGCGCGGTGAGTGGAACTTTTCACCGCAAATAGGGTATTAATAAAGACGAATCGATAAAACGGCCCGCGGGCCGTTTTTGTTTCCTTTACTTTTGCATGGATAACAGGTCAGCAGCAGGGTAACAGGCAGTTTGGCGAGTAAAACACCGGAAGTGTGAGATTTAGCGCCTCATGGGCGCCGTCACCTCCTCGACTCGCACGGCTTGCGCCGCTATAATGCTGCGTCTTATTTTCCGGAATGGTTTCGGGACGCTTCTGAAAACAGGGAATGGGTTCTGGTAAAGCGGCCGTCCTGGTTCTTAGAAGCCGTTTTCAAAGTAAGCAGTCCCTGGGCTCTCATTTTGAGAACGGCTTCTGGAGTTGACCGAGCACTTTGATTTTTTTGAGGTAACAAGATGCAAGTTTCAGTAGAAACCACTCAAGGCCTTGGGCGCCGTCTCTCTATTACTGTACCGGCTGATGTTATCAATCAGGCAGTAAAAAAAGAGCTGATCAACGCAGCGAAAAACGTCCGTATCGACGGCTTCCGCAAAGGCAAAGTGCCGATGAATATCGTGGAACAGCGCTATGGCGCCTCCGTCCGTCAGGACGTGCTGGGCGATCTGATGCAGCGCAATTTTGTTGACGCGATCATCAAAGAAAAAATTAACCCGGCCGGCGCACCGAACTACGTGCCGGGCGAGTACAAAGAAGGTGAAGATTTCACCTTCGCGGTAGAGTTTGAAGTCTACCCGGAAGTGGAACTGAAAGATCTGGAAGGCATCGAAGTTGAGAAGCCGGTTGTTTCCGTAAACGAAAGCGACGTTGATGCGATGCTGGAAACCCTGCGCAAGCAACAGGCTGAGTGGAAAGAGACTGACGCCGCTGCCCAGGCAGAAGACCGCGTGACGGTTGACTTCAACGGCTCTATCGACGGCGAAGAGTTTGATGGCGGCAAAGCCTCTGACTTCGTGCTGGCAATGGGCCAGGGCCGCATGATCCCAGGCTTCGAAGAAGGTCTGGTAGGTCATAAAGCGGGTGAAGAATTCACCATCGACGTGAACTTCCCGGAAGATTACCACGCTGAAAACCTGAAAGGGAAAGCCGCGCAGTTCGCTATCGTGCTGAAGAAAGTTGAACAGCGTGAACTGCCGGAGCTGACCGAAGATTTCATCAAACGTTTCGGCGTGGCAGAGGGTTCTCTGGAAGGCCTGCGTGCTGAAGTCCGTAAAAACATGGAGCGCGAGCTGAAAGGCGCAGTGCGTAACCGTGTGAAAACCCAGGCAATCGACGGTCTGGTTAACGCCAACCCAATCGACGTGCCGGCTGCCCTGGTTGACGGCGAAATCGACGTTCTGCGCCGTCAGGCGGCTCAGCGTTTCGGCGGCAACGAGAAGCAAGCGCTGGAACTGCCGCGTGAGCTGTTCGAAGAGCAAGCCAAACGCCGTGTTGTGGTTGGCCTGCTGCTGGGCGAAGTGATCAGCAAAAACGAGCTGAAAGCTGACGAAGATCGTGTGAAAGCCCTGATCGAAGAGATGGCCTCCGCGTACGAAGATCCGCAGGAAGTGATTGAGTTCTACAGCAAGAACAAAGAACTGATGAACAACATGCGTAACGTCGCACTGGAAGAGCAGGCGGTTGAAACCCTGCTGGCCAAAGCGAAAGTCACTGAAAAAGAAACCTCTTTCACTGACCTGATGAACCAGGCTTCTGCCTGAGTTGATTGCTGAACCGGGTTCTGCCCGGTTCTCTCTGCCAGGCCCACGGGATCCCGTGGGCTTTCTTTATTGCCCTCGCGGCTGCCGCTAAAATTCCCATTTCTTTTGCCCTGATTTACACTATATTCAATATGTTGGTATCGCTGCTTACCCTGGTGGCCGGTGCGGTATGTGAGACAGTCGCCCGGTGGGTGTACAGATTATCACCAACAGGCAGCGGGGCAGGCAGCGGGCAAATTATCCGGGCGCGCTTGAAAAGCGCAGCAGGCGCCCCCACTGCTTAGGGGTACGGTTTCCATCGATCTGCATGAGGGGACGACCACCGTTTTCGGCAGGGGCGGCCGGGCGCTTGAGCATGGTCTTCAGCGGCCAACTCAAGTAGAATCGGTTTTAATGGCGCCAAAGTGAATTAATTCTAGGAGACGGTGATGTCATACAGTGGCGAACGAGATCAATTAGCACCTAACATGGCTCTGGTACCAATGGTGGTAGAGCAGACTTCCCGCGGTGAGCGTTCATACGATATCTACTCCCGCCTGTTGAAGGAGCGCGTCATCTTCCTGACCGGCCAGGTGGAAGATCACATGGCCAACCTGATCGTGGCGCAGATGCTGTTCCTGGAAGCGGAAAACCCGGAAAAAGACATCTTCCTGTACATTAACTCCCCAGGCGGGGTGATCACTGCCGGCATGTCAATTTATGACACCATGCAGTTTATCAAACCCGACGTCAGCACCATCTGTATGGGCCAGGCGTGCTCTATGGGTTCATTCCTGCTGGCCGCCGGTGCCAAGGGCAAACGTTTCTGCCTGCCGAACTCACGCGTGATGATTCACCAGCCACTGGGCGGTTTCCAGGGCCAGGCGTCAGACATCGAAATCCATGCGAAAGAGATCCTGAAAGTCAAAGCCCGCATGAATGAGCTGATGGCGAAACATACGGGACAGTCTCTTGAAGTGATAGAGCGTGACACTGAGCGTGACCGTTTCATGTCTGCAGAACAATCTGTAGAGTATGGTCTGGTCGATTCAGTTCTGACCCACCGCGCCTGACACTAATGAGTACGGACCGATGCGCTATACTGGGTGAAGCTACTGTGTTTTTCACAGTTAACGCATCGGCGGCCAGCAGCGGAAAGGTTCGTTAACTGGTCATGCTTCTGCCGTGTGTTGCGGCAGGACAGATACTAGAGAAGAGGTTTACTGATGACAGATAAGCGCAAAGACGGTTCAGGAAAGCTGCTGTACTGCTCTTTTTGCGGCAAAAGCCAGCATGAAGTGCGTAAGCTGATTGCCGGGCCGTCAGTGTATATCTGCGATGAATGTGTTGATCTGTGTAACGACATTATTCGCGAAGAGATTAAAGAAGTTGCGCCCCACCGTGAGCGCAGCGCACTCCCGACCCCGCACGAAATCCGCAACCACCTGGATGACTACGTCATTGGCCAGGAACAGGCGAAGAAAGTGTTGGCGGTGGCGGTGTACAACCACTACAAACGCCTGCGCAACGGCGATTCCAGCAATGGGATCGAGCTGGGTAAAAGTAACATTCTGCTGATCGGCCCGACCGGCAGCGGTAAAACCCTGCTGGCCGAAACCCTGGCGCGTTTCCTGGATGTGCCGTTCACCATGGCGGACGCCACCACACTGACCGAAGCCGGTTATGTGGGTGAGGATGTGGAAAACATCATCCAAAAACTGTTGCAGAAATGCGACTATGACGTGCAGAAAGCACAGCGCGGCATTGTCTACATCGATGAGATTGACAAGATCTCCCGTAAGTCAGACAACCCGTCAATTACCCGCGACGTCTCCGGTGAAGGTGTGCAGCAGGCGCTGCTGAAACTGATCGAAGGCACCGTGGCTGCGGTTCCGCCGCAGGGCGGCCGTAAACATCCGCAGCAGGAATTCCTGCAGGTTGATACCTCGAAAATCCTGTTTATCTGTGGCGGCGCATTTGCTGGCCTGGACAAGGTGATCGGTCAGCGTATCAATACCGGGACCGGCATTGGCTTCGGTGCGGAAGTGAAGGGTAAATCTGAAAAAGCCACTGAAGGCGAGTTGCTGGCGCAGGCTGAACCAGAAGATTTGATTAAGTTTGGTCTGATCCCTGAGTTCATTGGCCGTCTGCCGGTGGTCGCGACCCTGAGCGAACTGAGCGAAGACGCGCTGATTCAGATCCTGAAAGAGCCGAAAAACGCCCTGACCAAACAGTATCAGGCGTTGTTCAACCTGGAAGGCGTTGAGCTGGAATTCCGCGACGAAGCCCTGAACGCGATTGCCAAGAAAGCGATGGCCCGTAAAACCGGTGCCCGCGGCCTGCGCTCTATCGTGGAAGGTGCGCTGCTGGACACCATGTATGACCTGCCGTCAATGGACAGCGTGGATAAAGTGGTGATTGACGAGTCGGTGATTGCCGGCCAGTCTGAGCCGATGCTGATTTATGGCAAACATGAAGCCCAGCAAGCATCCGGCGAATAATTAGCCAAACATTCCAGTACGTTAAACATCAAATGGGGGAAATCATCCCCCATTTTTTTTTCCTCGCATTCTTGTCGTTGAATGTAAGATATTCATCCCCATATACTCAGTATCCTACTTGCTGAAACCCGGAAATCTGGTGTTTCACGAGATTTCTTTAACCTGGCGGAAGCTAAACTAAGAGAGAGCTCTATGAATCCTGAGCGTTCCGAACGCATAGAAATCCCCGTATTGCCTCTGCGCGATGTGGTGGTTTATCCGCACATGGTGATCCCGTTGTTTGTTGGCCGGGAAAAATCAATACGGTGCCTTGAAGCCGCAATGGATCACGATAAAAAGATCATGCTGGTGGCGCAAAAAGAGGCCTCAACGGATGAACCGGGCGTCAACGATCTGTTTTCTGTCGGTACGGTAGCGTCTATTCTGCAGATGCTGAAGCTGCCGGACGGCACAGTAAAAGTGCTGGTTGAAGGGTTACAGCGTGCGCGTATTACCACGCTGTCCGACAACGGTGAGCACTTTGCCGCTGAAGCGGAATACCTGGACTCGCCGGCCATTGATGAGCGCGAGCAGGAAGTGCTGGTCCGCACGGCCATCAACCAGTTTGAAGGCTACATCAAGCTTAATAAAAAGATCCCACCGGAAGTGCTGACTTCCCTGAACAGCATTGACGACGCCGCGCGCCTGGCAGATACCATCGCCGCCCACATGCCGCTGAAGCTGGCTGATAAGCAATCCGTACTGGAGATGTTCGACATTACCGAACGTCTGGAGTACCTGATGGCGATGATGGAATCTGAAATCGACCTGTTGCAGGTTGAGAAACGCATCCGTAACCGCGTTAAAAAACAGATGGAAAAAAGCCAGCGCGAGTACTACCTGAATGAGCAGATGAAGGCCATTCAGAAAGAGCTTGGCGAGATGGATGACGCGCCGGATGAAAATGAAGCGCTGAAGCGTAAAATCGACGCGGCAAAAATGCCGAAAGAGGCCAAGGAAAAAACCGAAGCCGAACTGCAAAAGCTGAAGATGATGTCACCGATGTCTGCCGAGGCGACCGTGGTGCGCAGCTACATCGACTGGATGTTGCAGGTGCCGTGGAATAACCGCAGCAAGGTGAAAAAAGATCTGGTGAAGGCACAGGAAGTGCTCGATACCGATCATTACGGCCTGGAGCGGGTCAAGGATCGTATTCTTGAGTACCTCGCCGTACAGAGCCGCGTCAGCAAAATCAAAGGCCCGATCCTCTGCCTGGTGGGGCCGCCGGGGGTAGGTAAAACCTCCCTGGGGCAGTCCATTGCGCGGGCGACCGGTCGCCAGTATGTGCGTATGGCGCTGGGCGGCGTGCGTGATGAAGCGGAAATCCGCGGTCACCGCCGTACTTACATCGGTTCTATGCCGGGCAAACTGATCCAGAAAATGGCCAAGGTCGGGGTGCGTAACCCGCTGTTCCTGCTCGATGAGATCGACAAGATGTCATCTGACATGCGCGGTGACCCGGCGTCTGCCCTGTTGGAAGTGCTGGACCCGGAACAGAACGTGGCGTTTAACGACCACTACCTGGAAGTGGATTACGATCTCTCCGATGTGATGTTCGTGGCGACCTCAAACTCCATGAACATTCCGGCACCGTTGCTGGACCGTATGGAAGTGATCCGCCTGTCCGGGTATACCGAAGACGAGAAGCTCAATATTGCCAAACAGCACCTGCTGCCGAAGCAAATTGAACGTAACGCGCTGAAAAAAGGTGAACTCACGGTAGAGGACAGTGCCATCGTCGGCATTATCCGTTACTACACCCGTGAAGCCGGTGTGCGCAGCCTGGAGCGTGAAATCTCCAAACTGTGCCGCAAGGCGGTGAAACAGCTGCTGATGGATAAGACCGTCAAGCACATCACCATCTCCGGTGACAACCTGAAAGATTACCTCGGTGTGCAGCGGGTCGATTATGGCCGGGCCGATACCGAAAACCGCATCGGTCAGGTGACCGGGCTGGCCTGGACGGAAGTGGGCGGCGATCTGCTGACCATCGAAACCGCCTGTGTGCCGGGCAAAGGCAAGCTGACCTACACCGGTTCGCTGGGTGAAGTGATGCAGGAGTCGATTCAGGCGGCACTGACAGTGGTACGTGCGCGTGCGGACAAGCTGGGTATCAACCCGGACTTCTACGAAAAACGCGACATCCATGTGCATGTGCCGGAAGGGGCGACACCGAAAGATGGCCCAAGTGCGGGTATCGCCATGTGCACAGCGCTGGTGTCCTGCCTGACCGGCAACCCGGTACGCGCTGATGTGGCGATGACCGGCGAAATCACGCTGCGTGGCCAGGTGCTGCCGATCGGCGGCCTGAAAGAGAAACTGCTGGCTGCGCATCGCGGCGGCATCAAAGTGGTGCTGATTCCGGACGAGAACCGCCGCGATCTGGAAGAGATCCCAGACAACGTGATTGCCGATCTGGAAATCCACCCGGTTAAACGCATCGACGAAGTGCTGAACTTTGCGCTGCAAAACCCGGCCTTTGGTGCTCAGCCGGTTGCTGCAAAATAACCGCTGAACCTTAGGTGATGGACGCTGAAACCGGCAAGTCAATGATGACTTGCCGGTTTTTTTTTGCCGGAATCGCAGCGCCGGCGCGCAGGCAGGGCGTGCGGCGGTGGCTTGCATAGGCCCGGCAGGCTTGATATAAAAGCAGCGCAGCCGCGCACCAAGGACTTTTGCCGCGCGGCCAAAGATTTCAAGAGGGGATGACAAAGTGAATAAATCACAACTGATCGACAACATTGCCGCAGGGGCTGACATTTCAAAAGCCGCAGCCGGACGTGTGCTGGACGCCATTATTGAGTCAGTCACTGACACACTGAAACAGGGTGAGGAAGTGGCATTGGTCGGGTTTGGGACGTTTACCGTCCGTGAACGCGCTGCCCGTACCGGCCGTAACCCGCAAACCGGTGAAGAGATTGCCATTCCGGCAGCCAAAGTACCCGGTTTCCGTGCAGGTAAGGCATTGAAAGATTCAGTAAACTAATTACTGTTGGGCAGTTTGTGTGACAAGCACCCTTTGTCTCAAACTATCACCTGACGTCACTTGCCTGGTAAGGTAAGATACAAGGCGCATCAAAAACGATGCGCTTTTTTTATTTACAGCACAGGCAGGATGCGGGCCGACGCCCGGTTTTCCTGACCTTTCGCGCTACCGCGCAGCGGCGCAGGACGCGCCGGGCACCAATGCCTGCGCAGGGTTGTTAATCTCTACTACAGCGGAGTGTTGTCACACTATGATGGACAATTTACGCGCGGCGTCTAACCATGTCGTGCTCAAGATCATCCTGGCTCTCATTATTCTTTCGTTCGTTTTGACCGGGGTGGGCAACTACCTGATCGGTGGTTCCGGCAATTATGCCGCTAAGGTGAACGGCCAGGAGATTAACCGCGCCCAGTTTGAACAGGCCTTCCAGAATGAACGCGCCCGTATGCAGCAGCAATTGGGCGAGCAGTTTTCCGTCCTGGCCGGTAATGAACAGTATATGCAGCAGTTGCGCCAGCAGGTGCTGAACCAGCTGATTGATGTCACCCTCATTGACCAGTACGCCAAAAAACTGGGTATCGCCATCAGCGACGAGCAGGTTAAGCAGAGCATCCTGAAGACGCCGGCTTTCCAGACGAATAATCAATTCGATAATGATAAATACCTGGCGATGGTGCGCGGCAGCGGCTACACGCCGGACGGCTATGCGCAGGTGGTTCGCCGCCAGTTGCAGGCACAACAGCTGAACCAGGTCTTTGGCGGCAGTGAATTTGTCTTGCCATCTGAAGCAGACAGCCTGGCAGCTCTGGTGTTGCAGGCGCGTGATGTGCGCGTGGCCGCCTTTGATACCGAGGCGCTGGCCGCCAAACAGACGGCTGCCGATGAGGAGCTGAAAGGCTATTTCGACCAGCATCAGAACGAGTTTATTGCGCCCCAGCAGCTGAAAGTCAGCTACCTGGAGATGGATGCCGCCGCCCTGCAGGATAAAGTCACCGTCAGTGATGCCGAGGTGGCTGCATACTACGACCAACACAAAAATACCTTTGGTCAGCCGGAGCGTAAGAAGTTCGCGGTCATCGTGCTGAAGACGCAGGCAGACGCTGATGCAGTGCTGGCGGAACTGAAAAAAGGCGCGGATTTTGCTGAACTGGCTAAAACCAAATCCACCGATACCTTCACCGGCAAACGCGGCGGTGAGCTGGAGTGGATGGAGCCGGAAACGACCCTGGACGATTTCAAAAGCGCCAACCTGACTGAAAAAGGGCAGGTGTCCGGCGTGATCAAATCCTCTTCCGGTTATCTGGTGCTGCGCCTGAACGATGTGGAGCCGGCCAAGCTGAAGCCATTGGAAGAGGTGCGCAATGACGTGCTGGCCAAGCTGAAGCAGGAAAAAGCGCTGGACGCCTACTATGCGCTGCAACAGAAAGTCAGTGAAGCGGCCACCAATGACAACGAATCTCTGGCGTCAGCAGAAGAGGTGTCCGGTATCAAAGCCGTGCACACTGACTGGTTCACCCAGCAGACCCTCCCACAGGCACTGAGTGCCAAACCCGTTGCCGATGCCCTGTTTGATGGCTCGCTGTTGGGTGAGGGCGGTGCGCCGGGCAGCAACTCCAACGTCATTACGGCAGATGGCGACCGTGCTTTCGTCGTCCGTGTGGATGCGCATAAACCGCAGGGTGTGAAGCCATTTGCTGAGGTGCGTGACGCGGTGCTGGCCCAGGTTAAACGCCAGAAAGCCCAGGCGCAGGCGCAGGCTGACGCGCAAAAAATCCTGACTGCCCTGAAAGAAGGGAAAGGGGATGAGGCGCTGAAAACCGCCGGCCTGAGCTTTGGTGATACGCAGAAACTCCAGCGCTCTCAACAGCCTTCTGCTTTTGAGCAGAGCGTGTATGCCCTGCCGCAACCCCAATCCGGCAAACCGAGCTACGGCGTGACCCGTGATGAGAAAGGCAATGTGGTGATCGTCGCGCTGGATGCGGTGACCCCAGGCAAACTGCCGGCCGATGAAGTGGCGAACTTCTCCGGCCAGATTAAAGAAGGCGCAACCAATATCACCTTCGATGCGCTGATTGCCAGCCTGCGCAAGTCCGGTGACATTGAACTGGGCAGCGCGGCCCAGGTGGAATAACGCTTCCAGTAAAATGTAATACGTTGCAACACACAAAGGCCGCTTTCGCGGCCTTTTCCACATTTAACATCTGGTCTTTGTGTCTCTTTTTGATTTTCGGCATTGTGTGCGTGCTGAACAACATAAGGAGATACAGCATGAAAAAATTAGGTATTACCTCACTTTCCCTCGCTCTGGCATTAGGCCTTTCTACCTTGCCGGTAATGCTGCATGCCGCGCCAAACGGAGACGCGGCGTCATCCAGCACGGTGCCGGCAAAAAAAGCGGAGAAAGCGCCCGTGACGCCGAACGCTAACGCCAACGTCACGTCACCGGTGGAGAAGGTGAATATCAACACCGCGGACGCGCAGGCACTGTCTGACGGGTTGAACGGGGTAGGGCTTAAGAAAGCGGAAGCGATTGTCCGTTACCGCGAAGAGTCAGGCCTGTTTACGGATGTGGAGCAGTTACAGGAGGTGCCCGGCATCGGCCCGTCACTGATTGAACGCAACCGTGACCGGATGGTTTTGTGAGCCGCTTCGCGTTGCCTCACGCTTTTTCTCAGCGCCTCAGGGATTCTGCTACGCTCAGAAAGTGATCCGACCAGTGCGCCTGCGGGCGCACTTCAGCTATCGGCCGGAACCCTATCCACTTGTTGCTAAAAGAGAGAAAGCACCGCTATGCAGACTTTTATAAACGTCCGGGGATTTCATATCGATGTCTACCAGCACGTCAATAACGCCCGTTATCTGGAGTTTCTTGAAGAGGCCCGCTGGGAATGGCTGTCCGCCTTAGAGGGTTTCCACTGGATGAAAGAGCGCCATATCGCCTTTATTGTGGTGAACATTAATATCAACTACCGCACGCCGGCAGTGCTGGGCGACAGACTGCGGATTGACAGCCGGCTGGAGCGCCTTAACGGACGCAGCGGCGTGGTCAGCCAGGTCGTCACGCGGGACCGGGACGGGGAAACCGTGGCGGATGCCGCGCTGACGTTCGTCTGTATTGATTTAAAAAGCCAGAAAGCGCTGCCGCTGGAAGGGGAGTTGTTGGAAAAATTACGTCAGCTTGAACAGCAGGATAACGCGTTGCCTTCCTGAGTCGGGGGATCGGGTTATCCGCGGAGCGATCGTTTTGCCTGTAAAGGGATCGTGGCAGTTACCCGGCAGATGCCGGGCGCATCATGCCCCAGCAGGGGCATGATCATCAGATGACAGGGGAAAACACCGGCTGCTTATTGCAGGCCGCTTTTTTGCTTCAGGCTTGCCATTACCCCGGCACGATCCTGTTGATAGACCGCCAGGCCGTTTGCCCGCAGGTGACAGGCTGCACATTCACCGCAACCGTCCCCCTGAATGCCGTTGTAACAGGTCAGGGTGTCGCGGCGTACCCGATCCAGTTGCCCGTAATAGTCCGCCAGCGCCCAGGTTTCCGCTTTGTTCAGCCACATCAGCGGCGTTTCAAACCGGACATCGCGCGCCAGCCCCAGGGAAACTGCCTGGTTCAGCGCCTTAACGAATTCGTCCCGGCAATCAGGGTAGCCGGAGAAGTCAGTTTCACAGACGCCGGTGATTACGGCTTCCGCCTCAATCTGGTAGGCGTAAATCGAGGCCAGCGTCAGGAACAGGATATTGCGCCCCGGCACGAAGGTACTCGGCAATTGACCGGCCGCTTCACTGCCGTAGCTGGGAACCGGGATGTTATCGCGCGTCAGGCTGCTGATGGCCAGTTCGTTCAACAGGCCGACGTCCAGGACTTTATGCGCCCGTGCGCCCAACCCGGCTGAGAGCTTTTGCGCCACCTCGATCTCTGCCCGGTGCCGTTGTCCATAATCAAAGGTGATGCAGTGTACTTCATCATATTGCGCCAGGGCCTGGATCAGGCAGGTGGTTGAATCCTGGCCGCCACTGAACACCACTACTGCTCGTTTCATGTCATGCTTACCTTGTTATCGTGCAAACCCGGCCGGTGTCCGGCCGGGCATCAATCACTATAGGGTACTTTCCCCGGCGCAGTTTGAACAGCTGCGCGGCGGCAGGCGCGGCTCAGTTGCCGGAAAAGCCGGACATAAGCCGCTCCAGATAGGGTGAGGTGTCGCCAATATGCTGGTTTATCCAGCTCTCGTTATAGTAGGTGTCCGGGTAACGCTCACCGCTGTCACACAGCAGTGTCACAATCGACCCTTGTTCACCCCGCGCGCGCATCTCGGCCGCCAGCAGCAGCGCGCCATAAATATTGGTGCCGGTGGAGGCACCGGCGCGCCGCCCCAGCACCCGCGTCAGCCAGGTCAACGCGGCCAGGCTGGCGGCATCCGGTACCTGAATCATCCGGTCAATGACATCGGGAATAAATGAGGGCTCCACGCGCGGCCGGCCGATACCTTCGATCCGGCTGCCGCAGGCGGAGGTCAGCAGCGGGTTACGCTGGTGGTAGTAGTCGTAAAACACGGAGTGCTCCGGGTCAACCACCACCAGTTGCGTCGCATGGCCCTGGTAACGGATATAACGCCCCAGCGTGGCGGAGGTGCCGCCGGTGCCGGCACCCATCACCACATAACGCGGGATGGGAAACGGCTCCCGCGACATCTGGCGATAAATGCTGTCGGCAATATTGTTATTTCCGCGCCAGTCGGTGGCCCGTTCAGCGTAGGTAAACTGATCCATGTAGTGGCCGCCCAGGTCGTGGGCCAGATGTTCTGACGCCGCATAGATCTGCCCGGTCTGTTCCACAAAGTGGCAGCGGCCGCCATAAAATTCGATCTGCTCAATTTTGCGGCGGGCGGTGCTGGCCGGCATCACGGCAATAAACGGCAGGCCCAGCAGGCGGGAAAAGTACGCTTCCGAGATGGCAGTGCTGCCGGAAGACGCCTCAATCACCGGGGTATTTTCGCGCAGCCAGCCATTGCACAGCGCATAGAGAAACAGTGAACGCGCCAGACGGTGTTTCAGGCTGCCGCTGGGGTGGGTGCTCTCATCTTTCAGGTAGAGGGCGATCCCCGGAAACTCCGGCAGCGGCAGGCGGATCAGGTGTGTGTCGGCAGAGCGCTGGAAATCAGCGTCGATTTCGTGGATGGCGCGTCTGACCCAGGAGGCAGTCATAACATCTCTCGGCAAGGGCAGTAAAGTCAGGGTAGCTAAGGGTACGCGGTTAGCCGGAAAAAAGGGTTGCTATCTTGCCTGTGAAATGGCGACATAGGAGAAAATTTTTCTCAGGAAGGCCCGTATGTTGGATAAAATCGATCGTACGCTGTTGCGCCTGTTGCAACAGGACTGCACGTTATCGCTTCAGGCGCTGGCTGAGTCGGTCAACCTGACCTCGACACCCTGCTGGAAACGGCTGAAAAGGCTGGAGGATAGCGGCTATATCCGCGGCCGGGTGGCCCTGCTCGACGGGGACAAACTGGGCCTGGGCCTCACCGCATTTATGCTGGTTAAAACCCAGCAGCATAACCGCGAATGGTACCAGCATTTTGTCAGCCAGACAGAGCAGATGCCCGAGGTGCTGGCCTTCTACCGGATGGCGGGGGAGTACGATTATCTGCTGCAAATTCAGGTGGCTGACATGAAAAGCTACGACATTTTCTATAAAAAACTGGTAAATGGGGTGCCCGGCCTGATCGAGGTGACCTCCAGTTTTGCGATGGAAAGGATTAAATACACCACGGCCCTGCCGCTGCCGGAATAACCGGCACCTCATCGCTTTTTCTCCGGCTTCTTCTATGCTGCTTGAGCGGAAAGAGTCCGATGCAGGGATGCTTCATTTTTTGGGAATAAAATCTTGTGAGATTGTTTGCACAACTAGGCTGGTATTTTCGCCGGGAATGGCGTCGCTATCTGGGCGCCATTGCCTTGCTGGTTATCATCGCCATTCTGCAACTGCTGCCGCCAAAACTGGTCGGCGTGATTGTGGACGGCATCACCCAGAAGCGCCTCTCCACGGCGGCGGTGTTCGGGTGGATTGGCGTGATCCTGGCGACCTCCGTTGCAGTGTACCTGCTGCGTTATGTGTGGCGCGTGCTGCTGTTTGGTGCCTCTTACCAACTGGCGGTCGAGCTGCGTGAGCGTTTTTACCGCCAGCTCAGCCGCCAGCACCCGGCCTTTTATCTGCGTCACCGCACCGGTGATTTGATTGCGCGCGCCACCAACGATGTGGATCGCGTGGTATTTGCTGCCGGGGAAGGGGTGCTGACCCTGGTGGATTCGCTGGTGATGGGCTGTGCGGTGCTGGTGGTGATGAGTACGCAGATCAGCTGGCAACTGACGTTGCTGTCGCTGGTGCCGATGCCCATCATGGCGATGGTGATTAAACGCTATGGTGATCAACTGCATCACCGCTTCAAATCCGCTCAGGCGGCATTTTCCTCGCTGAATGACCAGACGCAGGAGAGCCTGACCAGCATCCGGATGATCAAGGCGTTTGGGCTGGAGGACCATCAGTCCGGGCAGTTTGCGCGCGTTGCCGCCGATGCCGGGGCCAAAAACCTGCGGGTAGCGCGGGTAGATGCGCGGTTTGACCCGACGATTTATGTCGCCATCGGTATGGCTAACCTGCTGGCAATCGGCGGCGGCAGCTGGCTGGTGGTGCACGGCACGTTAACGCTGGGGCAACTGACCAGTTTTGTGATGTATCTGGGGCTGATGATCTGGCCGATGCTGGCGCTGGCCTGGATGTTTAACATCGTTGAACGCGGCAGTGCCGCTTACAGCCGCATCCGCAGCCTGCTGAAAGAAGCGCCTTCAGTCACGGACGGTGACCAGCCGCTGCCGGCCGGGCGCGGTGAGTTGCAGGTGCGCATTGTGCAGTTCCACTATCCGGAAAACAGCCATGCAGCGCTGCATGATGTCAGCTTCCGCCTGCAACCGGGGCAGATGCTTGGTTTGTGCGGCCCGACCGGTGCCGGAAAAAGCACCTTGTTGGGGCTGGTGCAGCGCCAGTTTGACGTCAGCGAAGGGGAGATCCGTTATCACGGCCTGACGCTCCAGACGATCAAACTGGACGACTGGCGCGGGCGGCTGGCGGTCGTCAGCCAGACACCGTTCCTGTTCTCTGACAGCGTGGCGCAAAATATCGCGCTGGGCCGCCCGGAAGCCACCCCGGCACAAATTGAGCAGGCGGCGCGGCTGGCCAGCGTCCATGATGACATCCTGCGTCTGCCGCAAGGCTATGAAACGGAAGTGGGCGAACGGGGGGTAATGCTCTCCGGCGGGCAGAAACAGCGTATTGCCATCGCCCGCGCACTGCTGCTGGAGGCGGAGATCCTGATTCTGGATGACGCGCTTTCCGCCGTGGATGGCCGCACTGAACATGACATCCTCAATAACCTGCGGCAGTGGGGCAGCAACCGCACGGTGATCATCAGCGCGCACCGTCTTTCGGCCCTGACAGAGGCCAATGAGATTCTGGTGCTTAACCAGGGCACGGTGATGCAGCGCGGTGATCATGACACGCTGGCTGCCCAGCCGGGCTGGTACCGTGATATGTACCGCTATCAACAACTTGAAGCAGCCCTGGATGAACCGGCGCTGCCGGCAGAGCAGAAGGAGGCCGGTGATGCCTAAATTCCAGTCAATGTGGCCGACCCTGAAACGCCTGCTGGCGTACGGCTCCCCTTACCGCAAGCCGCTGGGGCTGGCAGTCCTGATGCTGTGGGTGGCGGCGGCGGCTGAAGTCGGCGGGCCGTTGCTGATCAGCTATTTCATCGACCATGTGGTCGCCCGCGGCAGCCTGCCGCTCGGGCTGGTGGCCGGGCTGGCCGCCGGGTATATCCTGCTCAACCTGTTGGCGGCGGCCCTGCACTATTTCCAGTCCATCCTGTTTAACCGGGCGGCGGTCGGGGTGGTGCAGACGCTCAGGATCGATGTGATGGATGCGGCATTACGTCAGCCGCTGAGTGAGTTTGATATTCAGCCGGTAGGCCAGCTTATCTCGCGGGTCACCAATGACACGGAAGTGATCCGCGATCTCTATGTCACGGTGGTCTCCACGGTACTGCGCAGTGTGGCCCTGATCAGCGCCATGCTGGTGGCGATGTACAGCCTGGACTGGCGCATGGCGTCGGTTGCGGTCTGCATCTTCCCGGCGGTGCTGGTGGTGATGATGCTCTACCAGCGTTACAGCACCCCGGTTGCCCGCCGGGTGCGCGGTTATCTGGCGGACATCAATGACGGCTTTAATGAAGTGATCAACGGCATGAGCGTGATCCAGCAATTCCGGCAACAGGCGCGGTTTGCCGAGCGCCTGAGTGCCGCAAGCTGGGCGCATTACCATGGCCGGATGCAGACGCTGCGTATTGAAGGTTTTCTGCTGCGCCCGCTCCTGAGCCTGTTCTCCACCATGGTGTTGTGCGGGTTGCTGATGCTGTTTGGCTTCAGCGCTGTCGGCAGTGTGGGCGTGGGGGTGCTGTATGCCTTTATCAACTATCTGGGGCGGCTGAATGAACCCCTGATTGAGCTCACGTCCCAGCAGTCTATCCTGCAACAGGCGGTGGTGGCCGGTGAACGCATCTTTGAGTTGATGGACCGGGTTCAGCAGCAGTATGGCGGCGACGATCGCCCGCTGACCAGCGGTTGCATTGAGATTGATGATGTCAGCTTCGCCTACCGTGATGATAAAAAGGTGCTGGAACATATCTCACTGGTGGTGCCGTCACGCGGGTTTGTGGCGCTGGTCGGCCATACCGGCAGCGGCAAAAGCACACTGGCCAATTTGCTGATGGGCTATTACCCGCTGAGTGAGGGGCAGATCCGGCTGGACGGGCGGCCGCTTTCGTCATTATCCCACCGGGCGCTGCGCCAGGGCGTGGCGATGGTGCAGCAAGACCCGGTGGTGCTGGCTGAGTCCGTTTATGCCAACGTGACGCTGGGGCGTGAAATCGATGAACAGGAAGTCTGGCTGGCGCTGGAAACCGTTCAGCTGGCGGATCTGATCCGTGAGATGCCGGAAGGCATCCACACGCGGTTGGGTGAGCAGGGGAATAACCTCTCTGTTGGGCAAAAACAGTTGCTGGCCATGGCGCGGGTGCTGGTGCAGGCCCCGCAGATCCTGATTCTGGATGAAGCGACCGCCAACATCGATTCCGGCACTGAACAGGCCATCCAGCGGGCGTTGCGGGCAATCCGTGAGCGCACCACGCTGGTGGTGATTGCCCACCGGCTCTCTACCGTAGTGGATGCCGACACCATTCTGGTGTTGCACCGCGGGCAGGCGGTTGAAAAGGGCACCCATGCCCGGCTGCTGGCACAACAGGGCCGCTACGCCCAGATGTACCAGATGCAACTGGTCGGGGAGCAACTGGACGCAGAGACCGCGCAACCCGCGGCCGCCACCGCCCCGCAGGTGCCGGTTTCTTCCTGATGTATTTTGGCGGGGCCCGTTTGTGGGCCTCGCTATTCCTTCGTTATTCCCTCCCTGCTTTCTTCTGTTTGCTGTTCCGCCCGCTTTCGCACCATGATCAGGCAACCGTTCCGCCTGAAACGCTGCTGTTGCACTTTCTGAAGGCGCATTGCACTAAAAGGAGGCGGGTCTATTCTTTCCTTGGGACGCCTTAAGTCAAATTACGCCGCCCGGTTCTGCGGCCTATGGCTGGTGACGCCCTAATCCCCTCTATTCACACGCAAAATCATTTATGGCACACCCTTTGCTTTAAACAGATGTATCGGGCGCATGTTTAACGCGACAGGGCTCTTACTTCGAGGAGTGGCAATATGAAGCTGGTTACCGTGGTGATCAAACCATTCAAACTGGAAGATGTGCGTGAAGCGCTCTCTTCTGTAGGCATTCAGGGGCTGACCGTAACGGAAGTCAAAGGCTTTGGTCGCCAGAAAGGACATGCGGAGCTTTATCGCGGTGCGGAGTACAGCGTTAACTTCCTGCCGAAAGTCAAAATTGATATCGCTATCGCCGATGACCAGCTGGATGAAGTGATTGATGTGATTAGTAAAGCGGCTTACACCGGCAAGATTGGTGACGGCAAAATTTTCGTTGCGGAGTTGCAGCGTGTGATTCGTATTCGTACCGGCGAAACTGACGAAGCAGCATTGTAATTTCAGGCTCAGGTGTGTGACTTAGGGGTGGATTGATAATGAAAAAACTTTTATCCATGATGGGCCTTGGCGCGGCAGCCATGATGCCGTCACTGGCGATGGCGGCCGCGCCGGTCGTCGCAGATAAAGCGGACAACGCCTTTATGATGATTTGCACCGCGTTGGTGCTGTTCATGACGGTGCCGGGCGTGGCGCTGTTTTACGGCGGCCTGCTGCGCTCTAAAAACGTGCTGTCGATGCTGACGCAGGTCATGGTGACGTTTGCGCTGGTGTGCGTACTCTGGATGCTGTACGGCTACAGCCTGGCATTCAGCGAGGGGAACGCCTTCTTTGGCGGCTTCCAGACAGCCCTGCTGAAAGGCATCACCGTTGACAGCCTGAGCGGCACCTTTGCTCAGTTTATCCATGTGGCTTTCCAGTGCTCCTTCGCCTGTATCACCGTGGCGCTGATTGTGGGCGGCTTTGCTGAACGCGTGCGGTTCTCAGCGGTACTGATTTTCACCGTGATTTGGCTGACTTTCTCCTACCTGCCCATCGCGCATATGGTGTGGGGCGGTGGTTTCCTGGCGGCGGATGGCGCGCTGGACTTCGCCGGCGGCACCGTGGTGCACATCAACGCCGCGATTGCCGGCCTGGTCGGGGCTTACCTGCTGGGCAAACGTGCCGGTTTCGGTAAAGAAGCGTTCAAACCTCACAACCTGCCGATGGTATTCACCGGCGCCAGCATCCTTTATGTCGGCTGGTTTGGCTTCAACGCCGGTTCCGCCAGTGCCGCCAACGGCATTGCCGCGCTGGCATTCGTTAATACCGTGATGGCAACGGCGGGGGCGATTCTCTCCTGGATTCTGGTGGAGTGGATGGTACGCGGTAAGCCTTCCCTGCTGGGTGCCTGCTCCGGCTGCATCGCCGGGCTGGTGGCCATTACCCCGGCGGCCGGGTATGTGGGCGTCGGCGGCGCGCTGATTATCGGGCTGGTGGGCGGTGTGGCAGGCCTGTGGGGCGTGGTGATGCTTAAACGCTGGCTCCATGCGGATGATACCTGCGACGTATTCGGCGTGCATGGCGTGTGTGGTATCACAGGCTGCATCCTGACCGGCGTGTTTACCTCCTCGTCCCTGGGCGGCGTAGGCTATGCCGAAGGCGTCACGATGGGGCATCAGGTCTGGGTTCAGTTGTTCAGCGTGGGCCTGACGCTGGTCTGGTCAGGGGTTGTGGCCTTTATCGGCTATAAAATTGCTGATATGGTGGTGGGGCTGCGCGTTCCGGAAGATCAGGAGCGTGAAGGCCTGGATGTAAACAGCCACGGCGAGAATGCGTATAACCAGTGATGGTGGGCGTAATAAAGAGAGCAGTGCGCTAAAAAATAAGAAAAACAGGTGTGACCGGCATCGGGTGAGATTCCCACCCTGTGCCGGATAATCCGCCGGATAACATGCAAAAACAACACAGAACGTAAAACATATAATGATGATAGAAGGGCGGTGGCGTAATCCACCGCCCTTTTTTTATCACGGCCAGAAGGCCGCGCCCGGCCGGGGATTAGCTGTGGCGGCGGATCACGCCTTCTTGTACCGTAGACGCGACCAGCACGCCGTCCCGGGTATAGAACTGCCCGCGCACAAAGCCACGCGCGCCGGAGGCGGAGGTGCTTTCCACCGCATACAGCAACCAGTCATCCAGGCGGAACGGGCGATGGAACCACATGGAATGGTCGATGGTCGCAACCTGCATACCCGGTTCAAGGAACCCTACACCGTGGGGTTGCAACGCAGTGGGCAGGAAGTTGAAGTCAGACGCGTAACCCAGCAGATATTGGTGGGTGCGCAGGTCGTCCGGCATCTCACCATTGGCGCGGAACCAGACATGGCGTTGCGGTTCCGCCACTGCGCCCTGCAACGGGTTATGGAACGCCACCGGGCGCATTTCAATCGGCCGCTGGCTCAGGAATTTATCCCGCACTTTTTCCGGGATCAGATGCGCAAACTTCTGGGCAATCTCCGATTCCGACATCAGCGCTTCCGGCGGCGGCACCTCCGGCATGGTGTTCTGGTGCTCAAACCCGCTCTCCAGGCACTGGAAAGAGGCGGTCATGTAGAAAATAGGTTTGCCGTTCTGTACCGCTTTCACCCGACGGGCGCTGAAACTGTTACCGTCACGCAGGATTTCAACGTCATAAATAATCGGCTTGCTGCTGTCACCAGGGCGCAAAAAGTAGCTGTGGAAGGAGTGAATGCCGCGCTCCGCCGGTACCGTCTGTTTGGCGGCATACAGTGCCTGACCGACCACCTGGCCGCCAAAAACCTGACGCAGGCCAAGATCTTCACTCTGGCCGCGGAACAGCCCCTCTTCAATTTTTTCCAGATCGAGCAGATCCAGTAAATTTTTTAATGCCTGACTCATGGGGGGATCTCATTCAGGGGGAATAACGTGGGCAAACAGGCGGGCCGGTTTCAGCCTGCACGCGTGCCCTTTTACAGACATAGCCCAAGCAGCCACAGTCCTTCTTTAGATAGTAGTGGATTTGGCAGGGGGGAAGAAGGGCGGCGGGGAGGGGGCGGCAGGAATTTTTCAGGGTTATGTGCCACAATTATCACGTGAAGTGGTTAAAGCCACTATCCCGACGCTGGTGTTAGATGCCGGTAAAGAGGTAATCATAACAAGGAGTGCAATTGATGAAACTTTGGCAGATTGTAGGTGGAACCGCGCTGTCTTTGACCCTGGCTGGATGTGCGTCTCAATCGGCACCTCCTCCGTCACCGCCGCCGGGTAATGGTGCGCCATCGACCGCGGCTATTCAGCAGCCTTCCGTCAACGGGACAATTAATATCAGTCAGCGCATCGCGCTGCCGCCAGACTCGATACTGACGGTTACGCTTTCCGATGCCTCGATCCCGGATGCGCCGTCGAGGGTGGTTGCCCAGAGCGTGGCTCGCACCGAGGGTAAACAGTCACCTTTCCCCTTCGTGCTGCCCTTTAATCCGCGGGATATTAAACCCGATGCGCGTATGCTCCTGAGCGCAGCCATCACCCAAAGCAATGGTCAGATGATGTTTATGACCGACTCCATTCAGGAAGTCATCAATAACGGTAAAGGCACTCAGGTTCAGTTAAACCTGATCCCGATGACGTCTGTTCCGGTGACCACCAAGCCGTCAACCCTGGGGCCGTTGGATACCTCGCCAAATAAACCTGTACCTTCTTCCCTGAACCCGGCACCGTCACCGATGCCATAAGGGCCCGGCCGACAGCTACGGCTGCCGGCCTTATTCTTTCCAGCCATAGCGGGCTAAATCAATCAGGCTGCCCGGCCCAAAGACAATGCCTTCTGACAGCAAGGCCTGCCGCTGGCGCTGAAAATCTTCCCCTTGTAGTGAAATCCCGCCGTGGCGATTTACTACCCGGTGCCAGGGCAGGCGGCTGCCTTCCGGCAAACGCCGTAATACCCCCCCAACCTGGCGCGCGGCCCGCGGTGAACCAGCCAGCCGCGCCACATGGCCATAAGTCGTCACCTGGCCTTCAGGGATTGCGGCGACAATATGGTAAACGCGCTGATTAAAATTTTCCGGTTCGTTCATGTCCGTCTCTGCGTAAAAATAAAAACAGGTATACCGCGCCATTTAAAAGCAAAACGGCCGGGCAGGGAAGGGCCGCGACACAGGCGAGGCGCGCGCAGGGCAACAGGCCTGCGTGTGAGAATGCCCAGGCCGGCGGAAGGGCTACCATTTGTTTTTTAACGGTTATCCTTCTTTCACGCTGCGGGTGGATTGTTTAAGAAAACAACGGTCAGGTGGTAATGGGTTGCTTTTGCAAGGGGGTTCACTGATAATGCTCCCCGCTCCGCAACATCGGAGCCGTCAATGGGGGCCCTGTTGGTTCTCCCGCAACACTAACTTGTGAACTCGGTCAGGTCCGGAAGGAAGCAGCCGCAGCAGGCGTCGTGTGTGCCGGGATGTAGCTGGCAGGGCCCCCACCCAATTCTGCCCCTCTCTTTTTTTATTCTTTCTCAAAACCCATTCTGCTTTATGACGCTTACCCGTCACGCGTATCGCCCCCCGTTTACCCTTTTTTCGGCATCACTCCGCCTGACACCGGAAATAACTTACCCCGATTAACCAGATCGGCTGAAAACACGTATTTTTGTTGGTTTTATGCACTCAATTAATAAGTTTTGTTAAAGAATGGTGTATAAGATCACTCTGGGGTAACGACGTTGCTAATAGTAGCAGAAGGAAAATGATCTGTTTTTCTGTTTCCGGGCAAGGCGGCGCCATATAACGCGGCATCGCGACAAGGAGAAATGCAGGGCAGACCGAGACAACAGAGAGGCAGAGGAAGAGACTGAGCTAAGTGATTGAAGCCGATAGAAGTATCGGCTCAACGTTATTTATCTTAACGGAACGCTAAGCGACAATTAACGAACATACTTCCAGACAGATGTCGGGACTTTGTCATAAAGTTTATTCATCGTCAATTCAGCGAGGCGATGGTCAGCTGCGGAATAAAACATTTCGAGTTCATCATCCGAAAGCTCGTACTTATTTTTTTCAATAACACGCTCTAATGTGTCTATTGTGGTGCATTTACGTAAACGCATCAGGTAGTCGATCTTTTTCATCATAGTCATAGTGGTTCGAATCTTATATAAGTAGATTGCGGTGAATTATCTATTAAGTTTTAATCAGCGTACAGATATTCTCTTCTGAGAACATTCCGAATAATCGTCTTTTAGTTTTTTGCCATCGCTTTAAATCAGCCGCGCTGATGCCGTAATTACCAAACAAGGTATAGGTGTCATCCAGGTACTCTTCGACACGGTCAGCAAGCGCAAGTTCATCCTGATATTTTATTTTAAAACTCATGACGAAAGAAGCAATATGTTCAATCAGTTCGTTCAATTGCAGATTAACCTCAGACGTCGGATCATTTACCCAGCCGTGGTGGCTGTCTCCCAGCGTGGCAATTCCTTCATCATAGAGGTTCTCACACAGGAACTTCAGTTGGGCAACATCGTGCCGCTTAGGCGAATACTCATCCATATCATCTCCTCCGTTAGGTCGTTATTCGTATTGATAACACTAAGTGAGTAATTTAATAACCGGACAGATGAGAGATCATTTTAATCAGTGATGGCTGACATCCTTACAAATAAATATAAAACATTTTTCAGTAACGTGGGAGGAAGAATTACTCAAAATTACAATTCATCAGAAGGTGAGGGGCGGCTGTTATCAATGATATTGAAACAGAGCTGTGAACCTGAATGTGTAAATGTGATTCTCTCTTCCCTTTGTTCAGCGGCGTCTATATCCAGGCAGCCGTTGAAAATTGTCCAACGATATCGGTAAGTCATTGAATAAACGTGCGCGGAAAGCGGTTCAAGCCCGGTGACTGTCAGGCTTCCTGCTTCGTAACGGGCATTATCTGAATAATAGCTCAAATTCCCGATCAGGCTATCTTCCAGTAAAGGAATATTCGCGTCGACGATTGTTTTGAGTTGAGAAACAGAAAGCGTCGCGTTGTCAGAAGGTAAAGAAATACAAAGTTGCATTTATTCATCATGTTTTATTAACGCATATTTATAGTATTGCACACTCCAGAACATTTTGTCAGTGCAGGCAGCGGACTTTTTTCCCTGACGCAATCTCCTTATCTCACTGAAAAATAGTGGTTTTAACCTTAATACATAAAAAATTACTCTTTAATCACGCATTTCTGTGACCCAAAAACCGCATTTTCAGATTCCGTCGGTTGCCCTTTGGTGCAGGATGCGCGCGGCCTGCACACCCTCAGGGTTGTCTCCGTGCCTTTATTGTGATGTTATATCATAACAACAAACGCAAGCTGAGGCCACTATGTCTGTTTTTTCTTCATCCCCTTTCCGCGCAAGCTGGCTGATGGCATCTGCCGGCTTACGGGGTATCGCCGTTGCCTTGATACTGGCCCTGTTGTGGGCGGCCATTTACTGGGCGACGCGTCTGCCATGATCGGATTGCATCAGCTCACGGCAGGGTACGGACGCCAGCCTGTGACGCTTCCCCTTAGCGGGGTCTTTCACCCCGGCTCCCTGACGGCGGTTATCGGCGCTAACGGCAGTGGCAAATCCACATTGCTTAAAACGCTGGCGGGTCTGCAACCCCCGGTGTCAGGCGAGGTCCGGCCTTCACGCCATGCGCGTCGCCCGTTTGCGTTCCTGCCCCAGCAGGCCGATCTCGATCGTCAGTTTCCTTTGTTGGTGGAAGACCTGGTGGCAATGGGACTCTTGCGCAGCCGGGGTGTTTTCGGGCGGCTGACCCGCAGCCACCGGCAACAGATTGCCACCGCGCTGGGGCAGGTGGGGATGGAAGCATTCGCCCGCGCACCGATTGGCCAGCTCTCCGGCGGGCAGTTTCAGCGCGTGTTGTTTGCCCGTTTGCTGGTACAGCAAGCGCCGTTGATTCTGCTGGATGAGCCCTTTACCGGCATTGATGCCGTCACTGTCCGGCTGCTGCTGGAGATTATTGCCAAATGGCATACGCAGCAGCGCACGGTCATTGCGGTGTTGCACGATATCGACATGGTCAGCGGGCACTTTCCTCACACCTTATTGCTTCACCCGCAGGGGAATGCGTGGGGCAGCACTGCGCATGTACTGGCCCAGCAGGCAGATCGCGCAGCCGCCTTGCGGGCTGGCCAGGCTTTTACCGCCGGTGAAGGGCGATGGCAGGGAGGCACCGCACCATGATGCTGCATCTGTTAAGCGATCCTTTTTTGACCTTCGGGTTTATGCGCCGCGCGCTGGTCGCCTGCCTGGCATTGTCGCTCAGCGCCGCCCCGCTGGGCGTTTTTTTGCTGTTACGACGCATGAGCCTGGTTGGGGATGCCCTTTCACATGCGGTGCTGCCCGGCGCGGCGATGGGTTATCTCCTTTCAGGGATGTCACTGGTGGCGATGGGCATCGGCGGTTTTATTGCCGGCCTGGCGGTTGCAGTGCTCTCTGGTTGGGTCAGCCGGCATACGGCATTGAAAGAAGATGCCAGCTTCGCCGGATTCTATCTCGGATCGCTGGCGCTGGGCGTTACGCTGGTGTCCCTGCGCGGCTCCAGTATTGACCTGTTGCATGTGCTGTTTGGTTCGATCCTGGCCGTGGACGCGCCGGCATTGTGGCTGGTGGGCAGCATTGTCAGCGTATCGCTGCTGGTGCTGGCAGGGCTTTACCGCGTGCTGGTGATTGAAGCGTTCGATAAAACATTTTTACAGATCAGCGCGGGGCGCTGGCTGCCGGTCACCAATGCGGCCTTTCTGGCATTGGTGGTGATTAACCTGGTCGCGGGTTTTCAGATCCTCGGCACGCTGATGTCAGTCGGGCTATTGATGTTACCGGCCGCTGCCGCCCGGCTGTGGGCCAGGACGTTACCGTCCACGTTGTTGACGGCGGTGGCCTTCGGCATGGCCGCCAGCCTGGCCGGGTTGCTCTGGTCCTATTACGCCTCGCTTCCTGCCGGCCCGGCCATTGTGCTGAGTGCCGCGCTGCTGTTTTTCATTTCAGTTTTATTTGGCCGGTATGGCGGGATCTTTGCTGCTGCCCGGTCGTTATAGTGCGTTAAATAAGGAGATGTCATGAAATATTTACCGGTGGTGTTAGCGACGGCTGCCCTGTTGTCTGCCCACTCAGCCATGGCAAAAACGGTGGAAACCGTCGCCAGTTTTTCCATTCTGGGGGATATGGTGCAGCACATCGGGGGCGAGCATGTTCATGTAAAAACCCTGGTCGGGCCGGACGGCGATCCGCACAGCTATGAGCCAACCCCTCAGGACAGCCAGGCGCTGGCGCATGCTGATGTGGTATTTGTCAGCGGGCTTGGGCTGGAAGGGTGGATGGATCGCCTGATTAGCGCCTCCGGGTATCGCGGGCAGCCGGTGGTGGCTTCTGAAGGGGTGAATACCCGGCAGATGGAAGAGGACGGGAAAATGATTACCGATCCTCATGCCTGGAACAGTATGCAGAACGGCGTGCTGTATGCCCGGCATATTATGGCGGCGCTGGCCGCGGCCGACCCACAGGATGCCGGTTATTTCCGCCAGCGCGGCGCGGCCTACATTGCGCAGTTACAGCAGCTTGACCAGTGGGCTAAACAGCAGTTTGCCGATGTTCCGGCAGAAAAGCGCAAGGTGCTGACCAGCCACGATGCGTTTGGCTATATGGGGCGCGAATACGGCGTCACCTTTATGGCCCCGGTGGGGTTCTCTACAGAGGCTGAAGCCAGCGCCAGTGAGGTGGCCGCTTTAATCAGGCAGATCAAGCAGCAGCATGTCAGCGCTTACTTTATTGAAAACCAGACCGATCCGCGGCTGGTGAAACAGATCGCCGCAGCCAGCGGCGCGCAGCCTGGTGGCGAACTCTACCCGGAAGCCCTGTCAAAACCGGGCGGCCCGGCACCCACCTACGTACAGGCGTTTCAGCATAACGTGACTGCGCTGGTCAGCAGCATGAAATAAACGGTGCCCCGTTGCATCAGGCAACGGGGCACCTGTTCATGGCGGCATCTTCTTATTCACACCATAAAAAAAGCCCCGCTGGGCAGCAGCGGGGCTTTTTACTGGCAGGGCGATCCCTTCGATGGAACCAGAGGGGAGTCGCGGCGGCTATTTACGCCGCTTTTTTCTGCCTTGTACGGCATTAAACCGGGGATTGCTTTTGCAAATGACATACACGCGGCCGTGGCGACGCACTACTTTGCAATCTTTATGGCGGCGCTTTGCCGAGCGCAATGAACTGAGTACTTGCATGATGTTCTCCTCAGGCAGATTTTGGCGTCAGGAAGCGGCCAAAGCGCTGCTGGAAGCGCGCCGTGCTGCCTTCTTTGGAAAACTCTTTCTGTTTCCCGGTGTAATAAGGGTGGGAAGCTGATGACACTTCAATCGGCACATAAGGCAGCGTGCGGCCTTCCCATTCAATGGTGCGATCGGTGCGCAGGGTCGACCCTACGACGAAATAGGTGTCAGCGCTGGTATCGTGAAAGACCACAGTGCGGTAATCAGGATGAATGCCGGTGCGCATAATGAGCTCCTTTTGATATGTTATAACATAACGAATGATGCGGGCAGTATTGCGCAGAATGTGACAGATAGCAAGCCCTGTACGGCGTCCGGGTAAACAGCAGGCAAAAAAAAGCCGCGCATTGCGCGGCTTTCAGGCTTTACAGCATCAGTGCTTATCCAGCGATACCGCCGGGCTGTGGCTGTGTTCTATATCGTCCGATTTCTTACTGAAGCGGCGGCGAACCACCACAAAGAAGACCGGAACAAAGAAGATGGCCAGAATCGTCGCCGTCACCATCCCGCCCATTACGCCGGTACCTACCGCGTTCTGGGCGCCGGAGCCTGCCCCGGTCGAAATGACCAGCGGCAATACGCCCAGGATAAAGGCCAGAGAGGTCATCAGAATCGGGCGCAGACGCATCCGCACCGCTTCCAGCGTGGCCTCAACCAACCCTTTGCCCTCTTTGTCCATCAGGTCTTTGGCGAACTCGACAATCAGGATGGCGTTCTTCGCCGACAGGCCAATGGTGGTTAACAGCCCCACCTGGAAGTAAACGTCGTTACTCAGGCCACGGAAGGTCGCAGCGATCAGCGCCCCGATGACCCCAAGCGGCACCACCAGCATGACAGAGAACGGAATCGACCAGCTCTCATACAGGGCCGCCAGGCAGAGGAATACCACAATCAGCGAGATGGCATACAGGGCAGGGGCCTGGTTGCCGGAGAGCCGCTCCTGATAGGACATCCCCGTCCAGTCATAGCCGATGCCGGTCGGCAGTTTCGCCGCCAGTGACTCCATCATCGCCATCGCTTCACCACTACTTTTACCCGGTGCAGGCTGGCCCAGCAGCTCCATAGACGGCAAGCCGTTATAGCGCTCCAGACGCGGCGAACCATGCTCCCAATGGGAGGTGGAGAAGGAGGAGAACGGCACCATCTGCCCATTGCTGCCACGCACATACCAGTTGTTGAGATCGCTCGGCAACATACGGTATTCCGCTTGTGACTGCACATAGACTTTCTTCACGCGGCCGCGGTCGATAAAGTCATTCACATAGCTGCCGCCCCAGGCTGAGCTCAGCGTGGTATTGATGTCAGAGATAGAAACGCCCAGCGCCTCGGCTTTCTCCTGATCAATTTCCAGTTTGAACTGCGGGGTATCTTCCAGGCCGTTCGGGCGCACACCTACCAGCAGGTCGCCGTGTTCGGCAATCATGCCGAGCAACTGATTACGTGCTTCGGTGAGTTTCTGGTGGCCCAGGTTAGCCTGGTCAATCAGCTGGAAGTCGAAACCGGTCGCCGTACCCAGCTCAACAATGGCCGGCAGGTTGAACGGGAAGACCATCGCGTCTTTAATCGCAGAGAACGTGCCCATGGCCCGCCCGGCAATCGCCGGCACTTTGTTCTCAGCGCCGCTGCGCTCAGACCAGTCTTTCAGGCTGACGAAGGCGATACCGGTGTTCTGGCCCTGGCCGGAGAAACCAAAGCCGTTAACCGCAAACACGGAGTTAACGTTGGCTTTCTCTTTTTCCAGGTAGTAGTTGGTCACCTCATCCAGCACTTTCTGCGTCCGCTCCTGGGTCGCCCCGGCCGGCAGCTGCACCATGGTCAGGAACACGCCCTGATCCTCTTCCGGCAGGAAGGAGGTCGGCAGGCGGATGAACAGCAGCGCCATACCCACTACGATCAACAGATAAATCAGCAAATACCGGCCGGTGCTGCGCAGGATATTGCCGACGCTGTCGGTGTAGTGGTTGGTGCTGCTTTCAAACATCCGGTTGAACCAGCCGAAGAAGCCTTTCTTCTCATCATGGTGTCCTTTCGGCACCGGCTTGAGCATCGTGGCGCAGAGCGCCGGGGTCAGGATCAATGCCACAATCACTGACAGCACCATGGCGGAGACGATGGTAATGGAGAACTGGCGGTAGATAACCCCGGTAGAACCACCGAAGAAGGCCATCGGGATAAAGACCGCAGACAGCACCAGCGCAATCCCGACCAGCGCCCCCTGGATCTGATCCATCGACTTCTTGGTCGCTTCTTTCGGCGGCAGGCCCTCTTCGACCATCACACGCTCGACGTTCTCCACCACCACAATCGCGTCATCCACCAGGAGGCCTATCGCCAGCACCATCCCGAACATGGTCAGGGTGTTGATCGAATAGCCAAAGGCTGCGATGACCGCAAAAGTCCCGAGCAACACCACCGGCACCGCAATGGTTGGAATCAGCGTCGCGCGGAAGTTTTGCAGGAACAGGTACATGACCAGGAACACCAGCACGATCGCTTCGAACAGCGTTTTCACCACTTCGTTAATGGAGATCTGAACGAAAGGCGTGGTGTCGTACGGGTAAACCACTTGCATCCCGTTCGGGAAGAAGGGTTTCAGTTTATCCAGTGTGGCTTTTACTGCTTTCGAGGTGTCCAGGGCGTTGGCACCGGTCGCCAGTTTGATACCGAGACCGGCAGCCGGCTGGCCATTGAAGCGGGCTACCACGCTGTAGTTTTCACCACCCAGCTCAATGGTCGCCACATCACGCAGGCGCACCTGGGAGCCATCCGGGTTCACTTTCAGCAGGATTTTGCCGAACTCTTCGGTAGAGGTCAGGCGCGTCTGCGCAATGATAGAGGAGTTAAGCTGCTGCCCTTTCACCGGCGGCGTCCCGCCCAGCTGACCGGCGGCCACCTGGTTGTTCTGCACGGTAATGGCATTGATGACATCGACCGGCGTCAGCGCAAAGTTGGTCAGCTTGTTCGGGTCCATCCAGATACGCATCGCATACTGGGAACCAAACAGCTGCACGTCACCCACACCACTGGTACGGCTGATCGGGTCCTGGATGTTTGAGGCCACATAGTCCGCGATATCTTCCTGCGTCATGGTGCCGTTATTGTTCACAAAACCGGCCACCATCAGGAAGCTGCTGCTCGACTTCTGTACCTGGATCCCTTGTTGCTGCACTTCCTGCGGCAACAGCGGCATCGCCAGCTGCAGTTTGTTCTGCACCTGCACCTGGGCGATGTCTGCATCCGTGCCGGAGGCAAAGGTCAAGGTCAGGGTCACGCTGCCGGACGAGTCACTGGAGGAGGACATGTACATCAGGTTATCGATGCCGTTCATGTTCTGCTCGATAACCTGCGTCACGGTATCCTGCACGGTCTGCGCATCGGCACCCGGGTAGTTGGCGGATATTTCAATCGCCGGCGGCGCCACTGTCGGATATTGGGCAATCGGCAGACTCAATATCGACAGTCCGCCCGCCAGCATGATAATGATGGCGATAACCCACGCAAAAATGGGGCGATCTATAAAGAACTTAGCCATGTATTACCGGCTCCTATTAAGACTTCGAGGCCTGATCGGACGCTGCCTGCTGCTGTTGCCCGGCGGGTTGCGCCGGCGCGTCAGCGCTCACTTCCTGCACTTTCACCTGGGCACCCGGCTTCACTTTTTGCAGACCGGTCACAATCACGCGATCGCCCGCTTTCAGGCCGTCGGTGACCAGCCATTTATCGCCAATCGCCTGGGCAGTGGTCAGGGTGCGGGTCTCTACCTTGTCGCCTGCGCCCACGACCATCGCGGTAGCTTCACCACGCGGGTTACGGGTGATGCCCTGTTGCGGTACCAGCAGCGCATTTTCATTCACGCCTTCATCCAGCCGCGCACGGACGAACATCCCCGGCAGCAGAACATGGTCCGGGTTCGGGAATACCGCACGCAGGGTAATGGAGCCGGTGGTTTCATCCACGGTCACGTCGGAGAACTCCAGCGTCCCTTCCTGCTTATATTGGCTGCCGTTTTCCAGCAGTAAGGTGACTTTGGCTTTGCCGTTCTGCTGCTTCAGCGTGCCTTCTGACATCTCCTGCTGCAGACGCAGGAAATCGGTGCTGGACTGGGTGACATCCACATAAATCGGGTCAAGCTGCTGAACGGTTGCCAGGGCGGTGGTCTGGCCGCTGGTGACCAGCGCGCCTTCCGTGACACTGGATTTACCGATCCGGCCGCTGATAGGGGAGGTGACTTTGGTATACGCCAGATTAATACGCGCCGTTTCTACCGCCGCTTTGGCCGCAAGCACGGAAGCATCCGCTGAGCTGGCATCCGCCTGGGCCTGATCGTAATCCTGTTTACTGATGTAGTTAGTCCCGAGCAGGGGTTTATAACGGTTCAGCGTAACACGGGCGATTTGGGCGGTGGCCTGTGCTTTGGCCAGGTCGCCTTTGGCACTGTCGTAAGAAGCCTGATAGGTCGCAGGATCGATCTGATAAAGGGAGGTACCGGCTTTAATATCACTGCCTTCAACAAAGTTGCGCTTGAGAATAATGCCGCTCACCTGAGGGCGGACTTCTGCCACACGGAACGCCGAGGTGCGGCCGGGCAATTCAGTGGTGATATTCAGCGGCGCTGTTTTCAGCGTCACAATGCCTACTTCCGGCGCTTGTTGCTGTTGCTGGGCCCCCTGTGAGGACTCCTTATCATTACATCCTGTGAGAACTAAGCTGCCTGAAAGCATCAGAACGGCCGCCAGAGGCGTTAACCCTCTGTTTTTGTTCATAGATAAACCTCAAGTGTCCGATTTCAAATTGATCAATGGATCACAAGCCATAAAACCCATTGCTGCATTTTAGATATGTGCGTACCATCGTACATACATACGCGAATGTATGTAAGACATCTCTCTGTGAAAACCAATAGCCATGGCACGAAAAACCAAACAACAAGCACTTGAAACCCGCCAACACATTCTGGACGCCGCAGTGAGGGAATTTTCAGAACGCGGAGTGTCTGCGACATCACTGACCGACATTGCCACCGCGGCCGGTGTAACGCGGGGTGCTATCTATTGGCACTTCAAAAACAAGGTAGACTTGTTTAATGAAGTTTGGGCGATTTCTGAGTCTAAAATAGACGATCTCGAAATAGAGTATCAGGCAAAGTACCCCAATAATCCACTGCGTATTCTGCGTGAAATCCTTATCTATATTCTCCGTGCCACGGTAGACGATCCACGCCGGCGTGCCTTGATGGAGATCATTTTTCATAAATGTGAATTTGTGGGAGAGCTGATGTCTCTTCAGCAGGCGCATAAAATCCTGTATCTGGAAAGTTATGAAAAAATAGAGGTCGTTTTAAAAAATTGTATTGAATTAAAGTTACTGCCGGATGATCTGGATACCCGCCGGGCCGCCGTGGTGCTGCGCTCCTATATCAGCGGCCTGATGGAAAATTGGCTGTTTATGCCGGAAGGGTTTGATCTTAAAGGCCAGGCGGCGCATTACGCCGATATTTATATTGATATGTTAAAACTCAGCCCGCATCTGCGGCGAGACAGCGCGGCAGGCAGCCAGGAGAGTCAGGACACTGTTTCTGATGATAACTAACCGGCAACGCCATCCTTCCTGATGCCGGTTGATCTTCTCTGCGCATAACAGGCGGTGCGTAACGATGTATACGTACCCCTCTCTTTATGCACCCCTCTTTATGTTACGACAGGCGTGATGGGGTAAACCGGCCGGCATCAGGCGCTGAGCGGGCCGTCACCGCCCAGGCGCAATTTTTCCCGGTAGTCACGCGCCACAATTTCCAGCGCCGCCAGCGCGATATCCGGGGCAATTTCATTGCATTCCAGCAAATAGATCAGGTCAACTGCCAACTGCAGTTCTGGTGAGGCGTTTTCAACTGACATAAGGCCAACTCAATAGTTACGTTTGCGATAAACAAACAGAATCAGGATTGCGCCCGTCAGTGCGATAAGCAAGCTTCTGAAACTGAACCCGGCGACTGAGCCTGACTCCAGATAAGTGCTGATATACCCCCCCACCAGCGCACCGCTGATGGCCAGCACCACCCATAAAATCACGCTCCCGCCTTCTTTGCCCGGCATAAACACTTTTGCCAGCAGCCCGACCACCAGCCCCAGAATGATCCATGAAATCAGGCCCATAATGTTCTCCCGCTGCGGACATCCCTATAGTATAGATAATTGCGGGAGCGGGAAGGACAGGGCTTTAAAAAATTGTGATAAACATTCAAAAACCGTTTTCTTTTCTTTCAACGGCCCGCTCAATCCGCATCAGCGCCTGGCGGCAGCGTTGCAGCCGTCCTTCAAGTGCGGCCAGCTCCTGCTGGATTTTGCGCTGCTGGGCCAGGGATTCCTGACGGCCCAGCAGGCTTTCACGATCGCGGATCATGGCAATCAACCGGCGTTCGAAATCCTGGTGCTGGGCCAGCCGGTGGTAAATATCCTCTTTACTCTCGCCCTGCGGGCGCGCGACGGCCTTACGCAACGCCTGGGTCGCCAGCTCACGTTGCAGCGCACCGATCTGCGTCACCAGCCGGTCAGCCACAAACGCCACCTGCGCTGTACGCCCTTCGGCCACCACCGTTTTCAGCTGGGCGAGGTTCTGCCGCACTTCAGCCAGATAATCACGCAGCCGCGTGCCGTGGGTGTGGAACAGCCCGGCATCAAACCGCGCCTGTTGCGCCGGCACATGGCCGACAGGCTCTATCTCCACAGCCAGCGCATTTATCTGTTGTTCCAGCGTGTGTAAAACTTTTTGCGTTGTCACATTTTCTCTCCGGCGGATCTTCCGGGTAGCTTGCCGCTGAAACGCCGGGCTGACAAGCCGGTTTCATTGTGTCAGGCAGCAATTGGACGTTACTATGTCCGTTTGTCAGGGGCCGCCTGTCAGGCCGGCACCGGCCGGAGAAAGGAGCAGGGAAGAGTGAAGAAAGAGATATGGCGCTGGTCGCTGGTGGTGATCGGCTGGCTGGCGGTGATATTGGGGGCGGTGGGCGCTGTGCTGCCGTTGCTGCCGACCACCCCGTTCCTGTTGCTGGCCGCCTGGTGTTTTTCCCAGTCCTCGCCGCGTTTTCACCATTGGCTGCTCCACCGGTCATGGTTTGGCAGCTACCTGCGCCACTGGCAGGCGCACCGGGCATTGCCGCCCAAAACCAAGGGAAAAGCGATGGCGTTCACGGCGATATCCATCAGCATCTCTCTCTTTTTTATCAAGATTTTGTGGTTACGTGTGCTGCTGGCGATGATGATGCTGGTGCTGCTCGCGATAATATGGCGCCTGCCGGTGGTTGATCAAAAGCAATAAAATACGCTTTGCACAGCGGGCTTCGGTTGCAATTTCACTGGAGTTTGCATAAATTTGGGCGTTTTCGTGCGTGGGTCATCTCCTCTTTCCCTTTATCATCCTTCTCCTTAAGGCATGTGCACGTCACGTTGGTGACGGGGCAGGGATATCAGGCGGCCTGCGTTTAAGTCAGAACACCCGCTTTTTCAGGCACACATTATGATCGCTACTGCACAGCAGCTTCAGTTAATTAAAGACAGTATCAAGACCATCCCCGACTACCCGAAGCCGGGCATACTGTTCCGTGACGTCACCAGCCTGCTGGAAGATCCGAAAGCCTATGCCGCCAGTATTGAAATGCTGGCCGCGCGCTACCGCGACACCGGCGTCACCAAAGTGGTTGGGACTGAAGCCCGTGGTTTCCTGTTTGGCGCACCGGTTGCGCTGGTGCTGGGCGTCGGTTTCGTGCCGGTGCGCAAGCCCGGTAAACTGCCGCGTGCCACCCTCAGCGAAAGCTATGAGCTGGAATACGGCACCGACAAACTTGAAATCCATACCGATGCCATCCAGCCGGGTGACAAAGTGCTGGTGATCGATGACCTGCTGGCCACCGGCGGTACCATTGAAGCCACCGTGAAACTGATCCGCGCCCTGGGCGGCGACGTCAGCGATGCGGCCTTCATTATCGATCTGCCGGAACTGGGCGGCGAACAGCGCCTGACCCGCCAGGGCATCAACTGCTTCAGCCTGGTCTCTTTCGGCGGCCACTAACCGAAGCATTCAGCCTCGCCGCTCTGGCGAGGCTGTGTTAGCATTACCCTCCAGATTTCCCAACTTCTCCGGTATTAATGAGCTATCAGGTTCTTGCCCGTAAGTGGCGCCCGCAAACCTTCGCTGATGTTGTCGGCCAGGAACATGTCCTGACCGCGCTGGCCAATGGCCTGTCGCTGGGGCGGATTCACCATGCCTACCTGTTTTCCGGTACGCGCGGCGTGGGGAAAACCACCATCGCCCGCCTGCTGGCAAAAGGGCTGAACTGCGAAACCGGGATCACCGCTACCCCGTGCGGCAAGTGCGACAACTGCCGGGAGATTGAGCAGGGGCGCTTTGTTGATCTGATCGAGATTGACGCCGCCTCGCGCACCAAGGTCGAAGATACGCGCGAGCTGCTGGACAACGTCCAGTACGCCCCGGCCCGCGGCCGCTTCAAGGTCTACCTGATCGATGAAGTGCACATGCTGTCCCGCCACAGTTTCAACGCCCTGCTGAAAACGCTGGAGGAGCCGCCGTCGCATGTGAAATTCCTGCTGGCGACCACCGATCCGCAAAAACTGCCGGTGACGATTCTGTCACGCTGCCTGCAATTCCACCTGAAAGCGCTGGAGCCGGAGCAGATCCGTCAACAGCTGGAGACGGTGTTGCAGGCGGAGCAGATTGCGGCGGAGCCGCGCGCGCTGCAACTGCTGGCCCGCGCTGCGGACGGCAGTATGCGCGATGCGCTGAGCCTGACCGACCAGGCGATTGCGATGGGGCAAGGGCAGGTCGGCACTGACACCGTCAGCCGGATGCTCGGTACGCTGGATGATGAACAGCCGCTGGCGATCATCGAGGCACTGGTCGGGGCAGACGGCGAGCGGGTGATGGCCCAGGTGGAACAGGCTGCGTCACGCGGCGTGGACTGGGAAGCGCTGCTGGTGGAAACCCTGACGCTGCTGCACCGGATTGCCATGCTGCAACTGCTGCCGGGCGCACTTGACGATCACTACGCGGTAGTGGAACAGCGGCTGCGCGAACTGGCGCGGGCGGTGCCGCCTGCCGATGTACAACTCTATTACCAGACGCTGCTGATTGGGCGTAAAGAGCTGGCGTTTGCGCCCGATCGCCGCATGGGCGTGGAGATGACGCTGTTACGCGCGCTGGCTTTCCACCCGAAAGCGGTGATCGCAGAGCCGGTTATGCCGGCACAGCCGGCGGCACGGGCTCCGCAGCCGCAGCCTCAGGCACAACCCCAGCCTCAGGCTCAGCCGCCCATAGCAAACAACGATGTGCCGCCTGCGCGGCCGTCTTCCGCTGCACCGCCGGTACGGCCACAGCCGCCTGCCATGCCGCAGAGCGCGCCGCCGCCGGTACAGGCTCCGGCTGAACCGGCGACCGCGGCCACCGGCATTTCTGATACCGCTAAACTGTTGCAGGCGCGCACCCAGCTGTTGCGGCAACAGGGAAACCACAGCCCAAAAAAAGCTGAGCCGGCGGCGCCTGGTGCGCGGCCGGCCACCTCAGCACTGGAGCGGCTGGCTTCAGTGACCGAACGTACCCAGCAACGGCTGGCCTCACGGCCTGCGGTGCCGGAAGCGCCGGTCAAACCGGAAGCGTACCGCTGGAAAGCGCAGGCGCAGCCGGAAACCGCCGACGTGATGCCGCTGGCGACGCCGAAAGCCCTGCGTTCGGCGCTGGAACATGAGAAAACCCCGGAATTGTCAGCTAAGCTGGCAGAAGAGGCGCTGGAACGTGACGACTGGGCGGCTTATGTGCACCAGCTGCCGCTGCCGAAACTGGTGCAGCAACTGGCGTTAAACGCCTTCCGCGAAGTGGTGGGGCCGTCAGAATTGCGGTTGCATTTGCGCCCGGCGCAGCGCCACCTCAATTCGCCGTCAGCCCAAAAGGCACTGGCCGAGGCGATTTCCACCTGCGAAGGGCATCCGGTTGAATTGACAGTGATTGAAGACGATAATCCGGCGGTGCGAACGCCGCTGGAGTGGCGTCAGGCAATTTATGAAGAAAAACTGGCGCAGGCGCGTCAGTCGATTATCGCGGATAATAATATCCAGACCCTGCGCCGCTTCTTTGACGCGGATCTGGATGAAGACAGTATTCGCCCCCTTTAACTGCCGCGGTGCATGTTGCACAACGCGGCCCAGCGCAAAGAGAGATGACTATGTTTGGTAAAGGCGGTCTGGGTAACTTGATGAAACAAGCCCAGCAGATGCAAGAAAAAATGCAGCAGATGCAGGAAGAAGTCGCCAAGATGGAAGTAACGGGCGAGTCCGGCGCTGGCCTGGTTAAAGTCACCATCAACGGCGCGCACAACTGCCGCCGTATCGAGATCGATCCGAGCCTGATGGAAGATGACAAAGAGATGCTGGAAGATCTGGTGGCCGCAGCCTTCAACGATGCGGCCCGCCGTATTGACGAAGCATCGAAAGAGAAAATGGCCTCTGTTTCCAGCGGTATGCAATTGCCGCCGGGCTTCAAGATGCCGTTCTGATGCAGACCAGCCCGCTTCTCGAAACCCTGATGGAGGCGCTGCGCTGCCTGCCGGGCGTTGGCCCGAAATCGGCCCAGCGCATGGCATTCCAGCTGTTGCAGCGCGATCGCAGCGGCGGGATGCGCCTGGCACAGGCGTTGACGCGTGCCATGTCGGAAATCGGCCACTGTGCCGATTGCCGCACCTTTACCGAGCAGGAGATCTGCACCATCTGCGCGAACCCGCGTCGCCGTCAGAATGGGCAGATCTGCGTGGTGGAAAGCCCGGCGGACATCCATGCCATTGAACAGACCGGGCAGTTCTCCGGCCGTTACTTTGTGCTGATGGGCCACCTCTCGCCGCTGGACGGCATCGGGCCGGATGACATCGGCCTGGATCGCCTGGAGGAGCGTCTGGCCTCCGAGACGATTCAGGAGCTGATTCTCGCCACCAACCCGACGGTAGAAGGGGAGGCGACCGCCAACTACATCGGCGCGATGTGCGGGCAGTATGGCGTGGCCGCCAGCCGTATCGCACACGGCGTCCCGGTGGGCGGTGAACTGGAAATGGTGGACGGCACCACGCTGTCACACTCCCTGGCCGGCCGGCACCCGATCAAGTTCTGACCTCAAAAGGCGCGGGCATCTGCGCCTTTATTGTTCTACTGCACGTTTTCACACCACTTGTGCAATTTCCCTGTTGAATTCCCCCTGCGCTATCCCCATCTCCTCACCATTGTCGGGTTCATCCCGCCGCATTCAGCCCAAACACTGTTTTTAGGATTGAGGTAGAACATGAGTATGAAAGGTCAAGAAACCCGCGGGTTCCAGTCTGAAGTTAAGCAACTGCTTCACCTGATGATCCACTCGCTCTATTCGAATAAGGAAATTTTCCTGCGTGAGCTGATCTCCAACGCCTCAGATGCTGCTGACAAGCTGCGCTTCCGCGCGCTGTCTGCGCCTGAGTTGTACGAGGGCGACGGCGAACTGCGTGTGCGCCTCTCCAGTGACAAAGAGAAGCGCACGCTGACCCTCAGCGACAACGGCATCGGGATGCGCCGTGACGAGGTGATTGATAACCTCGGCACCATCGCCAAATCCGGCACCAAATCGTTCCTGGAATCCCTGGGTTCTGACCAGGCCAAAGACAGCCAGCTGATCGGCCAGTTCGGCGTCGGCTTCTACTCGGCGTTCATCGTGGCGGACAAAGTCACCGTACGCACCCGTGCAGCCGGTGCCTCCGCAGATGAGGGCGTGTTCTGGGAGTCCGCCGGCGAAGGCGACTACACCATCGCCGACATCACCAAAGCGGAGCGCGGCACGGAAATTACCCTGCACCTGCGCGAAGGCGAAGATGAGTTCCTCGACGACTGGCGCCTGCGTTCGATCATCGGTAAATACTCCGACCACATCGCGCTGCCGGTGGAGATCCTGAGCCGCACCGAAGGGGAAGGCGACGAAGGCAGCACCGAAAGCTGGGAGAAGATCAACAAGGCGCAAGCATTGTGGACCCGCAGCAAATCCGAGGTCACCGAAGACGAATACAAGGCGTTCTACAAACACATCGCCCATGACTTCACCGACCCGCTGACCTGGAGCCACAACCGCGTTGAGGGCAAACAGGAATACACCAGCCTGCTCTACATCCCGGCCCAGGCCCCGTGGGACATGTGGAACCGTGACCACAAGCACGGCCTGAAACTCTATGTGCAGCGCGTCTTCATCATGGACGACGCCGAACAGTTTATGCCGAACTACCTGCGTTTCGTACGCGGCCTGATTGACTCCAATGACCTGCCGCTAAACGTCTCGCGTGAAATCCTGCAGGACAGCCGCATCACCCAGAACCTGCGCGGCGCGCTGACCAAGCGTGTGTTGCAGATGCTGGAAAAACTGGCGAAAGATGACACCGAGGCTTACCAGAAATTCTGGCAACAATTCGGCCTGGTGCTGAAAGAAGGCCCGGCGGAAGACAGCGCCAACAAAGAGAGCATCGCCAAACTGTTGCGCTTCGCCACTACCCAGAGCGACAGTGCCGCGCAGACGGTGTCGCTGGACGAGTACGTCAGCCGCATGGTGGAAGGCCAGGAGAAGATCTACTACATCACCGCAGACAGCTACGCCGCCGCGAAAAGCAGCCCGCACCTGGAGCTGTTCCGCAAAAAAGGCATCGAAGTGCTGCTGCTCTCCGATCGCATTGACGAGTGGATGATGAGCTACCTGACCGAGTTTGACGGTAAGCAGCTGCAATCCGTCAGCAAGGCCGATGACGCACTGGACAAGCTGGCCGACGAGGAGAACGAACAGCAGAAAGAGGCCGAGAAGGCGCTGGAACCGTTTGTGGATCGCGTGAAAACCCTGCTGGGTGACCGCGTGAAAGAGGTGCGCCTGACCCACCGCCTCACCGACACCCCGGCGATTGTCACCACCGGTGCGGATGAGATGACCACCCAGATGGCGAAACTGTTCGCGGCGGCCGGCCAGCAAGCCCCGGAAGTGAAATATATTTTCGAGCTGAACCCGGAGCATTCGCTGGTCAAACGCGCATCCGCCGTGAGCGAAGACGAACATTTTGCCGAATGGGTCGAGTTGCTGCTTGATCAGGCGCTGCTGGCCGAGCGCGGCACCCTGGAAGACCCGAACCAGTTTATCCGCCGCATGAACCAGCTGCTGCTGGCCTGATTGCGCAGATAACGCTAAAAGCCTGTATTGCCTGTGCAATACAGGCTTTTTTATGGACGGAACAGCCGCAATGCCGGCTGGGCAAAAGTCTGCTATTGCCGCCGCTTCCTTGAGCCGCCGGGCCTGCAATGGTATGGTTGAGCGTTTTCGACATTTTATAAAAACTACATAGCAAGGGGATTTACGCGATGCGTATCATTCTGCTGGGCGCTCCGGGCGCTGGTAAAGGTACTCAGGCTCAATTCATCATGGAGAAGTACGGGATTCCGCAAATTTCCACGGGTGACATGTTGCGCGCAGCTGTGAAAGCAGGATCTGAGCTGGGCAAACAGGCCAAAGAAATTATGGACGCCGGCAAGCTGGTCACCGATGAGCTGGTGATTGCGCTGGTGAAAGAGCGTATTGCGCAGGAAGATTGCCGCAACGGTTTCCTGCTGGACGGCTTCCCGCGCACTATTCCGCAGGCGGATGCCATGAAAGAAGCCGGCATCAAGGTAGATTGCGTGCTGGAGTTTGATGTGCCGGACGAGCTGATCGTTGAGCGCATTGTCGGCCGCCGTGTACACCCGGGTTCCGGCCGCGTCTACCACATCAAATTCAACCCGCCGCAGCAGGAAGACAAAGACGACGTCACCGGCGAAGCGCTGATCACCCGTAAGGACGATCAGGAAGAAACCGTGCGTAAACGTCTGGTTGAGTACCATACCCTGACCGAGCCGCTGATCGCTTACTACCGTAACGAAGCGGACGCGGGCAACACCCAGTACCACAAAATCGACGGCACCCGCAGCGTGGCGGAAGTGCGTCAGGAGCTGGCTTCCCTGCTCGGGTAAGCGTGTTACCGCGTATCATGCCGGGCACCAGCCCGGCATTTTTTTATCCCTTATTCTCTTTGCCGGTATGCGTAGCCAGCGCCTGTTGCTGCTATCGGTGCCGGAGCGTCCCATTTTGGTTACAATGCTCAGCAAATTTTTAACCTGTTACCCTGAGGCCATAGCTGCATCACGGGGGCGGTTTTACAGAAGGAAAGGCTCATGGGGCAAGAAAAGTTAGGGGTTCTGATGGTGAACCTCGGTACGCCTGAGGCACCCACCCCGCAGGCAGTAAAACGTTATCTGGCAGAATTCCTCGGCGACCGCCGGGTGGTGGATACCGCACGCTGGCTATGGTGGCCGATCCTCAACGGCGCGATCCTGCCGTTCCGCTCGCCGCGCGTGGCCAAGCTCTATCAATCCGTCTGGATGGAAGAGGGCTCGCCGCTGATGGTCTTCAGCCGCCGTCAGGAGAAGGCGCTGGCGGCCCGGCTGCCGGGCGTGCCGGTGGAACTCGGCATGAGTTACGGCAAGCCAAGCCTGCCGGACGCCATTGAGAAGCTGCTGGCGCAGGGCGTGACCCGCCTGGTGCTGCTGCCGCTCTACCCGCAATACTCCTGTTCCACCAGCGCCGCCGTGTTTGACGCGGTGGCCCGCCACCTCACGCAGTACCGTCGCCTGCCGTCGCTGCATTTTATCCGTGACTACGCCGAGCACCCGCAGTATATCGCGGCGCTGAAAGCCACGGTTGAGCGCTCGTTCGCCCAACACGGTATGCCGGACCGGCTGCTGCTGTCGTTCCACGGCATCCCGCAGCGTTACGCTGACCAGGGTGACGACTACCGCACGCGCTGTGAAGACACGGCCCGCGCGCTGTTTGCCGCGCTGGACCTGCCGCCGGGCGTCGGCATGATGACCTTCCAGTCGCGCTTCGGCCGGGAGCCGTGGCTCACCCCGTATACCGACGAAACCATGAAAGGGTTACCGGCGCAGGGCGTGAAGCATGTGCAGCTGATCTGCCCCGGCTTCGCCGCAGATTGCCTGGAGACGCTGGAAGAGATCAAAGAGCAGAACCGTGAAATCTTTATGGAAGCGGGCGGTGAGAAGTTTGAATACATCGACTGCCTGAATGATGAACCGGCCCATATCGACCTGCTCGAACAACTGGTCAGACAGCACGCCTGAGCCTGACCCTTTTCCGGCCACGGCGCGGTGGCCGGAGATAAAATCCCGGTTTCAGGCGGCGCGGTATCACGCAGGCCGTTTTTCAGCGTGAAAGTTGTGCTACTATCGCCCGCCTGTTTCCCAAGCTGTGCCAATCCCGATGAAATTCCCAGGCAAACGTAAATCCAAACACTATTTTCCCGTCAATGCGCGTGACCCGCTGCTGCAACCGGCGCAGGCCGAAAGCGAAACCGCCCGTTCTTACGTGGTGGGCATCGATCAGACGCTGGTGGACATTGAAGCCAAAGTGGATGATGACTTTATCCGCCGCTATGGCCTGAGCGTCGGCCACTCGCTGGTGATTGAGGATGATGTCGCGGATGCGATGTATCAGGAGCTGATGAGCGGCAACCTGATCACCCACCAGTTTGCCGGCGGTACCATCGGCAATACCCTGCATAACTACTCGGTGCTGGCGGATGACCGCTCGGTGCTGCTGGGCGTGATGTGCAATAACGTCCAGATTGGCGGCTACGCGTACCGCTACCTCTGCAACACCTCCAGCCGTACCGATCTCAACTACCTGCAGGGCGTGGACGGCGCGATCGGCCGCTGCTTCACCCTGATTGGGGAGCACGGCGAGCGTACCTTTGCCATCAGCCCCGGCCAGATGAACCAGCTGAAGCCGGAAAGCATCCCGGAAGCGGTGATCGCCGGTGCCTCCGCGCTGGTGCTGACCGCCTATCTGGTGCGCTGCAAACCGGGCGAGCCGATGCCGGAAGCCACCATGCAGGCCATTGCCTATGCCAAAAAGCATGAGGTGCCGGTGGTGCTGACGCTCGGCACCAAATATGTGATTTCTGATAACCCGGAAGGGTGGCGCGAGTTCCTGCGTGAGCACGTCTCGATTCTGGCGATGAACGAAGAAGAGGCCGAGGCCCTGACCGGCCAGAGCGATCCGCTGCTGGCCTCGGACATGGCGCTGGAGTGGGTGGATCTGGTGCTCTGCACCGCCGGGCCGAACGGCCTCTATATGGCGGGCTACACCGAAGAGTCGAGCCGCCGCCAGACCCAGCATCCGTTGCTGCCGGGCGCGATTGCGGAATTCAACCTGTATGAGTTCAGCCGGGCGATGCGCCGCCAGCACTGCGAGACGCCGTTCCGTATCTACTCCCACATCGCGCCGTACATGGGCGGGCCGGAGAAGATCATGAACACCAACGGCGCGGGTGACGGGGCGCTCTCCGCCGTGCTGCATGACATCGCCGCCAACGGTTACCACCGCAACAACGTGCCGAACTCCAGCAAACATGCACGCAGTTTCCTGACTTACTCCTCCCTGGCGCAGGTGTGCAAATACGCCAACCGCGTCAGCTATCAGGTGCTGAACCAGCATTCCCCGCGCCTGACGCGCGGCCTGCCGGAGCGGGAAGACAGCCTGGAAGAGGCGTACTGGGAGCGGTAAGCCCCGGCTTTCGGATAAAAAAGGCACCTTTTCAGGTGCCTTTTTTTATAGGGGATGGCTGCGGTGCCGGTCAGCGCAGGATCGCCGGCAGCGCCTCCTCATCTGCCGGCAGCGGGGTCTCCAGCATCGACATCATATTGTTGGCGATCTCCCGCTCACCCATCACCACCTGATTGGCCCCGCGGTCGAGGATGTAGCTTACCTCGTCATCATAGTGGGCGCGGGCGATGATCAGCATGTCCGGGCGGCGCGCGCGGGCAGCGGCCACAATCTCACCGGCTTCGTAGCCGTTCGGAATGGTCAGCAGCAGCCAGCGGGCGCAGTCCAGCCGCGCCAGATCGAGGATCTCCGGATTGGCGGCATTGCCCAGAATGGCGCTGATACCCTGTTCGCGCAGTGCCTCCACCCGCGGGCGGGCATTTTCAATCACCACCATCGGCACCCCGGCGGCCTGCAATTTCCCACCCAGCAAACTGCCGACCCGGCCATAGCCCACCAGCAGCGCATGGTTGCACATCTCCAGCCGCAGTTGGGACGCCTCCTCCTGCGTCTCTTCCGGATTTTTCTCCTCCTGGGTTTCAGTGCGGGCGAGGAACTTCTCCAGCAGGCTGAACAGCAGCGGGTTGATCATAATCGAGAGGATGGCCCCGGCCAGCACCAGATTACGCCCATGTTCTGACAGCAGGTTCAGCGAAATGCCAAGCCCGGCGAGGATAAAGGCAAACTCACCAATCTGCGCCAGGCTGACGGAGATGGTCAGGGCGGTGCGCGTCGAGTGGCCGAACAGTTTCACCAGCAGGAAGGCAGCCGCCGATTTGCCGAACAGAATAATCGCCACCGTGGCGAGCACCGTCAGCGGCTCATTCAGCAGGATCATCGGGTCAAACAACATCCCGACGGAGACAAAGAACAGTACCGCAAAGGCGTCGCGCAGCGGCAGGGTGTCATGGGCGGCGCGCTGGCTCAGCTCCGATTCGTTCAGCACCATCCCGGCGAAAAACGCCCCCAGCGCAAACGACACATCAAACAGCTTCACCGCGCCGTAAGCGATGCCGAGCGCCAGCGCCAGCACCGCCAGCGTAAACAGCTCGCGTGAGCCGGTGCTGGCGGTTTTCGCCAGGATCCACGGCACCAGGCGGCGGCCCACCACAATCATCAGGGTGATAAAGGCGATCACTTTGCCGAGGGTAATGGCCAGCTCCAGCGCCAGTTCCTGGAAACTGGCATGGTGGCTTTCGATCATATTGCTGAACGCCGGCAGCAACACCAGCGTCAGCACCATCGCCAGGTCCTCAACAATCAACCAGCCAATCGCGATCTGCCCGCGCTGGCTCTCGATCAGTTGCCGCTCCTCCAGCGCCCGCAGCAGTACCACGGTACTGGCGGTGGAGAGGCAGAGGCCGAACACCAGCCCGGCCTGCAAATCCCAGCCCAACAGTTGTGACAGCCCGATGCCCAGCAGCGTCGCCACTACAATTTGCGCCACCGCGCCGGGAATGGCGATCGACTTTACTGCCAGCAGATCTTTCAGGGAAAAGTGCAGCCCGACGCCAAACATCAGCAGGATCACGCCGATTTCGGCCAGCTCCGGGGCCAGCGAGGTATCGGCCACAAAACCAGGGGTAAACGGCCCGGCCAGCACACCGGCCGTGAGGTAGCCGACCAGCGGGGAGATGCGCAGGCGGTTGGCCAGCATACCTAACAGGAAGGCCAGCACCAGCCCCCCGACGAGGGTAGTAATCAGTGGCGTAGAATGATGCATCCAGGCTCCTTCTTGTCTGCACGGGGGAAAAGAGGGCACGTATCAGTATGGTCAATGAATCAATAGATTGCATTCAGTAACAAAATAACACGTTTAGGCACAAGATGATCCCTGCGCGGGATTTATTACAAAAATTTCTCACAAAGAGGGGTGCAGAAGGGAAAACAGCGGCCGGAAACAGGGCTCCGGCCGCCGGGAAACGTGCGGTTTAACGGGAGTTAAGATCGGTATTTGGCAAAAACAGCGTCAAAATGCCGAGCAACGGCAGGAAGGCGCAAAGTTGGTAAACCAGTTCAATGCTGGTGTGATCCGCCACATAGCCCAGCACCGCCGCACCCAGCCCGCCCATACCGAACGCCAGCCCAAAGAACAGCCCGGACACCATCCCGACTTTGCCGGGGATCAGCTCCTGGGCATACACCAGAATCGCCGAAAATGCCGAGGCCAGGATCAGGCCAATGATCACCGTCAGGATGCCGGTCCATTGCAGGTTGGCGTAGGGCAGCACCAGCGTAAAGGGTGCCACGCCGAGGATCGAGGCCCAGATGACCCGCTTGCGCCCAATCCGGTCGCCTACCGGCCCGCCGATAATGGTGCCCGCCGCCACCGCCAGCAGGAATGCGAACAGATGGTACTGGGCATTCTGCACCGACAGCCCGAATTTATGCATCAGGTAGAAGGTGTAATAGCTGCTCAGGCTGGTAAGGTAAAAATATTTCGAGAACACCAGCACCATCAGAATCAGCATGGCAAACGCCACGGTGCGCCCCGGCAGGCGGTTTACCGCAGCGGCCGGGCGCGCCTTGCTGACGCGGTGCTGTTGCTGGTACCAGCGGCTGATCTGCAACAGCATCACGATGGCCAGCAGCGCCGCCAGCGAGAACCAGGCCACATGGCCTTTGCCGTACGGGGCGATCACCAGCGCGGCCAGCAACGGCCCCAGCGAACTGCCGAAATTCCCGCCGACCTGAAACAGTGATTGCGCCAGCCCGTGCCGCCCGCCGGAGGCCATCCGCGCCACCCGTGACGATTCCGGGTGGAACACCGAGGAACCGGTGCCCACCAGCGCCGCCGCCAGCAAGACCATGCCGAAACTGTGCGCCGCCGCCATCAGCAGCAGCCCGCACAGGGTAAAGCCCATGCCGATCGGCAGTGACCACGGCTGCGGGTGTTTATCGGTATAGAGGCCGATCACCGGCTGTAACAAGGAGGCGGTAAGCTGGTAGGTGAGGGTAATCAGCCCAATCTGGGTGAAGCTGAGGGCAAATTCATGTTGCAGCAGCGGGTAAATCGCCAGGATCAGCGACTGGATCATGTCATTCAGCAGGTGCGACACGCTGATTGCCGCCAGAATCGAGAACGCGGTGCGTTTGATGGCATCGCCGCTGGGTGCCTTGCCGGTCACCCCGGTTTGCTCGGTCATGCAGGGTCATCCTTATTCTTATTACTTATTCTTGTGACGACAGGCGTTGCAGGGGGCGCCCGGCCGGTGAAAAAATCACCGTTATCTTAATCAGTCGCTTGCGTGAATACCACAACGGACATATTTTGACGTGATTGGCAATTTCCGGACATCAGCAGTGCTACCCTCAGCCCGGTAGTGGGGGGGGAGAACAACAGACAGGGCGCGCAACGTGCCGCTGGCGCAGTTCCATTGATTATCATTAGGGAGTGTTCATGCGTTCATTGACAATGACGGCCGCCGCAGTGATGGCCGCCACGCTGGCGGCTCAGCCTGCCATCAGTTATGCCTGGGAAAAAGACAAAACCTACGACATCACCATCCTGCACACCAACGATCACCACGGCCACTTCTGGCAGAACGCCTATGGCGAGTATGGGCTGTCGGCGCAGAAAACCCTGGTGGATGCGATCCGCAAAGAGGTCGCAGAGCAAGGCGGCAGCGTGTTGCTGCTCTCCGGTGGGGACATCAACACCGGCGTGCCGGAGTCTGACCTTCAGGACGCCGAACCCGATTTCCGCGGCATGAAAATGATCGGCTATGACGCGATGGCCATCGGCAACCATGAATTTGATAACCCGCTGAGCGTGCTGCGCCAGCAGCAGAAATGGGCCGGCTTCCCGCTGCTTTCCGCTAATATCTACCAGAAAAGCACCAATACCCGGCTGTTCCAGCCCTATGCGATTTTCCAGCCGCAAGGGGTGAAGATCGCGGTGATCGGCCTGACCACCGATGACACCGCCAAAATCGGCAACCCGGAAAACTTCGCCGACATCGTGTTCCACAAACCGGCCGACGAGGCAAAAGTGGTGGTGGAGGAATTGCGTAAAACCGAGAAGCCGGACGTGATCATCGCCGCGACCCACATGGGCCACTATGACGACGGCCACCACGGCTCCAACGCACCGGGCGATGTGGAGATGGCGCGCAGCCTGCCGGCCGGCTATCTCGACATGATTGTCGGCGGCCATTCGCAAGACCCGGTCTGCATGGCGGGCGAGAATAAAAAGCAGGTCGATTATGTGCCCGGCACCCCCTGCGCGCCTGACCGCCAGAACGGTACCTGGATAGTGCAGGCGCATGAGTGGGGCAAATATGTCGGCCGGGCTGATTTCACCTTCCGTAACGGCGAATTTACCCTTAAGCATTACCAGCTGATCCCGGTCAACCTGAAGAAAAAGGTTGAGAAAGCGGACGGCAGCAGTGAGCGCGTCTATTACACCCAGGAGATCGCGGAAAACAGCGACATGCTCAAATTGCTGACGCCGTTTGAAAACCAGGGCAAGGCGCAGCTGGAGGTGAAAGTCGGCAGCGTCAACGGCCACCTGGAAGGCGACCGCAGCAAAGTGCGCTTTGTGCAGACCAACCTGGCGCACCTGCTGCTGGCCGCGCAGAAAGAGCGGGCAGGGGCGGATTTCGCGGTGATGAGCGGCGGCGGCATCCGTGATTCGATTGAAGCCGGGGACATCACCTACAAAGACGTGCTGAAAGTGCAGCCGTTCGGCAACACGCTGGTGTATGTCGATCTCAAGGGCAGCGAGGTCGGGCGCTATCTGGCGGCGGTGGCCAATATGAAAGTTGATTCCGGTGCGTATGCGCAGTTTATCGATGTCAGCCTGACGGCGGACGGCAATGGCGTCAGTGATGTCACCATCAACGGCCAGCCGTTGCAGGCGGACAAAACCTACCGTATGGCGACGCTCAGCTTTAACGCCACCGGCGGTGACGGCTACCCGAAAATCAGCGATCACCCCAGCTACGTGAACACCGGCTTTGTGGATGCGGAAGTGCTGAAACAGTACATCCAGACCCATTCACCGCTGGATGCCGCCGCATATGCGCCGAAAGGCGACATCCTCTACAAATAACAGAACGCCCTGAGCAGCCTGCGGGCGCAGGCTGGTCAGGTCAGGGCGACAGCCTGGCGATATCCGCAAATACGCCGTTCAGCAGCCGTTGTAAATCCTGCGGGGCCAGCTCAATGTCCAGCCCGCGTTTGCCGCCGGAGACATAAATAGTGGAGAACTGCTGCGCCGGGCTGTCGATCACCGTGGGCAACCGTTTTTTCTGCCCCAGCGGGCTGATGCCGCCCAGCAAATACCCGGTGGTGCGCTGCGCCAGTTCCGGGTCCGCCATTTCTGCTTTCTTCGCGCCCAGCGCTTTCGCCACTTTCTTTAAATCCAGCTGGCCGGCCACCGGCGTCACCGCCACCGCCAGCGCTTTGGCATCGCCGTTCAGCGCCACCAGCAGTGTTTTATAGACCTGGCGGGCATCCAGCCCCAGTTTGCGTACCGCTTCATCGCCAAAATGGGTGTCATGGCTGTCATGCTCATAGGGGTGAAGGGTGAATTTCACTTTCTGTTTTTCGAGAAATTTAATCGCCGGTGTCATCGTCTCCTCCTGAGGGCCGGTGCCGTGAAAAACATGGCCTGGCGCGGGTAATAAAAAAGTGCAGGGTAATGGTTTGATTCGCCGCCGGAAATCAACCGGCATTCGGTCGCAGGGCCGGAAAGCGCATGAAGGCGGTTGCAAACTGCGTCATCGGGTTGATACCCTAGCGCCGCCGGTTCCGCCCCTGGGCGGGCCGAAGCCCATAATGAATAAAAAAGTCATTCCTCTTTGACGGCCAATAGCGATATTGGCCTCTTTTTTTAGCCCGCACCACTGCCCGCTTTCAACAAATCCGGCAAGTTCCCCTCGCCATACAGATGCAACGCCCCGACGGCCACCACATAGTGCCCGGCCGGAAGTGCCGCCAGTTGTTGCTGCCAGCGCTGGTTACGCTGGTGCATCAGCACGTCATACAGATCGTTGCTGAAGGTTGAAGGCAGCGCTTTACTCCGCGCCCTGGGGGAATTGTCCATCCACCAGCCCATCATGGTCTGCAACAGCCGGGCATTGGTGTGCCAGTGGGTCAGGGTATCTTCCAGCAGCATCAGCCCGTCCTGCGGCAGTTGCAGCAACAGGTCCACCTGCTGCTGCGGCCCCTCCAGCTCAATAATGCGTGTGTGCTGGGTGTGGGCGGCAGCGATCAGCTGGTAGTCGACGCCATACTCCGGCCGCAGGCCGAGCTGTTGTGCCTGCCGGGCCTGCAACATCAGCGCCACCTGCCAGGCGGGCAGCGGGTCAAGCTGCGCCTCATTGGCGGAGAGGGTGTCACAAATGGCGAGGAAGCGCTGGTACTGGGCGGCCGGCAGGCGCTCGGCCAGCGGCGGTTGCGGCACCGGCTCGCCAAACGGCGACTCACTGCCGCTGATGTCCGCCTCCACAATCAGCGCATCCGCTGTTTTCAGCCGCGCCAGCAGGGTTTCCGGCAACGGGGACATGTCCATGGTGCCCATATGGATGCTGCCCACCAGATGCAAATGGCGATCGCCCGGCAGGCTGAGGTCAATGGCCGGATAGGCGTATGCCATCGGCGAAATCAGGCCGAGAAACGTGGCGAGACGGTACAGCATGTTACCCATACAACGAGGCTCCCAATCAATCAGGGTTCCATGCTACCCGCTCGCGCCGCGCAGGTGTAGGGGGATTAGGCTGAATTCGCAGGCCGGCCGGGCAGGGCGCCCGGCCGGAACCGCTATTTCTGCCGGGCAGAAGGTTCAGAGGGTGAGGTTTTGGGGGTGAAACGCAGCAGCCGGTTGGCGTTGGCCACCACGGTAATGGACGAGAGCGCCATCGCCGCCCCGGCAATCACCGGGCTGAGCAGCGCGCCGGTGAACGGGTAGAGCACCCCGGCCGCCACCGGGATCCCGAGGCTGTTATAGATAAACGCACCCAACAGGTTCTGCTTCATATTGCGCAGCGTGGCGCGGGAGAGTTCAATCGCGTCAGCCACGCCGGCCAGCGACGGGCGCATCAGGGTCACTGCGGCGGACTCTATCGCCACGTCACTGCCGCAGCCCATCGCGATGCCGACCTCCGCCTGCGCCAGCGCCGGGGCGTCATTGATGCCGTCACCCACCATCGCCACCCGGTGGCCCGCCTGTTGCAGGCGCAGGATGGCGTCAGCTTTGCCGTCCGGCAGCACCCCGGCGATCACCTGATCAATCCCGGCTTCGCGCGCAATGGCCGCCGCAGTGTGCGGGTTATCCCCGGTCAGCATCACCAGCCGGTAGCCTTGCTGGTGCAGGCGTTGCAGCGCCTGCGGGCTGTCGGCCCGCAGCGGGTCGCGCAGCGCAAACAAGGCGGTCGCTTTTCCGTCCACCGCCAGCAGCACCGGCGTGGCACCCTGCGTGGTGTGCTGTTGCAGGGCGGCCTCCAGCGCGGTGATGTCCACCTGTTGCTGCGCCATCAATGCCGGGTTGCCAAGCAACAGCGCATGGCCTTCCACTGTGCCTTGCAGCCCCAGCCCGCCCAGCGTGCGGAAATCTGTTGCCTCCGGCAGGGACTGCTCACCGGCGCGTGCCAGGATCGCCTGCGCCAGCGGGTGATGGGACCCCTGCTCCAGTGCGGCTGCCCAGCGCAGCGCCTGAGCATCAGCGATGCCGTTTACCGTCTCAATGTCGGTGAGGGTGGGCTGCCCCTGCGTCAGGGTGCCGGTCTTGTCGAACACCAGCGTGTCGAGGGTGCTGGCTTTTTGCAGGGCGTCCGCATCACGGATCAACACGCCCAGTTCCGCCGCGCGGCCGACCCCGGCGATAATCGACATCGGCGTCGCCAGCCCGAGCGCACAGGGGCAGGCGATGATCAGCACGGTGGTCGCGACCACCAGCATATAGATGCCCTGCGGGGCAGGGCCGAACAGGTACCAGAGCAGCGCGCTGAACAGGGCAATCAGCACCACCACCGGCACAAATACTGCCGAGATCTTATCCGCCAGCTGGCCGATTTCCGGTTTGCTGCTCTGCGCCTGCCGCACCAGCCGGATAATGCGCGCCAGCGTGGTCTGGTTGCCGACGGCATCCGCGCGGAACACCACGCTGCCGTCAGTGACTTGCGTCCCGGCATGCAGGCGTGCGCCCGCGGCTTTGTGTTGCGCCACCGGCTCCCCGGTCAGCATGGCTTCGTCTACCCAGGCTTCGCCGCGCACGATGTCACCGTCTACCGGAACCCGGTCACCGGTGGTCAGCCGCAGCGCCATTCCGGGCTGTACCTCCGCCAGCGGCAGCGTGCGTTCGCCCTGATCGTCCACGACCCGTGCGGTGGGCGGGGTCAAGTCCAGCAGCCGCTCCAGCGCCTGGGAGGATCGCTGGCGCGCACGTTGTTCGAGGGCATGGCCGAGGTTAATCAGGCCGATGATCATCACGCTGGCTTCGTAATAGAGATGGCGCGCCTGCGGCGGGAAATGCTGCGGCCACAGGTTGACGATCATTGAGTAGATCCAGGCCGCGCCGGTGCCCAGCGCGATCAGCGTATCCATGGTGGCGCTGCGGTGGGTCAGGCTCAGCCAGGCGTTACGGTAGAAATGCCCGCCGGCGATGCACATCACGGCCAGCGTCAGCACCCCGACCATCAGCCAGTTGCTCTGGTTCTGCGCGGTGACCGACATCGTGCCGCCGAACAGCCCCCAGGCCATCAGCGGAATGCCCACAGCCAGCGCCAGCGCCGCCTGCCAGCTGAACCGCCGGAATGCGGCACGGCTGGTCTGCTGCTGGCGTTCGCGCCGTTCGGTATCATCTTCGATAATTTCCGCGCCATACCCGGCCGCGGCCACGGCAGCGATTAACGCCGCCTGGTCCGGCTTACCGGTGACCAGCGCACTGCGATCGGCGAGGTTTACCCGCGCCTGCTCCACGCCCGGCACCTGTTGCAGGGCCTGATGGACTTTACTGACACAGCTGGCACAGCTCATGCCGCTGATAAGCAGAGGGTAGCTGTGTGTGTCTGCCGCCTGCGGCGCATCAGCCAGCGGGGCGGCCGGGGCCGGAACCCTGTTCTGAGCCGCCGCCGTGGGTTCCGGCAGGGAGGGTGCTGCATCGGGCAGCGGCTCAGTTTTTGGGTGGCTGCTCTCCGCTGCGTGATAACCGGCCTCCGTCACTGCGGCAATCAGCACTGCCGGGTCGGCCTCGCCAAACACCCGCGCGCGATCCAGCGTCACCTCTGCCATCTCCACGCCCGGCACGGCACTTAACGCTTTTTGCACCGCCCCGATACAGTGGCCGCAGCTCAGCCCGCTGAGGGTGAGCTCAGTGTCAGCCTGGTCAGCCAGCGTGGCGTGATACCCGGCCTGTTCGATGCTCTGGATCAGCTGCCCGGCCGGGGCCGTGCCGCTGACACGCGCATAATGCAGCCCGACATCGGCCGCCGTGACGTCCGGCAGCGCATCCAGCGTGCTTTGCACGCGCTTCACGCAGTGCTGGCAGCTCAGCCCGTTCAGGGCGAGCAGGGTAGTGGTGGTCATAATCTCCTCCTCTCACCGGCCACCGGGCCGGTATGATAAGTGTACGGGTATGCCGACTTGTGACAGAATAAACCTTCCAGTAACAGGAAGGTCAAGGGGCAGCAAGATGAACATCAGTGACGTGGCGAAAAAAACCGGCCTGACCAGCAAGGCCATCCGTTTCTACGAAGAGAAAGGGCTGGTCACCCTGCCGGCGCGCAGTGAGAACGGCTACCGCAGTTACAGTGTAAAACATATCGAGGAGCTGACGTTGCTGCGGCAGGCACGGCAGGTCGGGTTCACGCTGGATGAGTGCCGGGAACTGCTGGCGCTGTTCCATAACCCGGATCGCCACAGTGCGGATGTCAAAGCGCGGACGCTGGAAAAGGCCGCCGAGATTGGGCGGCACATTGACGAGTTGCAGAAAATGCAGGCGCGGCTGCTGGATCTGGCGGCGCAGTGCCCTGGCGATGCCGGGGCGAGCTGCCCGATTATTGACACCCTGATCGGCAACGATAGCGCGCCCGGCTGCTGCCGCCCCGCGGCCCCTCAAGCGTAGCGATCAGCGTGGCGGCACGCGGCGCACTTCAAGCGTAATGCCCTCGACCGCCACCACTTCGACGTCATCACCCGGCTGTAACGGCTGGGCGCAGTGCATCCGCCAGCTGCTGTCACCGATGGTGATGCGGCCATACCCATTCTCCAGCGGCGTATGCAGCGTAGCACGGGTGCCGATCAGCTGTTCGCCGCGCCGGTTAAGCGGCCGGGCAGGGCGGGAGGCCGTACGGCGGGAGAGCCAGTACCACCAGCTTACCGCCGCCACCAGGGTCAGCAGGGCGAAAATCAGCGCCTGCATCTCCCAGCCCACCGGGATAATCCACACCAGCAGCCCGGTCAGCATGGCGGCCATGCCGCTCCAGAGCAGATAACCGCCGGCCCCCAGCATCTCCGCCACCAGCAGCAGGCCGCCCAGCGACAGCCAGAACCAATGGGGATGAATCACCAGCGTCTGCCACATCGTTATTTTCCTTTGGTTTCGCCCAGTAATTCCGCAATACCGCCAATCGATCCCATCAGGCTGGTGGCATCCACCGGCATCATGATCACTTTGCTGTTAGGCGCCGAGCCGATCTGTTGCAGCGCGTCGGTGTATTTCTGTGCGACAAAATAGTTGATCGCCTGGATATTCCCGGCAGCGATCGCCTCAGAGACCAGTTGGGTGGCCTGTGCTTCCGCCAGCGCCGCCCGTTCGCGCGCCTCAGCCTGTAAGAATGCTGACTGGCGCTCCCCTTCCGCTTTCAGGATCTGGGACTGCTTGTCCCCCTCGGCGCGCAGGATCGCTGCCTGCCGTACCCCTTCCGCCTCCAGAATATAGGCGCGTTTGGTACGTTCTGCCTTCATCTGCGCGTTCATGGAGTCAATCAGTTCAGCCGGCGGGCGGACATCGCGGATTTCAATGCGGGTGATTTTGATGCCCCACGGGTTGGTCGCCTCATCCACAATCTGCAACAGCCGGGTATTGATGTTGTCACGCTGCGACAGCATCTCGTCCAGCTCCATGGAGCCGAGCACCGTACGGATGTTGGTCATCGTCAGGTTCACGATGGCCAGCTCCAGGTTGCTCACCTCATAGGCGGCGCGCGCCGGGTCGATCACCTGGATAAAGCAGACCGCGTCAATCGAGACGTTGGCGTTATCACGCGAGATGATTTCCTGCGAAGGGATATCCAGCACCTGCTCCATCATGTTGATTTTACGCCCGATGCGATCCATAAACGGCACCAACAGGTTCAGGCCCGGCATCAGCGTTTTGGTGTAGCGGCCGAACCGTTCCACCGTCCACTGGTAGCCCTGCGGCACCGTTTTGACCCCGGCAAACACAATCACCAGCGCCAGCACCACAATAATCGGAATTACGGTAAACATAGTCACACTCCTGTCAGTCAGCCCGGGGGAACACCGGCGAAACCCTTTCGCCTTAGCCGGCGGATCATGAACCTGCCGTCAGGCACGGGCAAGCGCCCCGTGTTCACGGCGGAAAAAAACAGAAAAAGTGTATAAGAAGGGTGAGAACAGGGCAGGGAGCCGGCCGGAACAGCCGGCTCCGCGGATGATGGGACGGGGCGGAATCAGTAAAGCAGTGAATAGAGCTGACGACGGTATTTCGCCGCCAGCGCATCACCGGTGCCCAGCGCCGCGAGGATGTCCATCAGCGTTTTACGCGCGCCGCCGTTGGCTGCCGCCAGGTCTTTTTTCAGGAAGCCCATCAGCAGCTCCAGCGCCTCTTCATTGCGCCCGACCTGGTGCAGTTGCAGCGAAAGTTTCAGCGCCAGCTCGGCGTCTTCCGGGGCGTCAGCCATCTGCTGTTGCAGTTGCTGAATCTCCGGGGTGTCAGCCGCCTGCTTCAGCAGTTCGATCTGCGCCACCAGCCCCTGATAACGGGTGTCACGGTCCTGCAACGGCACCACCGCCAGCACCGCTTCGGCCTCGTCACTGCGGTTCAGCTGCAACTGGGTTTCCGCCAGCAGGAAGCCGATCTCGCTGTTCTGGTTGCTGAGCTGCCAGGCCTCTTTCAGCAGCGGCAGCGCCTCATTGTAACGCCCTTCCTGCATCAGCTCCGCCCCTTCGGCGGCTTTCAGCTCTTCCGGTTTCGGCAGCACTTTTTCCAGCAGGGCGCGTACCGCCTCCTCCGGCTGCGGCCCCTGGAAACCGTCTACCGGCTGGCCCTCTTTAAACAGGTAGACCGTGGGGATAGCGCGCAGGCCGAACTGGGAAGCGACCATCTGTTGTGCGTCACAATCCACTTTCGCCAGCACAAACTGCCCGGCGTAGTCGGCGGCCAGCCGGTCGAGCAGCGGGGTGAGCTCCTGGCAATGCGGGCTGCGCTCAGACCAGAAATAGAACAGCACCGGCACAGTCATCGACTGTTCCAGCGTCTGGTGCAGGTTGGCTTCGGTAATCTCTACAACTGTGGCTTGTGCTAGCATGGCATTCTCTCTCATCCGTTTTAACGGTAGATGGGGGCGGCCTGTGGCGCTTCAACCCCCCGGTCCGATTGATTTACCCGCCGCCGCCGCGCAGCAACATATCCAGCACCCGGCCCGGCAGCACCCGGCGCAGGAGGCCGAGCGCGTGGGCCACTAAGGTCACCGGGTAGCGCAGGCGGGCCGACGGACTCTCTAAAGCATGGCGCAATTTGGGCAATACCGCCTCCGGCGGCAGGGTGAAACGTGCGGCAATGCCCGGATTTTTGACCGGCTTATCGTGCTGTGACTGGTTGACGTTCTGGGTGAAGCGGGTACTCAGCGGGCCGGGTTCAATCAGGCTGACCTGAATGCCGGTGCCGTGCAGCTCCATGCGCAGGGTGTCAGACCACGCCTCAAGCGCGTATTTGCTGGCGGCATAGGCGCCGCGGCCGGGCGTGCTGACCAGCCCCATCACCGAACTGGTCTGGATGATGCGCCCCTCGCCGTGCGGCAGCATCGCCGGCAGCAGGCGCATGGTCAGCTGGTGGACGCCGAACAGGTTGCTGGCGAACTGCCCCTCGAGCTGGCTGCGGCTCAGGGTGTTGAGCGGGCCGTACACGCCGAACCCGGCGTTATTGAACAGGCCATACAGCCGGTTGCCGGTCAGCGCGATCACCTCATCGGCCGCGCGATCAACGCAGGCCGGGTCATCCAGGTCCAGCGCCAGGCTCTCAAACCCTAGCTGGCGCAGGTTGTCGACATCCTCTTCTTTACGGCAGGCGGCCAGCACCCGGTAACCGTGGTTGCGCAGCGCCTGGGCGGCAATCAGGCCGATGCCGCTGGAGCAGCCGGTAATCAGTACCGCTTTTTGCATAACTTTACCTGTTAAAGGGCCCTATTTTTCAAGACGCATGATTTACTAAAGGATTCAGGCGCTCAGCCATCCAGCCGGCAATAAACGGCTGGGCATCCCGGTTGGGGTGGAGGCCATCTTCCTGCATCCATTGTGGTTTGATCGCGACCTGTTCCATGAAAAACGGCAGCAGCGGCACGTTGTACTGCGCTGCCAGTGCCGGGTAGATAGCGTAAAACGCATCGCCGTAACGGCGCCCGTAGTTGGGGGGCAAGCGGATCTGCATCAGCAACGGCTGGGCGTCCGCCTGTTTCACCAGGGTAATAATCTTACTCAGGGTTTGCTGAATGTCTTGCGGCGCAAAGCCGCGCAGGCCGTCATTCGCGCCCAATTCAATCAACACCCAGCGCGGCTGGTGTTTTTTCAGCAGGGCGGGCAGGCGCGCCAGCCCCTGGGTGGCGGTGTCGCCGCTGATGCTGGCGTTCACCACCCTGGGTGCGCCGGGCGAGTCCTGCCACTTGTCCGCCAGCAGTGACGGCCAGGCGTTCTCAAGGGGAATGCGGTAACCGGCGCTTAAACTATCGCCTAAAATCAACAGGGTATCGGCAGCGGCTGCCCGTACACTGAATAATCCCAACAGCAAAAGGAAGGGAAGATGCCAGCGGAAAACGTTCTTGAAGTTCATCATCTTAGTAAACACGTCGGTCAGGGTGAGCACAGGCTTTCCATCCTTACCGGAGTTGACCTGCTTGTCAAACCCGCGCAGACCCTGGCATTGATTGGCGAGTCCGGTTCCGGTAAATCCACGCTGCTTGGGATCCTCGCCGGGCTGGATGACGGCAGCGAAGGCGACGTGCGGCTGCTGGGGCACTCCCTGCCCGCGCTGGATGAAGAGGGGCGGGCCGCACTGCGGGCGCAGAATGTCGGGTTTGTGTTCCAGTCCTTCATGCTGGTGCCGACGCTGAACGCGCTGGAGAACGTGCAGCTTCCGGCGCTGCTGCGGGGCGACAGCGACGCCAAAAGCCGCGAACAGGCGGGCCAGTTGCTGGAGCAGCTGGGGCTGGGGCAGCGTCTGACCCACCTGCCGGCGCAGCTCTCGGGCGGTGAACAGCAGCGGGTGGCGCTGGCGCGGGCCTTTATCGGCCACCCGAAAGTGCTGTTTGCCGATGAGCCGACCGGCAACCTCGACCGCCAGACCGGCGACCGCATTGCCGATCTGCTGTTCTCCCTGAACCGCGACTACGCCACCACACTTATCCTGGTGACCCACGATGCGCAACTGGCGGCCCGCTGCCAGCGCCGCCTGCGGCTGCGTGACGGCAAATTGCAGGAGGAAGCATGATCTGGCGCTGGTTCTGGCGCGAGTGGCGCGCGCCCTCGCTGTTGATTGTCTGGCTGGCGCTGACGCTGGCGGTGGCGTGTGTGCTGTCGCTCGGCACCATCAGCGACCGGATGGAAAAGGGGCTGAGCCAGCAGAGCCGCGATTTCCTGGCGGCTGACCGGGTGCTGCGCAGCGCCCACCCGGTGCCGGAGGGCTGGTTGCTGGAGGCGCGCCGGCAGGGGCTGACGGTCAGCCAGCAGATGACGTTCATGACCATGACCTACGCCGGGGACAGGCCGCAACTCGCCTCGGTGAAAGCCACGGATAACGCCTACCCGCTCTACGGCACGTTGCAGACTGACCCGCCGGGGCAGCGGGTGACGCCCGGCGAGGTGCTGGTCGCGCCGCGCCTGCTGGCGCTGCTGGATAAAAAAGTCGGTGACGCGCTCGATGTCGGTGACGCCACGCTGCGCATTGCCGGCATCGTGGTACAGGAGCCGGACGCCGGGTTTAACCCGTTCCAGATGGCCCCCCGGCTTATCATGCACATCAGCGATGCGGCGAAAACCGGCGCGATCCAGCCGGGCAGCCGCCTGACTTACCGCTACCTGTTTGCCGGTAACCCGGACGCGCTGGCGCGCTACGGCGACACCCTGAAGCCGCAACTCAAACCTGACCAGCGCTGGTACGGGCTGGAGGAGTCCGAGGGCGCGCTGAGCAAATCCCTGCAACGCTCCCAGCAATTCCTGTTGCTGTCGGCGTTGCTGACGCTGCTGCTGTCAGTGGCCGCAGTGGCGGTGGCGATGAGCCACTACTGCCGCAGCCGTTATGACCTGATCGCCGTGCTGAAAACCCTGGGCGCCGGGCGGCGTGCCTTGCAGAAACTGATTATCGGCCAGTGGCTCTCGGTGCTGCTGCTGGCGGCCGTGGCGGGCAGCGCCATCGGCAAACTGTTCGAATGGGGATTGATGCGCGCGCTGGCCCCGGTTCTGCCTGCGCAACTGCCGGCGGCAGGCGGCTGGCCGTGGCTCTGGGCATTGGGCGCGCTGGTGATGATCTCCCTGCTGGTCGGCCTGCGCCCTTACCGCCAACTGCTGGCGACCCAGCCATTGCGGGTGCTCCGGCGGGATGCGGTGTCCAATGTCTGGCCGCTGAAGTATTACCTGCCTGCCATTCTGTTGGTGGTGGTCGGCCTGCTGGCGTGGCTGGTGGGCGGCAGCCGGCTGCTCTGGTCGCTGCTGGCGGGCATCCTGGTGCTGGCGCTGCTGCTGGGCGTGATCGGCTGGGGCGGGCTGTTGCTGCTGAAGCGCCTTACGGTGCGGCAACTGGCGCTGCGGCTGGCGGTGAACCGCCTGCTGCGCCAGCCGTGGGTGACGCTGAGCCAGCTCGCGGCGTTTTCCATGTCATTTATGTTGCTGGCGCTGTTGCTGGTGATGCGCGGCGATCTGCTGGATCGCTGGCAACAGCAACTGCCGCCGGAAAGCCCCAACTTCTTCCTGCTGAACATGACGGAGGATCAGGTGCCGCCGGTGACGGCCTTCCTGCAACAGCATCAGGTGCAGCCTTCAACCTTCTACCCGGTGGTGCGGGTACGGCTGACCAAAATCAACGACGAGATCGCTACCGAACGGGTGAAAGAGAGCGATCCGGGCGGCGAGGCGGTGAGCCGTGAGCTGAACCTGACCTGGCAGAAAGAATTACCGGCGCACAACCCGCTGGTGGCCGGGCAGTGGCCGCCGAAAGCGGGGGAAGTCTCGATTGAACAGGGGGTGGCAGACCGGCTGGGGCTGACGCTGGGCGACCGCGTCACCTTCAGCGGCGACACGCAGGACTTCTCCGCCACCATCAGCAGCGTGCGCAAAGTGGACTGGGAGAGCCTGCGCCCCAATTTTTACTTTATCTTCCCGCCGGGCGCGCTGGACGAGCAGCCGCAGACCTGGCTCACCAGCTTCCGCTACCAGGGCGACAGCCGGATGCTGACCCAGCTTAACCGCCAGTTCCCGACCCTGAGCCTGCTCGACATCGGCGCGATCCTCAAGCAGGTCGGGCAGGTGCTGTCCCAGGTGAGCCGGGCGCTGGAAGTGATGGTGGTGCTGGTGATGGTGTGCGGCACCCTGCTGTTGCTGGCACAGATTCAGGTCGGGATGCGCCAGCGGCGACAGGAACTGGTGGTTTACCGCACGCTGGGCGCGGGCAAACGGCTGCTGCGCGGCACGCTCTGGTGCGAGTTCACGGTGCTGGGGCTGGTGGCGGGCGTCGCGGCGGCAGTGGGCGCAGAAGCGGCACTGTGGCTGTTGCAGACGCAGGTCTTCGATTTCCCGTGGGAACCGGATTTCATGCTCTGGTGGCTGTTGCCGTTGCTGAGTGCGCTGCTGCTGTCACTGTGCGGCGGCTGGCTGGGCGTGCGGTTACTGCGGGGCCGGGCGCTGTTCAGGCACTATGAGGGGTAAAAAAGAAGGGTAAAAGAGAAGGTAAACGCCAGGATGAAAACCGCGCCCCGGCCCCCTGCCAGGCGGCAGAAGATGCCGGGGCGCGAACCGTTACAGCTTACTCTGCGCCCATTCAATGCCGCTCTGGTACTCAGGCGGCAGCATCGGCACCAGATCGCTCAGCGTCTGTTTGATCAGTTCCCAGCTCGGGTCACTGAGGTTAAGGTGGCCGACCTTACGGCCCGGCCGCACCTCTTTCTCATACCAGTGCAGGTTGACCAGCGGCAGGCTGAGCCAGTCGATGTTCACGCCTGTGCCGATCAGGTTCACCATCACCGACGGCGCACTCACCACCGGCACCGGCAGCGGCAGGTTGAGGATCGCCCGCAGGTGCAATTCGAACTGACTGATCGACGCGCCGTTTTGCGTCCAGTGGCCGCTGTTGTGAACGCGTGGTGCCAGTTCGTTGATCAGCAACCCGCCTGCCACCACGAAGCACTCCATCGCCATCACGCCCACATAGCCCAGTTCCTGCATGATGGCAGAGAGCATCGACTCGGCCTGCTGTTGCAGCGCGATATCCGGCGTCGGCAGTGCCACGCTGGTACGCAAAATGCCTTCCTGATGCAGGTTATGCGTTAACGGGTAGAACACCATGCTGCCGTCATGCGCGCGCGCGCCCACCAGTGACACTTCCCCGGAAAAGTTGATCCCCTGCTCGACAATGCACTCGCCGTAGCACTCTTCCGGCAGGGTGTGCGCCTCATCCGCGCGCAGCCGCCATTGGCCGCGGCCGTCATAACCGCCGACGCGGCGTTTGACGATCGCCAGTTCGCCCAGCGAGGCAAACACCTGCGGCCACTCGTCGGCAGACGCCAGCAGTTGCCACGGTGCCGTCGCCAGGCCGAGCTGGTCCAGCAATTGCTTCTGTGTCAGGCGATCGGCCAGGCGCGGAAAAATGTCCCGGTTAACAAAAGCCGGGTGACCGGCCAGCTCGCGGGTGAGGGCGGTTTCCGGCCAGCGCTCAATCTCCGCGGTGATCACGCTCTGGCGGAACGGCACCGCTTCCGGCTCGGCGTCCAGCCCTACCGGGTAGACCGCAATGCCGAGCGGCTCCCCGGCCTGACGCAGCATCCGGCCCAGCTGGCCGTTGCCCAGTACGCAAACCGGCTTCATGCGTCCTCCCGCGGGTCAGGGTTATTCAGCACCTCATCAGTCTGTGCCTGACGCCAGGCGGCCAGGCGCGACGCCAGTTCCGCATCATGCAGGGCCAGGATCTGCGCGGCCAGCAGGGCGGCATTGGCGGCCCCGGCTTTGCCGATCGCCAACGTGCCGACCGGGATGCCGCGCGGCATCTGCACGATAGAGTAGAGGCTGTCCACGCCGCTCAGGGCCGCGCTCTGCACCGGCACACCCAGCACCGGCACCAGCGTTTTTGCGGCCAGCATACCCGGCAGATGCGCCGCGCCGCCCGCACCGGCGATAATCACGTCAAACCCATTGGCAGCGGCCTGCTCAGCGAAGCTGAACAGTTTGTCCGGCGTGCGGTGGGCAGACACCACCTCAACGTGGAACGCGACATTCAGCGAGGTGAGGATTTCAGCGGCAAACTGCATGGTAGCCCAGTCACTCTTGGACCCCATGACGAGGGCGACATTTGCCGGGGAAAGGTTGGATGACATGCCTGTAGTGCTCCTGTGAATAGACTGGCGTCGCCAGAGCGGTTGTATCTGGCGGAGAGGGCGCAAATAATAGCATGGCAAATCCGCAAGGAAAACGGTTGCGTCGCGGCCGGAGGCTGGGAAAGCCAGGGGTAATTTGTATAATCGCCACAAAACCATTAAGCAGGACAATACGTTATGACTGATGCCCTTCTGGCCCCGATTCACGCCTTTCTGCACTGCACCACGCCGGCCCGCTGGATCGATGTAGCGTTGACGCAGCAGGATATTTTGTTGATCGACCACGCCAACTGCGAAAAGAAAGCGGCGGCCTCGGCGATGTCGCTGATGACCCGCTACCTCGACCGCACTGAGCTGTTGATCTGTGCGGCGCGGTTGGCGCGTGAGGAGTTGCACCACTTCGAGCAGGTGGTGGAAATTATGACCCGGCGCAATGTGGCCTACAGCGTGTTGTCGCCGTCACGCTACGCCAATGGGCTGTTGAAGCATGTGCGCCATCAGGATGAGCTGGGGTTGCTGGTGGACAGGCTGATCATTGGTGCCTATATCGAGGCGCGATCCTGTGAGCGTTTTGCGGCGATTGCCCCGCATCTGGATCAGGAGCTGCGGCGTTTCTACCTGTCGTTGCTGCGCTCTGAAGCGCGCCACTATCAGGATTACCTGTCACTGGCACAGCAATATGCCGGGAAAGATATCGGTGACCGGGTCGAGGAATTCGGAAGGATTGAAGCTGAACTGATCATGGCCCCGGATGAGCAGTTCCGCTTCCACAGCGGCGTGCCGGTCTGATTCAGAACGGGAACGTCACCAGATCAATACCCTGCGGGCCGACGGTGACCATCGAACCTTCCTGATGCCAGGCCCCCAGCACCGCGCGGTGCGCCTCGCCGTCCGGCAGGGCAAGGGTATGAATTGCCGGGCGATGGGTGTGGCCGTGGATTAACCAGTGCACCTGATGGCGGCGCATCGTGTCTGAGACGGCCTGCGGGTTGACGTCCATGATCGCCATCGATTTCAGCTGGTTAGCCTGTTGGCTGTCAGCGCGCATCTTCCCGGCAATCTTCAGCCGCAGGCGTAACGGCAGGGCGAGGAACATTCTCTTAATCAGTGGGTTACGCACTTTTTTACGGAAGCGTTGGTAGCCTTCATCGTCCGTGCAGAGGGTGTCGCCGTGCATAATCAGCACCCGGCGGCCATACAGCGTCAGTACCTGTTCTTCCGGCAGCAACGTCATGCCGCTGGCGCGGGCAAAGCGCTTTCCGAGCAGGAAATCCCGGTTGCCGTGGATGAAGTAGCAGGGCACGCCGCGGTCGGCCAGCGCCTTCAACGCGGCGGCAATCTCCGCGTGCAGCGGCTGCGGGTCGTCGTCGCCGATCCAGGCTTCGAACAGGTCGCCCAGGATATACAGCGCCTCCGCCCGCCGCGCTTCACCGGCCAGAAAACGCAGAAAACCGGCAGTAATTGCCGGTTCCTGTACGCTCAGATGCAAATCAGCGATAAAAAGTGTGGTCATGCCGCAGGGCTAACCTTACTCGCTGACGGTAACGCGGGTGATCACCACATCTTCTTTCGGCACATCCTGGTGCATACCGCTGCGGCCGGTCGGCACAGCTTTGATCTTGTCAACCACGTCCAGGCCTTCCACCACTTCAGCGAACACACAGTAGCCCCAGCCCTGCGCGTTTTCACCGCGGAAGTTCAGGAAGTCGTTGTCTACCACGTTGATGAAGAACTGGGCAGTCGCGGAGTGCGGATCGTTGGTGCGCGCCATTGCCAGGGTGCCGCGGGTGTTTTTCAGGCCGTTGTTGGCTTCGTTATTGATCGGTGCGTCAGTGGCTTTCTGCTTCATGCCCGGCTCAAAGCCGCCGCCCTGAACCATGAAACCATTGATCACGCGGTGGAAAATGGTGTTGTCGTAGAACCCTTTACGGCAGTAGTTCAGGAAGTTTTCAACGGTTGCCGGCGCTTTGTCTGCAAAGGTATTGATGACGATGTCACCGTGATTAGTGTGAAAAGTAACCATAATAGTTCATCCTGCTTGATTGAAGGTGTGCGCCGCGGGGCGGCCCGCACAATAGAGGGCTTTTATAACATAAACCGGCGGCGGGCGTCAGCAGCGGGAGGATTAGCATGTTTGCTGATATGCTTAGGCAAGGGAAACCGGCCGGATGTTGCAAACACCGGACGTTCAAGGTTCAATACGCCTTTCGGTGAGGATCCCGGCGGATTTTTTCACCTTCTTTTAGATTGCCATCCACACATGTAAACCATGGAATGACCTGATGCTGAAAATTTATAACACCCTGAGTCGCCAAAAAGAGGAATTCAAACCTATCCATGCCGGAAGCGTCGGCATGTACGTGTGTGGCATCACCGTTTACGACCTCTGTCACATCGGCCACGGCCGTACGTTCGTCGCTTTCGACGTGGTGGCGCGTTACCTGCGTTACAGCGGCTATCGCCTGAAGTATGTGCGTAACATCACCGACATTGATGACAAAATCATCAAACGCGCCAATGAGAACGGCGAAAGCAGCGAAGCGCTGACCACGCGGATGATCGCCGAAATGCATGCCGATTTCGACGCGCTGAAGATCCTGCCGCCGGATGAAGAGCCGCGCGCCACCCGCCATATCGCCGACATCATCGAGCTGGTGACGGAGCTTATCGCGCGTGACCACGCCTATGTGGCTGCCAACGGGGATGTGATGTTCGCCGTAGACAGCGACCCGGACTACGGCCTGCTGTCGCGCCAGGATCTGGAGCAGTTGCAGGCGGGCGCGCGGGTGGAAGTGGCGGAAGTAAAACGCAACCCGATGGACTTCGTGCTGTGGAAAATGTCCAAGCCGGGCGAACCGAGCTGGCCATCGCCGTGGGGCGAAGGGCGCCCTGGCTGGCACATTGAGTGTTCAGCAATGAACAGCAAACAGCTTGGCCACCACTTCGACATCCACGGCGGCGGCTCCGACCTGATGTTCCCGCACCATGAGAACGAGATCGCCCAGTCCACCTGCGCCCATGACGGCCCGTACGTGAATTACTGGATGCACTCCGGCATGGTGATGGTGGATCGCGAGAAGATGTCCAAATCGCTGAACAACTTCTTTACCGTGCGCGATGTGCTGGCCTACTACGACGCCGAAACCGTGCGCTACTTCCTGATGTCCGGCCACTACCGCAGCCAGCTCAATTACAGCGAAGAGAACCTGAAACAGGCGCGTACTTCGCTGGAGCGTCTCTACACCGCCTTGCGCGGCACCGATACCGCTGCCGCCCCGGCCGGGGGCGAGGCTTTCGTTACCCGTTTCCGTGAGGCAATGGATGATGACTTCAACACGCCGGAAGCCTATTCAGTGCTGTTTGATATGGCGCGTGAAGTAAACCGCCTGAAAGCGGAAGACATGGCGGCAGCCAATGGGCTGGCGGCAGAGCTGCGCCACCTGGCGGGCGTGCTGGGCTTGCTGGCACAAGAGCCGGAGCAGTTCCTCCAGAGTGGGGCGCAGGCAGACGAAGGCGATGTGGCGCAGATTGAGGCGCTGATCAAACAGCGTAATGACGCGCGTGCCGCGAAAGACTGGGCCATGGCGGACTCCGCCCGTGACCAGCTCAACGCACTCGGCATCATTCTGGAAGATGGCCCGCAAGGCACCAGCTGGCGCCGTAAATAGCCGCAACGATTAGCAAAAAATCAGCACAAAAAAGGCGACGCAGAAGCGTCGCCTTTTTTATGGCTGCCACCACGGGGTCAGGGTTTGACCACCACGGTCGCGCCGTCAAACTCAACCTGCTGATCTGCCAAAATTTTGCAGCGTTTGCGGGTTTCTACCTGGCCGTTTACTTTTACCAGCCCATCGGCGATCACCGCTTTTGCCGCGGCGCCGCTTTCGCACCAGCCCTGGAATTTCAGCAGATCGCACAGTTCAACGTGCGGGTGATTGTCGAGATTAAAAATGTCCATCGTGTTCCTGACTTAACGCGCCTGGCGCGCAGAGAGTGCATGAGTGCGCCGCCACAGGGGCGGCCGCATAAGGCTTAACCGGCGTTATTGTCGTGGTATTCCTCGCAGGCCTGCAAGGTATTTTGAATCAGCGTCGCCACCGTCATCGGCCCGACACCGCCCGGCACCGGGGTAATAAAGGAGGCGCGCTCAGACGCGGCCTCAAAATCGACGTCGCCGACCACTTTACCGCTCTCCAGCCGGTTGATGCCGACATCTATGACGATCGCACCCGGTTTGATCCAGTCACCTGGAATGAAATTCGGCTTGCCGACCGCCACCACCAGCAGATCGGCATTTTCCACATGGTGGCGCAGGTTTTTGGTGAAACGGTGGGTCACCGTAGTGGTGCAGCCCGCCAGCAACAGCTCCATGCTCATCGGACGGCCAACGATATTGGACGCCCCGACCACCACGGCATTCAGGCCGAAGGTGTCGATGTCATAACGCTCCAGCAGCGTCACGATGCCGCGCGGGGTGCAGGGGCGCAGCTTCGGCGCACGCTGGCAGAGGCGGCCGACGTTATACGGGTGGAAGCCGTCCACGTCTTTGTCCGGATGGATGCGCTCGAGCACTTTTACGTTATCGATACCGGCCGGCAGCGGTAACTGAACCAGGATGCCGTCGATATCGCCGTCATTATTCAGTGTATCGATCAGTGCCAGCAGCTCAGCCTCAGAGGTGGTAACCGGCAGATCGTAGGAGCGGGAGAGGAAGCCCACCTCTTCGCAGGCGCGGCGCTTGCTGCCGACATAAATTTGCGAGGCGGGGTTTTCACCCACCAGCACGACCGCCAGCCCCGGCGCACGTTTTCCGTCCGCCAGACGCTGTTTCACACGCGCTGCAACTTCGCTTCGAACCTGCTGCGCAATCGTTTTACCGTCAATAATTGTTGCTGCCATCAGTGGGAGAGTCCATCAAAAGTAATTATGCAGGGGAATGGCTCTATTTTGTCAGAAGCCGGGCGTGCTGTCAGGCGCTGTGTCGAGATAAAATGCCGCCGCCGGATGCGAACCGCAGGGCGAACGCAACCATATCTTGTTGAGTTGTACATGGATTCGGCGCCTGACGGGTTTCCGGTGTGATTTCGTTGACTCACCGGGACGGGTGCGTATAATTCGAGCCCACTGCCGCGCACCGGCAGCCGCATCCCCCATGCGCCCTTAGCTCAGTTGGATAGAGCAACGGCCTTCTAAGCCGTAGGTCACAGGTTCGAGCCCTGTAGGGCGTACCATTTAGTCCCCCCTGCAAACATTCAGCAGCACCTAAAAACGGTCGTCAACCAGTTACCTTCTTGCACTACTTATATCTTGACGTTTACTGATGTCCATCAGAATCATACAACGACCGATAAAATGTAATCCGGATGAAAAATATCGGGCACATAAAACATTCTAAATTTTGATAGTGAGATGTCCATTTTAGTTCATGATTAATTCATCCTCACTCTTTTCAGTAAGATGTCTGATCAGGGCTGGAAAGAGAAAACCTTATCTCCCTCACAACGTTTCTCATGGTTAAACGACGTTATAAGCAATTTACCTTGATGGGTCGATAAAAAATAGGGAACTTGATTTAATTCAAGTAAATGGCTTAGATCTTCAAAATCACCTTCTTTAAAATCATTCCAGGTTTTCCATCTTATCAATCGATATGGATTAGGATCACTGTTTCCAGCATAGCTTTTAGTGAAATAATTGCTGCCATAATAATAACTCCCTAATTTTATAACGCTATTGAGTATAGGCCCTGTTCTTTCATATGCGCCGGCATTATCATCTTGTTTATGCGATTTGGTTTTAAATGTAGTAAATTTCCCATTTTTGAAGTCATCGATCCTTATAACCATTCCCATTGAGGCACTTATTATATTAATCTTCCCATCTATAAGTGACAATGACCTTACATATCCAAAATGGCTTTTGTCTATTTTAAACGCTTCGCCTTTCCCGCTAAAATCGCTGATTCTAAAAAGTCTATTCTCATCAATGACGTAAGCGTAACCATCTTTGCCGTCGAGGATGTCATGTGGCCGGGTTAAAGGATAATTATTTATCTTATCAAGATAAACTGGATTAGGATTTTCCAAATTATCTAGCTTGATGAGTCTGTGTCCTTCGGTATCATCAATTAAATATCCAATTCCTTCTACATAGCGTATTGAATGAGAACCATGTAGTGATAACGATAGTAAATTAAGCCTACCCGCTTCGTTTTCAAAAATGATTCTCTTATTTTTATAATCAGATATTATTTTTTTACCATTCTCATAAGAAGCCTGAGTGGGCCAACATAAATTACCAAGTTCATTGTTATAAAGAAGGCTGTTTTTATTTCCGTGGCTTAGGCCGTAAAAAATGAGAGGTAATAAAATTATTGCGATTTTACATCTCATTTTCAACTTCCTTTTTAGCTTTTTCTAATGCTTCCTCAAACTCCTTATTCGAATGTAACGTTGAAACAAGCACTGCGCCCATTAACCTTCCGGCAATAACATCTGACTGCCAATGCACGCCACATATCACTCTGCTCTGGCCATACTCATAACCCTGTTTTATGATCTCTTCTTTATTTGAGGGTTTAATTTCTGCTAATACTAAAGCAATAGCCCAGCCAGCAGCTGCATGACCTGATGGATACGAACCATTCATTGCCAGCTCTTTATCTTTATCTGGAGTGCAAGAGTGATGCTTGAAATAAGTAAAGGGTCTTTCTCGCTTGTATTTTAGCTTTGCACTTTTTGTAGAATAAAACCCTGCATCATATCTTATTAAGTCTATGATTTTAGAAACGGCTGGCGTTGATGTAGAGGAGATTTTTTTTGACAAGGGCCTGGAAAATATTTCCTCTAAGTTTTCTAGCGACATATCTGCATCAGATACCGCTTGATTCCACCTCATGGAACCCTTTGATTTTATGCCCTCTTCATAGCTATCGACATCTGAGAGAAAAGCTTTGCTTTTAATAGGTGGGGGAGGTGGCAGGATAATTCCGCTATCAGGCGATAATTCCTTTAAAAAACCCGGTGCTTGTGCTGAGCAGAAGAATGATATGCCTGATAAAAAAGAGAGTAACAATAACTTATTCATGTAATCCTACTTTACGTTTGTTAACTGGCCTGGCAGCATGGGCGCTACAGTCAGAAGTAATATTTTTCAAAACGAGAAAGAAGAAAACTTCCCAGCATTAAGCCCCGCATTTTTCAGCCATTGAGGTTAATAGTGCCGGTCTTTTTTAATGCAGAATTGTTAACTGTTTTAGTCATTATCTTTAACCTAACTACATGTGATTTTTAAACTAAGCGGCGGTTCTTTAACACTTTATTTTTCACAATCTTGTAAATTATTGGGCGAGAGTTGCTAACGTTTTTTACAATCCTAAATGAATTTTTTTCTTAGGAGGCTATAAAAATACTCTTTCACTTAATGTTAAAGACGTGTGGCTATAACGCAGTCAATTCAAATTGATTCAGGTTTTCAAGGGTTAATTAATTCTTGAGTATCGTCAATTAAAAAACACTCATCAGTGATTATTAAGAGGGGTTTTTTCTTTGTGTTGTGTTGGTTTTTTATAAATTTCGTTATTTGATAATGGCTTAGGTGGGAAAATATAAAAGGAACCGTTCTCCTGTTTGCCAGGAAGTTTTATTAAAGATTTTCTTAATTATTCGTTTTGTTTTAATTTTGAAGTTAAATATAGTTTTCGTAAATAATTGGTTAGGTTTATAACGCTAAAGATTATGAGCTTGTCTAAAATGATCAAAATCAACCCTGCATGGCTTTTCCCCAAAAAACGGTCTCAACATAGAGATATAAAAAAAGCATTATGTAAAAAGAAATCGATAAAAATTAAAGTTGTCAGAACATTCTAAGCCGTAGGTCACAGGGCCGAGCCCTGTAGGGCGTACCATTTAGTCCTGCGCCTGAACCGCGCGCTTCCCGGCTTCTCTGCTTTCTTCGTCTGGTTTACGCTCTCTCTGTTTCCCCTCTGCCGTCCCCTTGTTGCTAACACTGCTATACTTTCCCTCGCCAATCCTGTTGGAACCACAGGAGATTTTCCGGCTGCCGGAAACACCCAGGAGCGGGAAACACCCAGGAGAATGTATGCTTGTGCTTTGGAATACCGGAATTGTGTTGTTAACGGTGGCGGCGATGGAAATCATTGCGGCATTGTCACATAAGTACATCATGCACGGCTGGGGGTGGGGCTGGCACCATTCGCACCATGCGCCGCATACGTCCTGGTTTGAATTGAATGATCTTTATGCGGTGCTGTTTGCGGTGCTGGCGATTGTGCTGATCGCACTGGGTACGGCAGGGTATTGGCCGTTGCAGTGGATAGGGGCGGGTATGACGCTGTACGGGCTGCTCTATTTCATCGTCCATGATGGGCTGGTGCACCAGCGCTGGCCGTTCCGTTACATCCCACGGCGCGGTTACCTGAAACGCTTATATCTGGCGCACCGGCTGCATCATGCGGTGCGGGGGCGCGAGGGCTGTGTCTCCTTTGGGTTCCTGTATGCGCCGCCGGTGGCCAAATTACAGGCGATACTGCGTGAACAAAAAAACCGCGCTAACGTGGACGTTGCCAAAGGCCGGAAGGACGGGCGGCCGGGCGCGCGGCCACGCGGGAACGAATAGCCAGCCCGGCACCGGCAACCAGCAGGCCGAGCTTCTCCAGTTTGCTGGTGCCTTGCCGGCGGTCCCAGGCGCGCTCACCGGCGCGATCCACTTTCACCCCAATCTCCCGGTAGACACCGCGGGCGGTAGCAATCGCCCAGGCGGAACGTAACGGCAACCCGGCCAGCCCAGCGCGCGCCGAGGCGTAATAGGGTTCTGCCTCAGCCACCAGCCGTGACGCCAGCGGCACCAGGGCCGCCCGGTGCGCCGGGTCAGCGACCTTTGCCGGGTCGATACCCGCCGCTGCCAGCCAGTCAGCAGGCAGGTAACAACGGCCAACCTGCGCATCTTCCACAATGTCGCGCGCGATGTTGGTCAGCTGGAATGCCAGCCCGAGATCGCAGGCGCGATCCAGCACCACCTCGTCACGCACGCCCATCACCCGCGCCATCATCAGCCCCACCACACCCGCGACGTGGTAGCAGTAACGCAGCGTATCGTGAAAGGTCTCATAGCGCTCGCCGCGTACATCCATCGCGAACCCTTCCAGATGATCAAACGCCTGTTGCTGCGGGATCGCATGGGCCAGCGCCACTTCCTGAAACGCCGCAAACGCCGGGTCTTCCATCGTGACCCCCGCATAAGCGCGGCGGGTCAGGGTTTTGAGCATCGCCAGCCGCTGTTCGGGGCTGTCAGGGGCGGCACCGGGCGAGGCAAACCCCAGCGTCTGGTCATCAATCACATCGTCACAATGGCGGCACCAGGCGTAGAGCATCAGCGCGCTGCGCCGGGTACCGGCATCGAACAGTTTGGAGGCGGTGGCAAAACTCTTGGAGCCGACCGCCATCGTTTGGGTCGCATGGTTCAACAGCGGTTGATTCATGGTGCCAGATCCTCCAGCATCAGGCCCGCCGTGGCTTTGGCGGAGCCGATCACCCCCGGCACCCCGGCACCAGGGTGGGTACCCGCGCCCACCAGATAAAGGTTCGGGATGCGGTCATCACGGTTGTGCGGCCGGAACCACGCGCTCTGGGTCAGCAACGGCTCGATGGAGAAGGCGGAACCCAGATGCGCGCCCAGTTCATCCCGGAAATCGAACGGGGTGAACATCCGGTGCGTGACCAGTTGCTCGCGCAGCCCCGGCATATAGTGCTGTTCCAGATACGCGAAGATACGGTCGCGCAGGCGGGGCCCCTCGACCGTCCAGTCAAGATCGGCGGTGCCGAGGTGCGGCACCGGGGCCAGCACGTAATAGCTGCCGCAGCCGGGCGGGGCGAGCGACGGGTCGGTCACGCAGGGGGCGTGGAGGTAAAGCGAGAAATCCTCCGACAGCGTGTCACGGTTGAAAATATCCTCAATCAGCTCCCGGTAGCGGGGGCCAAAACAGACGGTGTGGTGCGCGAGCTGGGTATGCTGTTTGTTCAGGCCAAAGTAGAGCACAAACAGCGAGTTGCTCATGCGTTTGCGTTTCAGCGCCCCGGCCCGTGCCGCGCCTGCCGGGAGGTGGCCGAGCAGCGTGCCGTAGGTGTGCACCACATCGGCATTGGAGGCCACCGCCGGGGTGTCAAAGTGGCGGCCATCCGCCAGGTGCACGCTGCTGATGCGTGCGCCGGTGGTTTCCATGTGGCTGACCTTCGCGTTCAGTGCGATCTCGCCGCCCAAATCCTCAAACAACCGCACCAGCCCCTGCACCAGCGCGCCGGTGCCGCCGCGCGCAAACCAGACGCCCCATTCGCGCTCCAGGGCGTGGATCAGCGTATAAATCGACGAGGTGGCGAAGGGGTTGCCGCCCACCAGCAGCGAATGGAAAGAGAATGCCTGCCGCAAATAGTCATCTTTAATGAACCGTGACACCACGTCATACACGCTGCGCCATGCCTGCAGGCGCGCCAGTTGCGGCCCGGCGCGCAGCATGTCGCGGAAAGAGAGGAACGGCACGGCCCCGAGCTTCAGGTAGCCCTCTTTAAACACCGCACGGGAGTAGTCGAGGAAACGCCGGTAACCCTCGACATCCTGCGGGTTGAATTGTTGGATCTGGCGCTCCAGGCTCGCCTGATCGTTGTCATAATCAAATACCCGGCCGGATTCCCAGCACAGGCGGTAAAACGGCGTGACCGGCATCAGGTCAACATAATCCGCCATGCGTTTACCGGCCAGGGTAAACAGCTCCTCAATGGCGCTTGGGTCGGTGATGACCGTCGGGCCGGCATCAAATTTAAACCCCTGATCTTCGTAGACATAGGCGCGGCCGCCGGGTTTGTCGCGCTGTTCAAGCAGCCGCGTGGGAACCCCCGCCGCCTGTAAGCGGATGGCAAGGGCAAGGCCGCCGAAACCGGCACCAATTACTATTGTTCGATTCATCAAAAAGCTCGCAGCCGGGGAGTGTGTTTCAGCACGGCTTTCAGGGCTTCCCCCACCGGCACCGGTGGTTTGCCCGTCAGGATCCGTGCCATATCGGCCGGGGTCAGGCGTCCGGCATAAAACCGGGCAATCAGGCCTTCACCCAGGCCATAAAAACGTTGCATAACCTGCCAGCGCTGCGTCGGGCGTCCTGCCAGAAACAGCATACGGTTAAGCAGGCGGAAAAAGCGCTGCCGCTGCCACTGCCGGGCGGCATAACGGTGAATCAGCGTAAACAGCGGGCCGTGCGTCAACGCAGGCTGGGCGGCAATCAGGTCTGCCAGCGCCACCGCCTGCGGCAGGGAATAGCCGGTTGTGGCATGGAACAGCCCGGCGCGCAGCCCGCTACAGGGCTGGCCCTGGTGCTGCCGCCAGAAGGCGACCGGGTGGCCGGCCAGCGTAATCGGCAGGTTGCCCTGTTCCTCGCGTTGCAGCGTCTGTAACGCCCAACCCTGTGCCGCGGCATAGTCAGTGATGTTCTGCCGCGCCTGGGCCGGGGCCAGCGCCGCCTGGTCAAGGTAATGGGTATCCTCAATCAACAGCGTGTCGGCGGAGAGCGGCAGGGTGTAGACGAAACGGTACCCGTCCTGCTGGTCAACGGTGGCATCCATCAGTATCGGGCGTACCAGCCCATGCGGGCGTGACAACTGCCACTGCTGGCCTAAAAAGGCCTGAAAGCCGACCGCCAGATGCGGGCCGGGCTGGTAACCGCGGCCGTCAATCACCGCCCCGGCGTGCAGGGTCAGCCCGTTTTCCAGTTGCACTTCGGTGGGCGTCAGCCCGGCAACGTTGGTGCCGGTGAGCAACCGTCCGCCCAATTGTTGGGTCAGCACGGCAGCAAAGCGATCTGAGGTCACGCTCAGGTAACCGCCCGGCAGGGTGCGGGTAAGCTGAGGAAAGCGGACGTCATAACCCTGCCAGCGGTGCGCCACCAGCGGCGCGACCCACTCATGCTGGGCGTCTGTGAGGTCATCCTGATGGAATGACCAGGTATGGTTGCCGCCGGGATGCGGGGCAGATTCAATCACCAGTACGTTGAGGTGCGGCTGGCACTGGCGCAGGCGCAGGGCAATCAGCCCATTTGCCAGCCCACCGCCTACCAGAATCAGGTCATAGGGACTGCTCACGACACGGCCTCCGCCAGCACCGGCTGCCGGGCATACAATGCCTGCTCGACAATCGCGGCGGCCCGCAAGGCCCCTCCGGCCTGCTGGATCTGGGCGCTCAGCGGGGCCATCTGCTGCCGGTAACCCGGCTCTTTCAGCAACAGGTGCAGGTTATCGGCCAGGGTAAAGCGGCAGGCAAAGCGCGACACCCGGCGGCCAATGCCGTGGTACACCACCCGTGCCGCCACGCCCGGCTGGTCAAAGGCAATCGGGACAGCGAGGATCGGCGTCCCGCTGCTGACGGCATCCATCACCGTATTCAGGCCACCGTGGGTGATCACCGCCTGTGCCTGGCGCAGCACGGCCGGTTGGTCGGCAAAATCGGTAACATGGGTGGCACCACAGGCGTAGAGGCTGTCGGCCTGCGCAGGCGTCAGGCCGCCGCAATGTGCCACCAGCAGTTGCGCATCCAGGCTGCGGCAGGCGCGGGCCAGCGTGCGGAACAGGCCGTAGCGATGCCCTTGCAGGGTGCCGAGGGAAGCATAAACCAGCGGCCGGGCCGGGTCTGCCGGCCAGGTGTGTTCAGACGGCGCAGCCGTCGCCGGCGCACGCAGCGGCCCGACGGCGTGAAAGCCGGGCGGCAGCGCCTGCCGGGGGAAATCCAGCGCCGGTAACGTCTGGCTGATTTGCGCCAGCGGCGAGAGGCACTCATGCAACCCGTGGCGTGGCGGCAGGCCAAAGGCCCGGGCGTGGCGTGCCAGCACCCGCCCGTGGCTGCGCATCATCCAGTCATAAATTTTCTGGCTTGAGGTGTACAGCGTCAGCGCGCGCTCATCGGTCGCGTAATCAAACGGCATCACCGGCAGCGGCAGGCCCGGCTCACGGTTGAGCGGCAACGCACAGGCGACCGAGACAAACGGCAGCCCCAGCGCCTCTGCCACCAGCCCCCCGGCCGGCTCCATCTGGTCGGCAATCACGCCATCCACCGCCAGCTGGTGGAAGGCGGCGGGAAGCGTCCGGCAGAGCATGTCAGTCGAGGCAGCCATGTCTTTGATCAGGCGGAGAATTGCCGGCCCGGCCGGGTTGGCCGCCAGCCGCAGGGTATGGGCCAGGCTGCCGGGCGGATGGCTGTCTGCGCCGACCGGGTGGAAGGCGATGCGCGGGTCATTGAGCAGGCCGGCGGCATCGGCTTGCTGGATAAAGGTGATCCGGTGGCCGCGGGCCATAAGCGCCTGCGCAAGGGCCTGTAACGCCCGGACATGGCTGTAGAGCGGCGGGGCCACCACGGCATAGTGGCTCATGCCGTGGCCTCCGCGCTCAGCAACGGCGCGGCTTTCAGCGCGGTGAGGTTGGCGCTGCCGGTGCAGAAACAGACCACCCGCAATTGGTCGATAATCGTCTGGAAATGGGCGGTGACCGCCTCCGTTGAGGCTGTCGCACTGCCGAGTACCGCCGCCGCCTGGCCCACCAGATCGGCACCGAGGCGCAGTGCCTTGGCCGCATCAATGCCGTCGGTGATGCCACCGGAGGCGATCAGCGGCATCTCCGGGAGCTGTTGGCGCAGCCCGCGCAGCGCCTCAGCGGTCGGGATGCCCCAGTCGGCAAAGGCCATGGCCACGGCGCGCGCCTGGGGGGTGGCGGCGCGTTCGCCTTCCACCGCCGCCCAGCTGGTGCCGCCCGCCCCGGCCACATCCAGCATGGTCACGCCCACTTCCGCCAGCCGCTGCGCCACCGGGGCCGACAGCCCGGCACCGACCTCCTTGATCACCACCGGCACCGGCAAGGCTGCCACCACCTGGGCGATGGCCGCCAGCACGCCGCGCCAGTCGCGGTCACCGCCACTCTGCAACGCTTCCTGCAAGGGGTTGAGATGCACGATCAGCGCATCGGCATCTATCATCTCTACGGCGCGCCGCGCAAAATCCAGGCCGTCGCGGCCAATAATCTGTGCCGCGCCCAGGTTCGCCAGCAGGGGAATGTCCGGCGCGATATCACGCAGTTCGCGCGTCAGCCCGACATTGCTGTTGCCCTCCAGCGCCACCCGCTGGGAACCGACCCCCATTGCCAGCCCCAACGCCTGCGCGGCTTCCGCCAGGTGGCGGTTAATACTGCGGGCGCGGTTGGCCCCGCCGGTCATGGAGCTTATCAGCAGCGGGGCGTTTAACGGGCGGCCAAAGAGCGAGGTGCGCAGATCGATACGATCCAGATCCAGTTCCGGCAGGGCACAGTGTTCAAAGCGCCAGCGCTCAAACCCGGTGCGGACGCGGCTTACCGCGCGCGCCGGATGCAGCACAATATCCAGATGGTCGTTCTTGCGTTTGATGAGCTCCGCGTCCTTCATTGACACTCCGGTAAATAAATCCTGTTGAAACGTCCGATGTACAGTGGGGCACGCGGCAACAATGCCGTGCGCAAGCCCGTGACCGGCCTGTTCTCAGCCAATCAGGGCCAGTTTCTGGCCGAACCAGGCGTGCATAAAACGCCGGGTAGCCATGCCCTGATCGCAGGCGCAGGCCAGGTGCTCATCGGCCCGGCGAAGGTGGTGGTGCAGGCGTTGTTGCACCGCTTCGCTGCCGAGCATGGACACCAGGGTGGATTTCCCGGCGTCCTTATTCATGTCTTTGCCGGTGCCTGCCAGGCCATCGACCAGATCGTCGAGTAACTGAAAAGCCTGCCCCAGATCGAGGGCAAAACAGCGCAGCTTTTGCCGGACGTCCGGCGCGGCCCCGGCGGCGATAGCCGCCATTTGCAGGGTGGCACCAAACAACATGCTGGTTTTGAGTTCGTTGGTGGTAAAGATGGCATCCGCGCTGCGCACGTCATTGCCTTCAGTGAGATCCTGATACTGGCCCTGCACCAGCCCCTGGAGGCCGACTGCGGCAGACAACTCGGCCACCGCCTGGGTGCGGGCCTGGCTCGGCAGGTCGCTGGCAGCAGCCACCACGCCAAAGGCTTTGCTGAGCAGGGCGACAGCGGCCAGGATCGCCACGTTCTCACCAAACTGGCGGTGGATGGTAGGGCGGCCGCGCCGCAGTAACGCGTTGTCCATGCAGGGGATATCGTCGAGCATCAGCGAGGCGGCGTGGATCATCTCAACGGCGCAGGCCAGGTCGAGCAGCCCAGGCTGCCCGGCATCACACCCCAGATCCTGGGCGGCCAGCATCAGCAGCAGCGGGCGGATGCGCTTTCCGGGTGCCAGCGTGCCTTCACGCATCGCCACATTCACCCGGTCACGCTCACCACTTTCGGGCAGCAGTTGATCCAGGCGGGTTTCAAGCGCGGTGAGCAGTGCCGGGAGTTCACTGTCCAGGCTTGAGGGTTTATCGGCGTAGGCTGTCATGATAGCTGTCCCTGGTTGCCCGCGATGGCCGGCGTGAGTAACGGTAACCAAAAACGGCAACGGTTGCTGCGAGCAGCCGGCAGGCAGCGGTTGAGGTCTGCCATACCGGGCCGGCGATGACGTCTTTGATTAATCATACGATTGATTGTTCTATTAAATCTGGCTAAAAGTCCCTGTAGATCAGGATAGTTTATTATTTAAAAAAAGCCCGCGGGCGTGGCGAACAATCGCGTTTTTCCCGTGATGCCGGGGTGAAAAAAGCTGGGGGCTTAACCGGTAAACGTAAATAAAATCAGGACGTTTTCAGCAGGTGCCGGAGCAGCGCCATCACCTGCTGAACTTCTGCCGGTGTCAGGGCGCCGTCCCGGACAAACTGCACGGTGCCGGCGGGGTCCAGCACCACCACGGCGGAGCCGCCATCCTCCAGTTGCCAGGCGCGTTTCGCCGCGCCCCGGCTGTCGATGATAAATTGCGACCACGGGAACGCTTTTTTGCTGGCCTCAATGCTGCGGCGGACGAACAGGGCGCTGCCGGTAATCGCATCGTCGGTATTGATAATGGTGGTGGTCTGGTAGCGGTCGGGCGGTAAACCGGCGCGGCTTATCGCCTCTGTCAGCGCTGCATTTTTGTCTTTTGCCGAGAGGCGGCCGGCGATATGCAGCATCACCCGCACTTTGCCGGTCAGCCGGGCGCTGTTCCACGGCTGGTAACGGCTCTCATCCTGCTGCTGAATCACCTCGCCCCGGTCAGCAATGCCCACCGGCGGCACCCGCTGCCCCTTAACAAAATCGTGCCCCGCCGCGAATAAAGGCAGCAACAGACCCACCAACCCTGCAATCCCTGAACGTACTCTCATGAGGTTCTCCACGTGTTGCCGCCGGACGGGCGGCAGGAAGGCCCGGTGCAAGGCAACGGGGTAAAAAGCCTGAGTGCGGGCGTAACTCTTTTGTATAGCATAGGTTGCTGAATAGTGATGAAAAGGGCGTAAACGGCCAGGTTATCCCCTTCATGTTACCGTGCGATGAGCGGGGCCTATTCCGTGATCAATCGTCCATTTTTTACACGTTATACTTGTATGGTAGTTATGTCAGATCTAGAGTCACTGCCTGATGTGCGCTGATACGGCGCTGGCTGATAAGGAACAGACGATGAAAATTGTGAAGGCAGAGGTCTTTGTAACGTGCCCAGGGCGGAATTTCGTCACGTTGAAAATTACCACCGATGAGGGGGTGACCGGGCTGGGTGACGCCACGCTGAACGGGCGGGAATTGTCAGTGGCCTCCTATCTTCAGGATCATCTTTGCCCGCAACTGGTGGGGCGCGATGCGCACCGCATTGAAGACATCTGGCAATTTTTCTACAAAGGCGCGTACTGGCGGCGTGGGCCGGTCACCATGTCCGCGATTTCAGCCATCGATATGGCGCTGTGGGACATCAAAGCCAAGGCGGCCAATATGCCGCTTTACCAGCTGCTGGGTGGGGCCTCGCGGGACGCGGTGATGGTCTATTGCCATACCACCGGCCACTCCATTGATGAAGTGCTGGATGATTACGCGAAACATAAAGAGATGGGGTTCAAGGCGATCCGCGTGCAGTGCGGCGTGCCGGGCATGAAAACCACCTATGGGATGGCGAAAGGCAAAGGGCTGGCGTATGAACCGGCGACCAAGGGCAACTGGCCCGAGGAACAGCTCTGGTCCACGGAAAAATACCTCGACTTCACCCCGAAACTGTTCGACGCCGTGCGCAGTAAATTCGGTTTTGAGGAGCACCTGCTGCATGACATGCACCACCGCCTGACGCCGATTGAAGCCGCACGCTTCGGCAAAAGCGTGGAGCAGCATCGCCTGTTCTGGATGGAAGACCCGACCCCGGCGGAGAACCAGGCCTGCTTCCGCCTGATCCGCCAGCATACCGTGACGCCGATTGCCGTGGGCGAGGTGTTTAACAGCATCTGGGATTGCAAACAGCTGATTGAGGAGCAGCTGATTGACTATATCCGCACCACGCTGACCCATGCGGGCGGCATCACCGGGATGCGCCGCATCGCCGATTTCGCCGCGCTTTATCAGGTGCGCACCGGCTCACATGGCCCGTCTGACCTGTCGCCTGTCTGCATGGCAGCGGCACTGCATTTTGACCTCTGGGTGCCGAACTTCGGCGTGCAGGAGTACATGGGCTACTCCGAACAGATGCTGGAGGTCTTCCCGCACCACTGGACCTTTGACCGCGGCATGATGCACCCCGGTGATAAACCGGGTATCGGCATTGAATTTGATGAGAAGCTGGCGGCCAAATACCCGTTTGAACCCGCCAACCTGCCGGTGGCGCGCCTGGAAGACGGCACCCTGTGGAACTGGTAACCGAGGATAAAACGATGAAAAGTGTTGTCATCCAACAGCCGGAACAGCTGGTGATTGAAGAACGGCCGCTGCCGAAGCCACAGGCGGGCGAGGTACGGGTACGGGTGGTCAGCGCCGGTATCTGCGGCTCAGATGTGCACATCTTTCGCGGCCATAACCCGTTTGCGAAATACCCGCGTGTGATCGGCCATGAGTTTTTCGGCCTGATTGATGCGGCAGGCGAGGGCGTTGACCCGGCCCGCCTCGGCGAGCGGGTGGTTATTGACCCGGTAGTGAGCTGCGGCCACTGCTACCCCTGTTCGGTGGGCCGCCCCAACGTCTGTACCTCGTTGCAGGTGATTGGCGTACACCGGGACGGCGGCTTCAGTGAGTATGCCTGCGCCCCGGCCGGGAATGCCTACCAGGTGCCGGACAGCATTCCCGATCGTGAGGCGACGATGATCGAACCCTTCAGCATCGCGGCCAATATCTGCGCGCAACTGCGCCCCACGGAGCAGGATGTGGCGCTGGTTTACGGGGCCGGGCCGATGGGGCTGACGGTGATTCAGGTGCTGCGCGGCGTGTACGGGGTGAAACAGATTATCGTGACCGATCGCATCCCGGAGCGGCTGGCGATGGCGCAGGAGAACGGCGCAGACCGGACGATTCATAACGGGGAAACCGATCTGGCCGCCGCGCTTCAGGCCCAGGCGATCCGCCCGACGCTGATTGTGGATGCCGCCTGCCACCCATCGATTCTGCCGGAGGCGATTGCGATCGCTTCCCCGGCGGCGCGCATCGGCATCATGGGGTTTTCTGCTGAGCCGTGCACCATCAACCAGCAGGCGATCACCGGCAAAGAGCTGTCTATTTTCAGTTCACGCCTGAACAGCGTGCGCTTCCCACAGGTGATCAGCTGGATGACGGAGCAGCGCATCCGGCCGGAGAAACTGATTACCCACGCGTTTGTGCTCCACCACGTCACCGATGCCCTGACGCTGTTTGAACAAAACCAAAAAACCTGCTGCAAGGTGTTGCTGACCTTCAGCGACTAGCGCCGGACATGGTCATACACAACAGAAAACAGGTGCCTGCATAAAACGGGTACCTGACTGACACAGAGGCGGCCACGCACCCGGCCGCCGGTGCACCCCTTACCCTGCAAAGACTACGTGGAGTACTTATGTTTAAGAACTTACGTTGGACCATCGTGTTCTTGCTGTTCCTGGTCTACATGATCAACTACCTCGACCGGGTGGCGCTCTCGATAACCCTGCCGATGATTGAGCAGGACCTCACCCTGAATGCCGAGCAGTTCGGCATTATTTTCGGCAGCTTCTTCTTTGGCTACGCGTTGTTTAATTTTGTCGGCGGACTGGCCGTAGACAAATTCGGCCCGATGCTGGTGCTCGGCGTGGCGGTGGGGTTGTGGTCAATCTTCTGCGGCATGACGGCGCTGGCTTCCGGCTTCTATTCCATGCTGATCCTGCGCGTGCTGTTCGGTATGGCGGAGGGGCCGATCTGCTCCTCGGCCAATAAGATGATCAACGGCTGGTTCCCACGGAAACAGGCGGCAACCGCGATGGGCCTGCTGAGCGCCGGTTCCCCGCTGGGCGGCGCCGTGGCCGGGCCGATTGTGGGCTACCTGGCCCTGGCGTTTGGCTGGCGGCCGGCCTTTATGATCATCTGTGCGGTGGGCATCGTCTGGATGCTGGTCTGGTTCTTTGTGGTGGCGGACTCGCCGGAGAAAAGCCGCCGCACCGGTGAGCAGGAGCGCGCGCTGATCCGCGAGCTGAAAGCCGCTGACCAGAGCAGTGAAGAGGCGAATCAGCAGCCGGGCCATTCGCTGATGTTCTACCTGCGCCAGCCGATTATCCTGGTCACCGCGTTCGCCTTCTTCTGCTACAACTACATCCTGTTCTTCTTCCTGAGCTGGTTCCCGTCCTACCTGGTGCAGGCGCACGGGCTGAATATCAAAGAGATGAGCATCACCACCATGATCCCGTGGATTGTCGGCTTCGTCGGGCTGGCGCTGGGCGGCATTATTTCCGATGCGATTTTCCGCCTGACCGGCAAACTGCTGTTGTCGCGCAAAATCGTGCTGGTGGTCTGCCTGCTGGCGGCGGCGGCCTGCGTGGCGCTGGCGGGCACAGTCAGCCAGGTGGTGCCGGCGGTGCTGCTGATGTCGGTGTCGATCTTCTTCCTGTATGTCACCGGGTCTATCTACTGGGCGATTATTCAGGATGTGGTGCACACCTCCCGTATCGGCGGGGCCAGCGGCTTTATTCACCTGATCGGCAGTGTCTCCGGCATTATCGGCCCGATCGTGACCGGCTACATCGTCCAGAACACCGGCAAGTTCGACAGCGCCTTTATTCTGGCCGGGGCTGTGGCAGCGCTGGGGGCGATACTGGTGCTGTTTGTGGTGCGCCCGCAGCGCCCGGCCACCACACCCGCCGCCAGCCACTGACGCTGTGCGCATAAAAAAACAGCGTGCCCTTTTGCGGCACGCTGTTTTTTTGGCGAAACAACATATTATTCGCCGCGATAACGTTCCAGCCAGTGGGCGTAAGGCGGCGGCATCACCCACGAGGGGTTGTCGACGCCGAGGCGACGCGCGGCCATATAAGGCCAGTGCGGATCGGCCAGCATCGGCCGCGCCAGCATCACCATATCCAACTGGCCGTCACGGATCATGGCATCGGCTTCTTCCGGCTTGCTGATGTTCCAGCTGGTGGCGCAGGGCAGGCCGGTTTCCGTGCGTACCCTGGCGGTGAGATCCGCCAGCATATTTGCCCCCCACGGGATGTTTGCCTCCGGCGTGGAAAAGCCCATGCTGACGTCAATGAAATCCAGGCCGGCCTCTTTGAATTTCTTGATCAGGGCGATGGCGTCGGCGGTGGTTTCTTCGTCACGCCCGTCAAACTCGATCACCCCAAAACGGGCGGTGAGCGGCAGATGGGCCGGCCAGACCTGGCGCACCGCTTCCAGCGTCTCTAACAGGAAACGCCCACGGTTTTCCGCACTGCCGCCATACTCATCATTGCGCTGGTTGGAGTGTGCCGAGAAAAAGCTCTGGCCTAAATAACCGTGGGCAAAGTGCAGCACCAGCCACTCAAAACCGGCATCACGGGCGCGGGCAGCGGCACTGACGAAATCCGCTTTCACCCGGCCGATGTCCTCCGGCGTCATCTCACGCGGCACTTTTTGCAGGTTGGCACCAAACGCCAGCGCAGAAGGCGCCAGCGTTTCCCAGCCGCGCGGGTCATCTTCCGCGATGTGATCATCCCCCTCCCACGGGCGGTTGGCGCTGGCCTTGCGGCCAGCATGGGCGATCTGAATACCGGCCACGGCCCCGGCAGCTTTGATGTCACGCACAATCGGCACCAGCCGGTTCGCCTGCTCATCATTCCAGATGCCGAGGTCAGCCGGGGTGATGCGCCCTTCCGGCGCGACTGCCGTGGCCTCCACCACCACCAGCCCGGCACCGCCGCGCGCCAGCGAGGCGTAATGCGGCCCATGCCAGTCGGTGACCAGCCCATCTTCAGCCATGTACTGGCACATCGGCGAGACGGCAATGCGGTTGCGCAGCGTCAACCCTTTCAGTTGGAAGGGGGAAAAGAGTGAACTCATGGTGTCTCCTGGTTGCAGTAAGAAAATCGGTTGCGGTGAGGAAAACGCGCCCGGCGGGCAGAGAGATCAGTGTAATGGCTAACGGCAGGCTTTGCGTAAGGGAAGGGGGCAATAAAAAAGCCATCTCCGGGGAGATGGCTTGGGGTGTCAGCGTAAACGTATCCGCCGTGGGGGGACGTTTAGTGGGAGCGCATCCCGGCGGCGGTCATCATCAACCGGAACACCGTTGCCACGCAGCCCAGGGCCAGCACGCTGCCCGCGTAAATCGCGACCAGCCACAGCACACGTTTCCACAGCGGGGAAGGTGCCTGAGTATGGGTATTCTCAATCATCTGTTCTTCCTCAGTTATGCCAACAGGGGGATTATCAGTGGTAGCCTTCATCCGGGCTGATCTTCCCGCGGAACACGTAGTAGCTCCAGAAGGTGTAGACCAGAATGACCGGGATAATCAGCAGGCCGCCAACCAGCATGAAGCCCTGGCTCTGCGGCGGTGACGCTGCCTGCCAGATGCTGATGCCCGGCGGAATAATGTTCGGCCAGATGCTGATACCGAGACCGGTGAAGCCCAGGAACACCAGCGCCAGCGTCAGCAGGAACGGCGAGTAGTGCGCGTGGCGTTTCACGCTGCGCAGCAGGCCCCAGGCCGCCGCCACCACCAGTACCGGCACCGGCAGGAAGTAGAACAGGTTCGGCAGGGTGAACCAGCGGGTCGCGATGGCGCTGTGTTGCAGCGGGGTCCAGGCACTCAGTACCGCAATCGCCAGCAGCAGCAGGATAACCAGCGGTTTCACCAGCGCAGACATTTTACGGTGCAGCGCATGGTCGGTTTTCATGATGAGCCAGGTACAGCCCAGCAGCGCATACGCGATCACCAGACCGAAGCCACAGAACACGGTGAACGGCGTCAGCCAGTCCATCGCGCCGCCGGCAAAGGTACGGCCCTCGACCGGGAAGCCGTTGATGAACGCACCGACCACGATGCCCTGGCTGAAGGTCGCGATGACCGAGCCGGCGATGAAGGACTTGTCCCAGAAGGCGCGGTGCCCTTCGGTTGCCTTGAAACGGAACTCAAACGCCACGCCGCGGAAGATCAGGCCAATCAGCATGATGGTCAGCGGAATAGCCAGCGCGTCAGTGATGACGGCATAGGCCAGCGGGAAGGCGCCATACAGCGCCGCGCCGCCCAGCACCAGCCAGGTTTCGTTGCCGTCCCAGACCGGGGCGACGGTGTTAACCATCATGTCACGCTCAACCGCATCTTTGTTGAACGGGAACAGGAGGCCGATCCCCAGGTCAAAGCCGTCCATCACGATATACATCAGTGTGGAGAAGACGATGATGGTGAACCAGATAATAGAAAGATCGATACCCACGTTATTTACCTTCTTCCGGTTGGTTTAACGGTTCTTTCACCGCGGAGAGCGGACGGGCAGGGGTGTGTTTGGTCCCTGGGCCACCTTCCGGCGTATGGCTGCCTTCACCCATCTCCGGGCCTTTCTTGATCAGGTGGAACAGGTAGGTGTAACCCACGCCGAATACCGAGGAGTAGACCACGATAAAGGCGATCAGGCTGATGCTCATCTGCAGGTCACCGTGTGCCGACACCGCGTCTTTGGTACGCAGCAGGCCATACACGACCCACGGCTGGCGGCCGATCTCCGTCGTGAACCAGCCTGCCAGAATCGCGATCAGGCCAGACGGCCCCATCAGCAGGGTGAACCACAGGAAGGCGCGCGAGGTGTAGAGACGGTCTTTAAAGCGCAGCCACAGGCTGATCACGCCCATCAGCACCATCAACATGCCGAGGCCTGCCATGATGCGGAACGACCAGAACACAATGGTGGAGTTCGGGCGGTCTTCTTTCGGGAAGGACTTCAGCGCCGGTACCTGGTCATGCAGGCTGTGCGTCAGGATCAGGCTGCCGAGATACGGGATCTCCAGCGCATATTTGGTCTTTTCCTGCTCCATGTCCGGGATGCCGAACAGGATAAGCGGCGTCGGTTCATTCGGCGGGTTTTCCCAGTGGCCTTCAATCGCAGCAATTTTTGCCGGTTGATGGTGCAGGGTGTTCAGGCCGTGCATGTCGCCCAGCATCGCCTGGATCGGCGAAACAATCAGCGCCATCCACAATGCCATAGAGAACATCTTACGGATTGCCGGGGTGTCATGCTTACGCAGCAGATGCCAGGCCGCGGACGCGCCCACAAAGAAGGCGCTCGCCAGGAAGGCGGCGGTGGCCATGTGCATCAGGCGGAACGGGAACGACGGGTTAAAGACGATCGCCATCCAGTCAACCGGGATCACCATCCCGTCTTTCAGCTCGAAGCCCTGCGGGGTTTGCATCCAGCTGTTGGACGCCAGGATCCAGAAGGTAGAAATGATGGTACCGAGTGCCACCATGCAGGTGGCAAAGAAGTGCAGGCCACGGCCTACGCGGTTCCAGCCAAACAGCATGACGCCGAGGAAGCCGGCTTCGAGGAAGAAGGCGGTCAGCACTTCATAAGTCAGCAGCGGGCCGGTGATGCTGCCGGCAAACTGGGAAAAACCGCTCCAGTTGGTGCCGAACTGATACGCCATCACCAGGCCGGACACCACGCCCATGCCAAAGTTTACGGCAAAAATTTTCGACCAGAAGTGGTAAAGATCGCGGTAAACCTCGTTCTTTGACTTCAGCCACAGCCCTTCCAGCACAGCCAGGAAACTGGCCAGCCCGATAGTGATAGCCGGGAAAATAATATGGAAGGAGACAGTAAAGGCGAACTGTATCCTGGCGAGATGAAAGGCGTCTAATCCAAACATTGCTTACCTCGATCTAGCATAGCATCCTCGTTTATTTTTTATTTACCAGCAATTAACAAGTGAGCTACATTTTTGTGCGGTTCAGATAATTAACTGCGGATTTCTTTCCTTCTTTGATCACAAAATCAAAGCCGGTGAAAGGGCAAGCACAATAATATTGATCTGCATCATGGCGGTTACGATTATTGATATGAATTGTTTCTGATGGAGGTTATTTAGACTTTGTTTCAATGTTACGTTTTTATCGGGTAATGATAATGGGATGTGAAATTGGTGTATTTTATGTGGCTATATTGGAATAAAATCCAAAAATAGTTATCAGCATAATTGCCTGTGCATTTAGTTTAACGCAAAGGGAAATGTTGCCCTAATTCCTTAGGGCGAGGCGCTTTGCCACTGGAAAACCGGGGGCGTTGCATCAGGAGGTGAACAGGTTGCGGGTAAAATCGATAAAGCTTATCACCGTGGGTGACCGTTCCCACTTGCGGTAAATAATATTGATTTCAGAAGGAATAGCCGGCGCGGCCAGCGGCCGGTACACCACTTCCGGCAGAAACACCGTATTCGATAACACATCCGGCACTATGGCGACCCCCTCGTTAAAGGAGACGCGCGACAGGACATCCACCAGGCTGCCGGGGCTTTCACTTTTTTTAACTTTGAAGCCACCCCGGCGCGCGACCTCAATGGTGCCGTGGGGCTGCTCAGGAATAATGAATTTCTCATTGCGCAGCTCGAAGGGCTCTACCGGTTGCTGGCGGGCCGCCAGCGGGTGCGCGGCAGGCAGCGCGACGCAAAAAATATCTTGCTGAATATGCAGGCTTTTTATGTCATCCGGCAGGCGTATCGGGCTGCGGATAAAGGCAATATCCAGCTTGCCTTCGCTGACCATCACCGGCAATTCGTTCATAGGATATTCGCGCGGCGTAATGGTGACATTCAGGTTCTGCTTTCTGAATTGGGACAATAACTTACTTAAAATTCCTGACCAGAGCGCCGAACTGACGTAGCCCAACCCCAGATGCCCGACTTCCCCCCGGCTGGCTAAACGGCCGATCTCGCGCGCCCGCTCCGCCTGGGCCAGGGTCGCGTTGGCTTCCACCAGAAACAGGGCACCGGCCTGGGTCAGGCTCACACTGCGTTTGGTGCGGGTAAAGAGTTCGACGCCAATCGACTCTTCCAGTTGCTTGATCTGTACTGAAAGGGTAGGGGCCGCGATGCCTAATTTCTCAGCTGCCGCGCCAAAATGCAGCTTTTCTGCCAGAACCACGAAGTAATGAAGATGCCTGAGTTCCATGTGTTACCTATAATTAGTTTATACCTAATAGTAGCTAAAAAAATTTGCATGAGCAGTAACTAAAAGTTTTCACAGCATGAAAAATCTTGTTACATAGGTGCGTAAAATATCGCCTCTCAAAAAAATAGCTGCGATAAAGCGGATAAATCACGCCATTAAAAATGTGTTAACACGAAGGCGCGAAAACAAAGGCGTGCCGGGCCGCGTTATTATTGAGCGGTATTGTCTGATAGCTCTTTATAACCTTTTCCCCTGACGTTTCAGGCTGGCGTATTTGTCACAGTATCGCGAACCTGTTAATGTAAATAATTCTCATTTAAGCAGGGCAACAAATATCACAGCGTTTTCGCCCTCATGGTTATTATCTATTTTCTGTTGGATGGCCTGTTATTTATTCCCCGCCTGATTTATGACCCACTGCGTCTCTCCATTCCTATATGGCCAGCGCCCTGCTATTGCCGGCGGCACAGGCTGCCGGTAATTGAAAATGTCAGTGACATAGGGTGCGGGTTACCTGAATAGCCAGGTATACAGACAGCCAGATACACGATTCATTCATTCGCCCGCTATTAGTTACAACGTACTTATGACGAGATGTCCTGGTGGCTTCCACATACAGTACCTCAGCAGCACCCGTTTTGCTGAAAGAACGGCTATCAGAACGGAAACAGCGCGTTCAGTCGGGCAGGGCAAGTGCATGAGTGTGTGATGAGGGTACCGGGCATCCCGGCCCCGGTACACGTGCCCCAAAAGTCAGAGTTTGTCTGCGCTGCCGCACATCAGGATCTTCTCTTCGACCACTTTACGCATGGCGTCTTTACCGGGCTGAATGTAATGGCGCGGGTCATTGGCCTCAGGATGGTGGCTGAAATAGGTTTTCACTGCATCAGCAAACGCCATCTTGAGTTCTGTCGCCACATTCACTTTGCAAATGCCGGAGGCGATGGCGCGTTTCACCATGAGGTCAGGTAACCCGGAGGCTCCGTGCAGCACCAGTGGGGTATCGGTGTGAGAGCGGATCTGCACCAGGCGGGCAAAATCCAGTTGCGGTTCGCCGTCGTACAACCCATGCGCTGAGCCAATCGCAACCGCCAGCGAATCAATACCGGTTCTGCTGATAAAGCCTGCGACACTGAGCGGGTCGGTAAAAAAGCTCTCTTTTTCTGACACGGTCAGATCATCTTCCTGGCCGCCCAGCCGGCCCAGCTCTGCCTCGACGCTGGCATCATAACCGTGACAAAACTGCACCACGGCCGCCACCTGAGCAATGTTTTGCTCAAACGGGGCGTGGGAGGCGTCAATCATCACTGAGCGGACACCGGCGCAGACTTTATGCGCAATGTCAGCAGGGTCGTCATGGTGATCCAGATGTAATGCCAGTGGGCGTTGCGTGGTGCGTGCCGCCTCGCGGCAAATGGCGACCAGATAGTCTACCCCGGCATAGTTAAATGTGCCGGGCGTGCCCGCCAGAATCACCGGCGATCCCATGCGCGCTGCGGTGTCGGCCACCACCTGAATGGTTTCCAGATTATGGATATTAAAGGCAGGCACCGCGTAGCCTTCGCGTTGTGCTTTGCGGAGCATTTCCCGTGTTGATATCAGATACATACTTTTTTCTCGGCAAAACCGCAGCCGCCCGGTACACCCCACCGGAGGCTGCCGGAAAGGTTAGTGGGCAGTAAAATTCAACAGGAGTTTTCCCTGCATCGGCCGACCCTGCAGGGCGCTGACGTCCTGGGCAAATTGCGCAGCATCACCGATGTGGGCAATTAAAGGGGCCAGTGTCAGGGCACCTTTGCTGAACAGGGCTTGTGCCTGTTGCCACTCCACGCCCGGCCAGCCGGTGGAGTAGTTCATCCAACTGCCCAACAGCGTAAGTTCTTTGCGCAGGATCTGGCCGAATACCGGCGCAGTCAGCGTCAGGTCTTTATGTAGCGTACCGATTAATGCCAGTTGGGCGCGCGGCCCGGCAATCTCAATCGCCAGGGCGATGGTTTGCGGGGTGCCTGCCGTTTCGAGGATTAACTGATCAAAGCGCTGTTTATGCAGTTGCGCGGCAATCTCCTGCGCGTTCAGCGTTGCACTGTTCACTGTCAGGGTGGCTCCGCTGGTTTGTGCCTGCGTCAGGCGCCCGTCGTTGATGTCCAGCGCCGTGACGGACGCCGCCCCCAGCGCGCGGGCACATTGAATCACCAACTGTCCGATGGTGCCTGCGCCAATTACCACTACATGTTTGTTTTCACAACCACCGGCAAGATGCAGCGCATGCAAGCCGACTGTGACCGGCTCAAAGAACGCGCCCTGTAACAATGAGGCATCCGCCGGGAGTTTGAACAACGCCGGGCGCTTGACCACGATGTATTCGGCGTGGCCGCCTTCTGACCGTGAGCCGATAAACTGATAGTGTTTACACTGTGAATAGAGGTGCCGGCGGCACTCTTCACAAGTAAAGCAGGGTTGCAGCGGCACGCAGGCCACGCGATCACCGGCCGCCAGATCGGTGATGCCGTCGCCGCATCGCACCACTTCGCCACTGAACTCGTGGCCCAGCGTGATCGGGTAGTAATGCGCGCCGGAGGCAAAAATACGGGGGATGTCAGAGCCACATAATCCGGAATAGGCGATGCGGACCAGTACGTCATCCGGCTGGGTAACAGAGGGCTGCGGCCGTTCTTCTACCGATACCTCGCCGTTTGCGTGAATCACAACAGATTTCATAACCAGCTCCTGAAAGGGGGCGTCCGCCCCCGTTGAATGAGAGGGCATCAGACTTTTGCCGCTTTTTGCAGGGCCGCCGCCTGGGCATCGGCTCGCATAAACCCGCGGGCGCGCCGCCATGTCAGGAAGACCCCCAGTGCATAGATCACACCGATGACCAGCAGGCCTGTCAGGTTTTTCCAGGTCAGCAGTTCAACCAGCAGGTAGGTGATCGGGGAGCCGCCCTGATCCATTGAGGCGACTAACCCGCCTGCCTGTTTCAGGGTGCCGGCATTCGTCGCCAGTTGGGTATGCAGGCCAATGGTCTGGGTCGCTATCCACAGGGTCATGCTCATGATGAGGGTGCCTGAGATCAGCGTGCGGAACAGGTTGCCCTGATGCACGGCTACCGCAATGGCCACGAAGAAGCCGATGGTCGCCAGATCGCCGAACGGCAGCACCTGGTTCCCCGGCACCAGGACGGCGATCAGGATAGTCAGCGGAATAAAGATCAGGCTGGCAGAGACTACCGAGGTATGCCCCAGCAGCAGGGCAGGGTCGAGACCAATCAGGAACTCCTGCCCGCCAAACTTCGCCTGGAGCTTTGTGCGGGCATGGCGTGCAATCGGCGTCAGGCCATCCATGATCGGCTTGATGACCCGTGGCATCAGCAGCATGACGGCAGCGGTTTTTACGGCCAGTTGCAGCACGTTTTTGACATCGTACCCGGCCAGGAAACCAATCAGCAGCCCCATCACAAAGCCCACGGTGACCGGCTCACCGAAGGGGCCGAAACGCCGCTGAACATCATCCGCACTGAAATGGATTTTGTTCAGGCCGGGGATCTTGTCGATAACGGTATCAACCAGCACGGCAATCGGCCCGAGATAGGCGGAGGAGCCGTGAGGAATGGCGATCCCTTCCAGGGCGAAATAGTCGCGGGTATCTTTAGCAAACCAGTCGCCCAGTTTGTAGATGAACGCGGCATGTACCACTACGCCCAGGATCGCCAGCCAGTAAGAGCCTGTCGCGATATGCACCAGTGCGCCGGTAAAGGTCATGTGCCAGATATTCCAGATATCGACATTGACTACCCGGGTCATCCGGGTGACCAGCATCACAATATTGACCGCAATGGCAATCGGGATTGCCACCAGCGCAATCTGCGAGGCCCAGGTCATGGGGGAAGAGCCGGGCCAGCCGACATCCACCACGTGCAGGTTAATTTCAAAATGTTCGGCCATGGCTTTGGCCGCCGGGCCGATGGAATCAAGCATCAACCCGATGACCAGCCCTATGCCGACAAACCCGATGCCGATATGGATGCCGGACTTAAACGCATCGCCCAGTTTCATGCCCAGCAGCAGGGAGAACAGGATGATCACAATAGGCAGCATCACAGTGGGGCCGAGATCGAGGATGTAGCGCATGATGTCGGTAAACATGGCAATCACTCCTGCAGCAGCATCAGTATCTTCTGTTTAAGGGCATCAATGCCGACGCCTGACACAAACGGCATTCCATGCACCAGCGGAATCGTACCGAATTGACGATCCACCCTGGCCGTGGTGCAGATCAGGTCAGCTCCGTCCATATAGGTTTCAATTTCAGTGACCCGGCACTGCACCAGATCAAGCTGGATATGGTGTTCCGCGCACAACTCCTTGATCTCTTCTGCGGCCAAAGTGGATGTGGCGACCGCGCCGCCACAGGCCACAATAATTTTTCTTTTCATGGGAGAACTCCTTGCTGTTGTTGGTGTTGAGACGTAGGGGAGGAGGGCAGTGAAAACAGACGCCGGCGGAACAGTTCGCCCAGCGCCTCATCCGGTGCGGCTAATAACGCATCCAGAAAATCAGGCTCCTGTAACTGGCCAAACAGGGTGCGCAGCAATACCAGCTGCTGCTGGGGATCCGTCACAATCAGCGCAATGATCAAAGAGACAGTGAGAGTGCTCTCGTCATCAGCCTGCTGAAACGGCACCGGCTGAGCCGGGCGAATCAGATAAAGCGCGGGGCGGCGGGCATGTTCCGCGCTGCAATGGGGAATGGCGACCGCGTGCTTATCCAGGGCAATGCCGGTCGGGAACTCTGCTTCCCGCGCCAGCAGGGCGGCAGGATAACCGGGGTGAACCACGCCCTGGGCCAGCATCTCCTGGCCGATATGCACCAGCGCCTGTTCCGCATCAGCAAAGTGAAGGCCGGACGTGGCAAAAATTTCACATGGCTGCATGGGCAGGCTCCTCAGACGGGGAATAACCGGGCGCGCACCCTACGCGATACGCGCGCAGCACATCCTGGATTTTGTCGATGATCAGGGCATGGGGCGTGGCGGCCAGCTGCCCGGCCAGCACACGCTGGAATTGCACCGGCAGATGCTGGCTGAGCAGGCCAAGCGGCAGGTCAGTGTGCTGAAGGTTGGCAAGCAGGGTATCCAGCGCGGCCTGAATACGGGGATGAGACCAGTAGTAGCGGATGCGGTCAGACAGGCTGAAATGCAGGTCGACCAGCGCCTGGCTGAACGTCGGGTGGTAATATTTTTTCCAATAATGGGGTTCATCCAGCATGACGCGGTCGATCACATCCAGAATCTGGCTGCGTGATTCCGGCGCAGTCAGCGTATGTTCCATTGCGGCCAGGGCAAAGATTGCCTCGCGCAAGGCAAACGTCAGCGCCGGGCCCACTTTGAGAATGGCGTAATGATCCCGCACCAGTTGTTGGTAAGCCTGCGGTGTCTGGTAATCGGTGGAGTGCGCCTCGTACACCAGTGGGGTGGTAGTAATGAAATGGGTCAGTGCCTGGGCGGCCTCAGGCTGATAGTGCACGACGCGGGAGTGGTCAAACTCGACGCCCGGTTGCACGACCAGCGCAATAATACGGGAGATTGCGTCATCGAGCCCGGCTTGCTGAAAAGCCTGATAGTGCAGCTGAAGGGTGTCGGCGGCCGCTTCCGGAGTGGTGATATGCACCTGTTCGATGGCGGTGGCTTCGCCCCCCGGCACCGGCACTTCAGTGCCGATGACATACGTCAGGGTTTCCCGCTGGGCCAGGGTGGCCGCGGTTTCCGCCACGCGGCAGAGGCGCGCCGCACGCGCTGCCACCACGGCCGGCGGCAGCGGAACCGGATCATCTGCACAGGACATGGAGGCATCCAGATGGATCTTGCTGAACCCGGCACGGACATAGTCCGCTATCATCACTTCCGCTTTTTGCATTGCACTTTCTGCAGGCTCATGTTGCCAGCAGTTCGGCCCAAGGTGGTCACCACCCAGGATCAGGCGCTCCGCCGGAAAGCCGGTACGCTGGGCCAGTGTCAGTACCGCCTCACGAAACGCTGCCGGGGTCAGGCCGGTATAGCCGCCAAACTGATTGACCTGATTGGAGGTGGCCTCAATCAGCACTTTGCGCTGGCTGGTGAGATCAAAACGCAGCGTGGCTTCAATAACCCAGGGGTGTGCAGAGCAGACAGAACAGATGCCGACAGCGTCGCCCTGCTTGTGTTGCTGGATAATTTCTTTCATTTTCAATCTCCGTTTGTTTTCGAATAACAATCGGTTTATTTCGAAATCACTGCAATCCTGCCCTGTTTGATTCGTGATATAGATCGAGTTTATTTTTACGTTTTCTTTCTTTTTGCTTTTTCTTTTCGAACGACTTCGCATGATGCAGGGGTAAGGCAGAACGTGAATCAAAACGCTGGTGAATGAATGCGTTATTTGTATAATTTGAGGTTATATATTGATTTTTAAGAAAATAATTAGCGTTGTTTCTATTGATTTTCATAAGCGCTGGTGCGGCATTCAGACGGCGGGGCAGAGAGCAAAGCGCGGATAAAAATTTTTCTCCCCTTTCGTATGGTGTTTGTTTACACTGGGAGAAATAGGGAAAAGCGGGCTGGACATTATGAACTCTTATGAGCGACGCCATAAAATAGTAGATTTGGTGAATCTTCAGGGCAGTGTATTAGTCACCGAGCTTTCAGACGCTTTCGATGTTTCGGAAGTGACGATCCGGGCAGATCTTCGCCTGCTGGAGGAGCGGGGCATGGTGCTGCGCTTTCACGGCGGCGCAGCCAGGCCGGGGGAAGCAGCAGACACCTGGCTGGCGGAGAGCAGTAAAGAAGCCGTTGAGGTGGTTCTGGAGGATCGTTACCGTTTGGCCAAGGATCCGAAAAAGCGGATTGCTCAGGCGGCTGCAGCGATGATTAACGTCGGGGATACAGTGATTCTCGACAGCGGCAGCACCACGATGCTGATTGCTGAAGAGTTGGTAAGCCGGTCAGACATCACGATTATTACCAACAATCTACCCGCGGCTTTTGTGCTTTCGGAAAATAAAGATATCACGCTGGTGATCTGCGGCGGCACCCTGCGCCATAAAACCCGGTCTATGCACGGCACAGTTGCGGAGTCAGCATTACAAGGGATTTCTGCCAATCTGATGTTTGTTGGTGCAGATGGGCTGGATGCGGTTAACGGCATCACGACGTTTAATGAGGGTTATTCAATCAGTGGCGTGATGGCAAAGGCTGCCAAACGGGTTATTGCCGTGACGGATGCCTCGAAATTTGGCCGGCGCGGTTTTAACCAGGTTCTTCCCCTGACGCAAATCGATACGGTGATTACGGATAACGGCATCGGCGACGATGAACAACAGGCACTGACCCAGAGCGGGATACAGGTTGTTATCGTATAAGGGCAATAGAAAACAAGAAGCCCCGAAGGGCTTCAGAAGAGGCTATTTCGCTGATGGCGCGGGCGGCATCGGAGGCAGTTCAACCACTGACACCCGGACTTCATAATGGCCGCCGCTTTTTTGCGGCATAACAGAAAGCAACTTGTTCAGCCCTTCCGTTGGGTTGTCTGTTTGCAGCGATGCCTGATAGAGCGGGATCAGCGGTGGGGGCATTTTGCCTGGGAAGCCATCATGCGGCCCCCTGCCTTCATTTATTGAAGGTGGCGCGTCATGCGCTTTCTCTGCCGGGGCGGCTGTCGCTGAAACGCTGGATGCAGTCAGGGCCAGTGCCAGCAGGCCTGCCGCCGTTAAACCGATCTTCTTCATAAAAACCTCCAGTAACCGGGCAACATCGCCCGGCCCCTTATCAAACGCTTTCCCACAGAGGCGCTCAAGGTGCTTTACGCAACCTTTTCTCTGCTAACGCAAACCTGAATATTGAGAAACATTTTAGTTCCCCGCAGGATTTATATAACGTGACTTTTTGATAATTAAGAGGTTTACGGCTTAACACTGTTTTCATGCCTGGCGGCGGCAGAAAAGCGGGGGGAAATCCTACTGGGGAAAACATGAAACCCAGTAATGCTCCTGTCACTGCTATAGCTGGAGGGGGGTATGGCTTACATCGCCATCCGGTCAGCGCAGCAGGCTGTTTTTTATTTTTCCCAGGCAAAGGTGATGACACCTTTTTGGGACAGGCTAAAGAAGGAGGAGCGGCCTGGTCAAAAAATGACGCTAAGGCTTAAAAAATCTGGGAAATCAGGGCAATAACCGCGACCCAGAACAGTGCACACCCGCCCAGGATCAATTTCCAGGCTACAGGGCTGCTGACAGAATCGATGTTGAAAACCGGTTGCTGCTGCTGTTGCTTGATAACGTGCTGATGGCTGTTCATGATGCTCGATCTCGCAGTGAAATTTAGGATTAATCGTACACGATGGCGTAACGGAGCGTGAATATAAACTATACAAACTGATAATGCATTCTAAAAAATGAGATTAAAGAATGTAATTTCTTCTAAGAATAGTCCTATCCATGAATAATAGTGGTTTAGCAACCAGTAGTTTTGAGTTTCCGTAAGAATATTTTTATTAACTTATTGATTTTTAATGTCTTTATTAAGTTGTAAACAAAAAGTAAGAGAGAAGTGATGGCGATCACATATCGCGTTCTGCCTGTCCAGAGGCCTTTTTTACAAAAAAATGCCCTGTTTGCGATGAGGTAGGTTAGTAAAAATAGGTCAATAAAAATGATACATAGAGCCAATTAAAGAAATTGTAAAAAAAGAGTTTTTCAAAAAGAAAATTATATAGAACTTAAATGATTAGCTTGTTATATATTTGCCGCCTCTTTGATTGCCATACCCTGCCGGCTTTTTAAAAAACCATGACATATATCCGGCGCGTGCTTTTCTTATGATAAATGATAAAAAACAAAAAGTTATGAAGAGGTAGCGGAGGGCGGTAAGCGCATAGGGGCATAAAGGAAAATATCGGGCGTTTATAAATTCCGGCAAGAGAGAAAAGCGGGCGTCCAGCTTTTTTTGCAGTAATTGCGAGGTAAAGAAGAAATTTGCGACATTTATCGCTTTATCGTCTTCTGCCACTGGACAAACCTCCGGCTAATTGCTGTACTGTTACCCGACACACATTTTGTGTCGTTCATTCACGTAAAGGTAAGTTTGATGTCTAAGATTAAAGGTAACGTTAAGTGGTTCAATGAGTCCAAAGGCTTTGGTTTCATTACTCCTGAAGATGGCAGCAAAGATGTATTCGTACACTTCTCCGCTATCTCCAGCAATGGTTTCAAAACCCTCGCTGAAGGTCAGCGTGTAGAGTTTGAAATCACTAACGGTGCCAAAGGCCCGTCAGCTGCTAACGTTGTTGCGATCTAATCGCCCCAATTCTGAAAAAACCCGCCTCGGCGGGTTTTTTTATGTCTGCTGATGGCGAAATTGCCTGTCAGAGGCGCTGCTTGCGCACTAACAACGTAAAGCAAAGAATCGCCAGCAGGTAACAGCCAAAGATCGTGTACGCCATAGAGAACGCCGACGTACCATGCAGCCCAGTCAGCGGCACACTGATCGCACCCAGCGTAAACATCGTCATACCTATCAGGGCAGAGGCACTGCCTGCGCTTTTACCTTGTGACTGCATCGCCAAGGAAGAGGCGTTTGGCCCGACCACCCCAATGGTAAATACCGAGAAGAATAACGGAATCAACAGCATAAACAGCGGGGCATGAAGATAACCGGCAATCATCAGCAGGAAGGAAGAGGTCGCCGCGATAACCAGGCCCAGTTTCACCACTTTCAGCTCACCCCATACCAGGCTCAGGCGGGTTGAAAGCTGGGCTGCTATGACCAGCCCAATGCCGTTAAGCGCAAAGCAAAAGCTGAACATCTGGGGCGTGAGATGATAAATCTCCTGCAATACAAAAGGAGAAGCACCAATATAAGCAAACATCCCGGCGGTGATACAGCCTTGCGTCAGGCACAGTCCCATGAACTGCCGTTGACGCAGTAACCGGCCAAGGTTACCCAGCAGGGAACCTACTCCCCCTTGTGCGCGGCGTTCCACCGGCAGGGTTTCATGCAGCCGCCAGCGGGAGATGATGATCAGCACCGCCGCGATGGCCGCCAGTACCACAAAAATTCCGCGCCAGTTCATGATGCTCATCAGCCCACCGCCCAGCACCGGTGCCAGAATCGGGGCCAGCCCATTGACCAGCATCAAAAGCGCAAAGAAACGGGTCAGCTCATGGCCGGCATAGAGATCGCGGGCAATAGCGCGCGACAGCACCGCCCCGCCGGCACCGGCCAGCCCCTGCAACAACCTGGCAGCAATCAACTGGTGGATGTCCGGCGCGACAGCACACCAGACCGAAGCGGCCAACAACAGCAATAATGAAAACAGCAGTGGCCGCATCCGGCCGAGGTTGTCACTCAGCGGGCCGAAGATCAGCTGCCCAAGCCCGAGGCCAAATAGACCGGCTGTCAGGCTAAGTTGGGTCAGGGCAGTGGCGCTGTGTAATTCAACGGAGAGTTGCGGCAGGGCCGGCAGGTAAAGATCGGTACAAAGAGGGCCGAGGGCGGCCAGGGATCCTAAAGCCAGCGCATAACCTAAACGCTGACGGGCGATGTGTTTACTCATGGGTCTTCCGAAGCAGGGAGAATTGTTGTGAATAGCGACAAATAAAACGTGTTCAGTAACGAAGGATTGGCTTTCTGATGGTTTAACCGGCGAAACGCCGTGCCTTCACACATCACTGCCATAAATTCAACCCACACGGCGAGCTGTTCCTGGTTCAGTTCGGGCCGCAGCCCGGTCAACATATCCATTGCCTGACCGAACAGCCTGTCGTCCGCCTCGCGCAGGATACGGGCGACCGTAGGATTGCGGGTGGCTTCTGCGGCCACCTCCAGCATCAATGCGTGATCAATTTCCCGTTCTTGTGGGTCACCTGCCAATAACCGGTGAGACAGCATGGCGGCTGTCTCCTGCACATCGCCTTTTTTGAACTGCATGTGGTTTACTTTCGTTTCCACAATACGGCGGACGATCTCTTCGATAATGGCATCTTTATTGGTGAAATAACGGTAGATCTGGCCCACGCTCAAGGCTGACATCTGGGCAATTTCTGCCATGCCGGCACCATGAAATCCATGATTCCGAAAGCAAATGCGTGCAGCAGTGATGATTTGATCGCGCCGCAGACGGGCACGCTCCTCTTTATTGAGCGGCTGATTCATCGCATGTTCCGGGTCAGTATGGGCAAGCACTCTCATGCCGGAGCAAAGGTTGCAGGCAAATGAGAACGAACGTTCACAGTGAATTGTATGACATTAGCCTACACAGGGAAATAACAAATTACCGGCCGCAGACAGGCCAGGCCGGGGGGAGGGCAGCAGAGAAGGGCATGTTACCGGCGCGCCGGAAGCGCGCTGCCGGAGGTGTTAAAGATGAAAATATTGATAGAAAAAACTGACCACAACCGCCAGACAAAAAAGAAGGGTCAGGCATTCAACAGAGGTTTTTGGCAGGGTGAACATCATCAGTATCTCTGGCAGGCCTACGAGAAATTGATTATTACCCACCAAGATGAAGGAAACATGAAGGGGCGTCTCTTTACTGCACTCAACGCCCGCTGTACGCACTGACAATCAGGAAGGCCAGGCTGGTCATCAGCAGTGAACCGGCAAGGTTCAGCACGATATTCAGGCCCGCGGCTGCCAGCCGTCCCTCTTGCAGCTGATAAACCACTTCCAGTGAGAAAGTGGAAAAGGTCGTCAATCCGCCACAAAAGCCGGTGGTGATTAACATTTTCCATACCGGATCAATTTGCGTCAGCCGGGCCAGCGTGGCGATCCCCAGCCCGATAATAAATGCCCCGACCAGATTAACCGTCAGGGTACCGAGCGGCAGCACCGCAGAGAGGGGATTCATTTTCAGGCTGACGTACCAGCGGGTGACGCTGCCCAGACCACCACCAATAAATACGGCAAGAAGTGTAGCGAACATAAAAAACCTGTCTGTAGAAAGGGAGAGGCACGGAGGCGAACCTACGCACCCGGCGACGCAGGCATCATCAGCCCTGAGGCGGTTAGGGGAGTAGCATCCCCGTAGCGCGGCAAGCGTAACGTATTTTTATGTGGCCCGTCATCTTCCTCAATAAAACGTGTGTTAAAAAAGCGTGTATTGTACGTAATAACCATGATTTGTTTTATCCCTCAACGCCGCGCGCAGCTGTGCACACCAGCAAGGAGTGAATTATGAAGGTTGCCCTGGGTCAGTTTGTCATCTCCTCCCAATGGCAGAATAACGCGGAAACGTGCCAGATTCTGATGGCGCGGGCAGCGCATGACGGGGCCGATTTACTGGTCTTGCCGGAAGCCTGTATGGCGCAGGACGGCAGCGATGCCGATGGCGTGTTGCGCCTGGCCCAACCGCTGGACGGGCCGTTTGTCAGCCAGTTGTTGTCGGCCAGCCGCGGCAGTTCGTTAACAACCATTGCCGGTATGCACACCCCCAGTGGCGACGGGCTGGTCTATAACGTGCTGGTGGTGATACGTGATGGCCGGCTTATCGCCCATTACAATAAGCTGCACCTGTATGATGCCTGGGAAATGAAAGAGTCGAAAAACGTTAAGCCAGGCAATACGCTGCCGCCTTTGCTGGAAATCGCCGGCTTTAACATAGGGCTGATGACTTGCTACGACGTGCGATTCCCGGATATGGCGCGCCGCCTGGTGATGGACGGGGCCGACGTGCTGGTGGTGCCTTCTGCCTGGGTGAAAGGCCCGCTGAAAGAGAAACACTGGGAAGTGCTGAATACGGCAAGGGCGCTGGAAAATACCAGTTACCTGATTGGGGTCAGTGCCTGTGGCGGGCGCAATATCGGCAATAGCCTGGTAATTGACCCGATGGGAATGGCCATTGCCCGCGCCGCGGAGGAACCCGCGCTGATTTTTGCCGAACTGGACAAAGCGCGGTTAGCGCAGGTTCGCCAGGCCTTGCCGGTGCTGGCAAACCAACGTTTCGTCAGGCCGGTACTGCGTGATGAACAGGACGCCTGAAAAAATCTCACTCTGTTACATATTGTCATTGAGTTGCCGCCCGGAATAACAGTAAATGAGCCATCGCTGTTTTCTGCTGATTCATGCAGCATGTTAGATAAACGAGAAGGTGTGTATGGAAGGTATCAGTATTACGAAATTGTTGGTGGTGGGCGTTCTTATTGTGCTGCTGTTCGGCACCAGTAAACTGCGTACTTTGGGTGGCGATTTAGGTGCCGCGCTGAAAGGCTTCAAAAAAGCCATGAGCGATGATACTGCGCCGGCGAAAGCCACGGCTGAAGAGAGTGCCACCGCACCGCGTGTAGAAAACAAAGACTGACGTTTCCGCGCCGGGCGTTTAACGGCAGCCACCCGGTGGCAAAAGGTAACGAATAAAAAACGGATGCTCGTGAGAACATCCGTTTTTAGTGTGTCCAGCCAGGATTAAGTAACAAAATGTGTCACTTTTCAGCGGGCAGGCGCGTTACTTCACTTCCAGGCCTTTTGCCTGCAGGTCAGCATGGTAAGACGAGCGAACAAACGGCCCGCACGCAGCATGGGTAAAGCCCATTGCCAGTGCTTCTTCTTTCATCTCATCAAATTCTGCCGGGCTGACATAACGCTGAACCGGTAAATGGTGGCGGCTGGGTTGCAGGTACTGACCAAGCGTCAACATGGTGACGCCATGACGGCGTAAATCGCGCATCACTTCAATAATCTCTGCATTGGTTTCACCCAGGCCAACCATCAGCCCCGATTTGGTCGGGATCTCAGGATGAAGCGCTTTAAACTGCTCCAGCAGCTTAAGCGACCACTCATAGTTGGCGCCCGGACGAACCTGGCGGTAAACACGCGGCACGTTTTCCAGGTTATGGTTGAACACATCCGGTGGGGTAGCATTCAGGATCTCAAGTGCGCGATCCATCCGGCCGCGGAAATCCGGCACCAGTGTCTCAATTTTAATGGTGGGGTTTTTCTCACGGATGGCGCTGATGCAGTCTGCAAAGTGCTGGGCACCGCCATCACGCAGGTCATCGCGGTCAACCGAGGTAATCACCACATAACGCAAGCCCATATCGGCAATGGTTTGCGCCAGTTTGGCCGGTTCGTTGGCATCCGGCGTCAGTGGGCGGCCGTGGGCCACGTCACAGAACGGGCAGCGGCGGGTACAGATGGCACCCAGGATCATAAACGTCGCTGTGCCGTGGTTAAAGCACTCGGACAGGTTCGGGCAGGAGGCTTCCTCACACACCGAATGCAGGCCATTTTTACGCATGGCCGCCTTGATACCCTGTATCCGGCTGGAATCCGCAGGAAGTTTGATTTTCATCCACTCGGGTTTGCGCAACAGCTCCTGGCGTTCGGTGACCACTGTTTTCACCGGAATCAGGGCCATCTTGTCCGCATCGCGGTATTTCACACCGCGTTCCATCTGAATTGGTTTACTCATAGTCGTGCAGGTTCCAGTTTTGACGCTTTCCGGGCAGGAAGGCCAGTGAATTCAACGAACTACATGATTATTCAAATAAATTTGAAAATTATCTCAAAATTATATCATCTTTACCGGTACGCATTCAGCCCTTGAATCGATTTTGATGCGCGGCGGTGAGTGATTTTTGAGCATTTCAGAAGGGGTTCAAGCAAGAAAGGTCAGCGTAAAACATAAATTATGAAGAATAAACAATGGGATAGCGCTGTGGGCAGAGTGCGGAATTGTGTTGTAAAAATGTTATTTATTCGTGCTTTGTTAATGATGCCCACAGCATCGGCAGCGTGAAAACCCGCTTAAAGTGTGGCTTCTGATGGAGGTTCGAGGTAGGTGATGTTGTCCCCACTGAAGGTTGTGATAATGGTGTTGATCAGCTGCATCAGGGTCTTGTCTTTTTTTGAGGCCCGGTTGTAGTAAAGGTAAATATCCAGGTCACCAAAGGAAAAATCACTTTGGATTTTTTTGATCGGATAAGCGCGTTTATAGATTTCGTACAGGCTTTCAGGAACAAAGCCAATCAGCTCACTGCCGGCCACGATATTCAGAATATTCAGGGCGCTATAGGTAGTAAAAGCAAAGTTCCGGTTGAATTCATTCATATCCAGAGATTGTTTTTTTTGCCTGAGTAAAAGGTCATTAATCTCTATAAAGGTAAATTTCTCATCAACGGCATTTTCTAATGATAAATAGTCCGTAATGCGGGGGTGATGGCGGTGACAAACGCAGACAATTTTTTCTGCAAAGACTTTAACGCCAACGATAGATTTACTATATATCGCTTTGGCATCAATCACGATATCCGCATTAAATTGATTTAACGCATCATAATTATCAGGAATGTCCTGGTGTTTTAACACATAGTTGGGGTTGACCCTGATAAGTTCCTGATAAATACGCGGCAGCACTTCACAGCCGATATGCGGCCGGCAACTGACCGTGATAAAGCGCGTTTTGTGGATGTCCTGGCTGAAGTCCAGCCCGGTGATGATGGCACCCAGGCCCTCACTGATGTGGTTATGCAGGTTCCTGGCGTAGGCCGTAGGGGTGATCCCTTTGCCGGAGCGAATAAACAGCGGGTCAGGGAAGGTATTCCGCAGTTTCTGGATCGACTGGCTGATAGACGAAGGCGTGAGATTTAACGCTTTGGCGGCATTAACAATTCCTTTATGCAAGTAAACCGCCTCAAATACTGTTAACAAGTTGAGGTCGATGTTTCTTAATTTATTTAAACTTGCCGATATATTATTTTCATCCATAAAATTATCTCGCTATTGGTTGTTAAGTGCTGTTTGGCATAACCGGCGGCATTCCTTGCAGGCGCCCCGTAAGCACGCTCACGGGGGTTAACTATAACTTAATTTAGTATAAAGTAGCGATTTAATTCGTAATCTGACTTTTATATTGATGGGAATTATATAAAGAGTCTTTATATTGATATTTAAAGATAATTTATTGCATCCCACGCCTGGTGTTCAAGGGCGTCATAGCCGGTGAGCCGGGCAAAGGTTTCCAGCAATACCGGTTGCACATCCGCAACGGTAACGCCGGGGCGTAAGGCGCTAAGCTGAGTCATTTGCATCCCGGCATAGCCACACGGATTAATACGCAGGAATGGCGCAAGATCCATCGCAATATTTAATGCCAGCCCATGAAAAGAGCACCCTTTACGGATACGCAGGCCCAGCGAACAGATTTTTTGTTCACCCACATACACACCAGGCGCATCCGGGCGGGCATGGGCCGGAACATCGAAATGCGCCAGGGTCTGAACCACGGTTTCTTCAATAGCGGTCACCAGCTGGCGCACGCCCATTTTATTGCGCTTGATGTCCAGCAGCACATACATCACCTGCTGGCCCGGCCCGTGGTAGGTGACCTGGCCCCCACGATCGCTTTGGATAACCGGGATATCGCCCGGCATCAGCACATGTTCTGCTTTACCGGCCTGACCTTGTGTAAAGACCGGGTGATGCTCCACCAGCCAGATCTCATCCGCGCTTTCGCCGGTACGGCGGTCAGTAAACGTGTGCATGGCCTCGGAGACCAACAGGTAGGGTTGCAGGCCAAGCTGCCGTACGATCAGGTTATTGTGTTGCAAATCAGTCATCACAAAGTAAAGAAATTATTGCAGTAGTATAACCAGCGGCCTGCACACCTGCCAGCCATGCTGATTCCCTTCGATGGCAGGGTGTTACAACACCATCCGGACAATCTCAATATTGCCCAGCTCTTCATACAGCGTTTCCACCTGGTCAATGTGGGTGGCGGTAATGGTGATAGACACGGAGTGGTAGTTGCCTTTGCTGCTCGGTTTCACCTGCGGTGAATAGTCGCCCGGAGCATGGCGTTGCACCACTTCAATCACCTGGTCAACCAGCTCGGGCTGCGCCAGGCCCATCACTTTATAGGTGAATGAGCAGGGGAATTCGAGCAGTTCGTTCAGTTTGGTTTTCATGTGTGCTCCAGAAAAAACGGAAGGGAGTAGAAAGTATAACTCCCGCCGCGGCGGGAGTTAACGAGTGATTATGATATGGGGGCAGAATGCCCGCTTGCAAGGCCTTAGCCGAACCAGTGATGGAACATCAGTTTGATGTAATCGATCAGGCGGCCGACAAACCCGCCTTCTTTCACTTCATTCAGAACCACCAGCGGGCGCTGGTCAATGGTTTTGCCATCAAGCTGGAAATTGATGCTGCCGACAACCTGGTTTTTCGTCAGCGGCGCATGGATTTCCGGGGTCGTCAGCACATAGCTGGCTTTCAGATCTTTCATGCGGCCACGCGGGATGGTCAGGAACACATCTTTATCCACGCCCAGTTCAACGCGATCGGCATCACCGAACCAGACCGGTTCAGAAGCAAACTCTTTGCCGGCTTTCAATGGCGAAACGGTTTCAAAGAAGCGGAAGCCCCAGGTCAGTAATTTCTTGCTTTCGGTTTCGCGGCCTTTATACGTGTGGCCCCCGAGCACGGCAGAAATCAGGCGCATCTGGCCTTCGGTCGCCGAGGCCACCAGGTTGTAACCCGCGGCTTCGGTATGGCCGGTTTTGATGCCGTCCACATTCAGGCTGGTATCCCACAGCAGGCCGTTACGGTTAACCTGGCGGATCTTGTTAAAGGTGAACTCTTTTTCGTGATAGGTCGCGTACTCGTCCGGCACGTCACGGATCAGCGCCTGGCCAATCAATGCCATGTCACGTGCGGAGCTGAACTGGCCGTCAGCATCCAGGCCGTGGACGGTCTTGAACTGGGTATTTTGCAGGCCGAGGGCTTTCACGTAGTTGTTCATCAGGCCGACGAAGGCGTCCTGGCTGCCGGCGACGTAATCCGCCATTGCCACACAGGCGTCATTGCCGGACTGCAGAATAATGCCGCGGTTCAGTTCGGAAACCGGTACGCGATCGCCCGGTTTCAGGAACATCAGGGACGAGCCTTTGAATTCCGGGTTTCCGGTTGCCCAGGCATCTTTCCCGATGGTGACCACATCAGTCGGCGTGATTTTGCCTGCCTTGATCGCCTGCCCGATGACGTAACTGGTCATCATTTTGGTCAGGCTGGCCGGGTTGCGGCGGGCATCAGCATTCATCTCTGCCAGCACTTTCCCGGAGTTGTAGTCGATCAGGACATACGCTTCCGCATCAATCTGCGGCACGCCAGGGATCATTGTTTTGAGATTAACGTCATCGGCGTTGGCGACAGAAGAGAGGCCAAATGCCAGGACGGTGCCGAGAGTAAAGCTCTTCAGTAAGCGCGAGGTAGTTACAGGTTTCATGATCGGGACTACAACATCCGTGAAAGTAAGTTAAAAAACGTGCCACACTATAGCAGATGCAAGATCGCCCGGCATCAGCCAATCAAGAGGGTAACCGGCGTTTACATAGATTTACCTTATAGATAAGGCATGCTGTCTCTATAACAAACACCGGGTTGGCAGCCTGAAAAGGCGTTACTCCCCTGCGGGCAAGGCGGTAATAAAGGATTGTTGCTGCGCTTCGCTCATCAGGCGTTGCTGGATCTCACCCGCCTGCTGGCGGCTGCTGAAGGGCCCGAGCTGAACGCGGTAAACCCCGCTGCCGGCGCTCACTTTCCCCGGCACGCCAAAGCGCCGGCTCAGTGTTTGCTGGAAGCTCTGCGCCCTGGCGGCATCACTCAGGGCACCCACCTGCACCATATAGCCGCCACCCTGGGCCGCAGGGGCAGAGGAAACCGGAGGTGCCGCCACCACGGCGGCCGGTGCACTGACCGCCGCCACTACCGGGACAGCCGGTTCATCACTCTCCAGGACACCTTGCGGCACCGGCGTCGGGGCATTCAGGAACCCGCCGCGGGCATTGCCCGGTTCAGCCATGCTGCCGTCACTGAGTGCGCTGTTATCAATCGCACGGACCGGCGCACTGACCGGGGCACTTTCGCCTTGCACCGGAGTGCCGAGGCCGCTGGTACCGAGGTCAGGGCGCGTCGGCAGCGCATAGCTCTGCTTGGCGATGGTGGTCCCGAGGGTACCCGGCCCGGAAAGGGTGCCGTCCTGCGCGACGTTGATGAAGTCTACTTTTACTTTGGTATTGTTGGAAATGTTCAGGCGTTCAGCGGCGGCCGTGGAGAGGTCGATAATCCGCCCCGGCTGGAAGGGGCCGCGATCGTTGATGCGGACCACAATACGCCGCCCGTTGCTGAGGTTGGTCACCCGCACATAGCTGGGGATCGGCAGGGTAGGGTGGGCCGCGCTCAGTGCATTGGGATCAAACGTCTCGCCCATGGCCGTGGTATTGGTGTTTGTTTCGGCCCCATAGGTGCTGGCCAGCCCGGTCTGGCTGAAGTTTTCCGGATTGCGCTCAATGGTGTAGGTTTTGCCGTTAACGCTGTAATCCTGATTCGCCGTGGCGCTGTAAGGTTCATACTGCGGCTCCACGCCGCCAATCTCTTCGACCGGGCCGGAGTAGGCCGGCTGCGGTTGCGGTGCCTGTTGTTGTGGTGTTTCCAGTGTACAGGCGCTCAACAACGCCCCCATGATGCCAACCCACAGCCACTGTTTACGCATTGCTCACCCTCTTATAAATTTTTAGACAACATTTTGCGATGAGTATGTATCGACATCACGATACCAAACCCGGCCATCAGAACGATTAATGCCGATCCACCATAGCTGACCAGCGGCAGCGGCACGCCCACCACCGGCAGGATACCACTCACCATGCCGATGTTGACGAACACATACACAAACAGGATCAGCATCAGCCCGCCGGCCATGACCCGGCCAAAGGTGGTTTGCGCTTTCGCGGCGATCACCAGCCCGCGCATGATCAGGCAGAGGTAGAGCGCAAGCAGGATCAGCACGCCCACTAACCCCAGCTCTTCTGCCAATACGGCAAAAATAAAGTCGGTATGGCGCTCCGGCAGGAATTCCAGCTGTGACTGGGTGCCGTGCAGCCAGCCTTTCCCTGACAACCCGCCGGAACCAATGGCGATTTTTGACTGGATAATGTGATACCCGGCCCCAAGCGGATCGGATTCCGGGTCAAGCAGCATCATGACGCGGTCGCGCTGGTAGTCATGCATCAGGAAGAACCAGAGCACCGGGATAAAGGCCGCCAGCAGCAGGGCTGCCACGCCAATCAGTTTCCAGCTCATACCGGACAGGAACAGCACAAACAGCCCGGACGCAGCAATCAGGATAGACGTACCGAGATCCGGCTGGGCGGCCACCAGCAGCGTCGGCAGGAAAATCAGTACCAGCGCAATGCCGGTATTTTTCAGCGAAGGCGGGCAGACGTCACGGTTGATAAAGCGCGCCACCATCAGCGGCACGGCAATTTTAGCGATTTCAGAGGGCTGGAAGCGTACCACCCCCAGATCCAGCCAGCGCTGCGCGCCTTTACTGATCTGGCCGAAGGCATCCACCATCACCAGCAGGATCACACAGACAACGTAGAGGTAGGGCGCCCAGCTTTCATACACCCGCGGCGGGATCTGCGCCATCACCAGCATGATGATCAGGCCCATCGCGATCTGGCCGATTTTGCGCTCCATCATGCCCATGTCCTGGCCGCTGGCGCTCCAGATCACGAACGCGCTGTAGGCCAGCAGCGCCATGATCACCAGCAGCAGCGGCATATCGATGTGGAGCTTCGCCCACCAGGAGCCTTTTTGTTGGCTTTCAGTCATGGTTTACCTTATTCACCTTCAGTGCCGGGCGGCAGGGGGGCAGCCACCGGCAACTCTGTATTGTTGTCACCCAGCAGGATGTGGTCGAGGATCTGGCGGGTAATCGTACCCACTGCCGGGCCTGCGCCGCCGTTCTCCAGGATGACGATCACCGCCACCGTGGGTTTGTCATACGGGGCAAACGCGGTCATCAGTTTGTGGTCGCGCAGCCGTTCGGCGATTTTATGGGCGTTATAGGTTTCGTTTTCGCGCAGGCCAAAGACCTGGGCCGTACCGGATTTGGCGGCCGCCTTGTACGGGGCATCAGCAAAGCTTTTGCGCGCGGTGCCGTTTGCCCGGTTGGCTACGCCGTACATCCCGTCTTTGGCGATTTCCCAATAGCCGGAGTGAATATCGCCGATATGGCCGTTCTCTTCCTGCACATACGGCACCTGCTTGCCCTCTACCTGGGTGCTGTGCAGCAGGTGCGGGGTTTTGATTGCGCCGTCGTTAATCAGGATCATCATCGCCTTGATCATCTGAACGGGGGTGGCCGTCCAGTAACCCTGGCCGATGCCGACCGGAATGGTGTCACCCTGATACCAGGGTTTTTTGAAGCGCTTGAACTTCCATTCGCGGTTCGGCATGTTGCCTGCCCGCTCCTCGGAAAGGTCAATCCCGCTGTAGTGGCCGTAACCAAATTTGGTCATCCATTCTGACAGGCGGTCAATGCCCATGTCATAAGCGACCTGGTAGAAGAAGGTATCCGCGGACTCTTCCAGTGAACGGGTCACGTTCAGGCGGCCGTGGCCCCATTTTTTCCAGTCACGGAAGCGCTTTTCTGAGCCGGGGAGTTGCCACCAGCCGGGGTCAAACAGGCTGGTATTACGGGTAATCACCCCGGCCGTCAGGGCCGATACCGCAATATAGGGTTTAACCGTGGAGGCCGGCGGGTAAACACCCTGGGTCGCGCGGTTAATCAGCGGTTTGTTCGGATCTTCCAGCAAATTTTTGTAATCCTTGCTGGAAATGCCGTCCACAAACAGGTTGGGATCGTAACTGGGGTTAGACACCAGCGCCAGGATGCCGCCGTCACGCGGGTCAGTCACCACCACGGCGGCGCGGCTGCCGGTCAACAGTTTCTCGATGTACATCTGCAGGCTCAGGTCCAGCGTCAGGTAAATATCTTTACCGGCCTGGGGCGCCTGCTCATGTAACTGACGGATTACACGCCCACGGTTATTGACCTCAACCTCTTCATAGCCGGTTTTGCCGTGCAGCACATCTTCGTAATAGCGTTCAATGCCGAGTTTGCCGATGTCATGCGTGGCCGCATAGTTGGGCAATATCCCGGCCTTATCCAGCCGTTCGACGTCACGATCGTTGATTTTCGACACGTAGCCGATGACATGGGTCAGGGCAGAACTGTAGGGATAGTAACGGCGCTGGTAACCTTTGACTTCCACACCGGGAAAACGGAACTGGTTAACCGCAAAGCGCGCCACCTGCACTTCGGTCAGGGCAGGTTTAACGGCAATGGAGGTAAAGCGGCGTGAGCGCTTGCGCTCTTTCTGGAAGTTCGCAATGTCCTCATCCGTCAGGTCAACCACTGGGCGCAACTGTTCCAGCACCGCCGTCAGGTTATCTACTTTTTCCGGCACCAGCTCCAGCTGATAAATGGTGCGGTTAAGCGCCAGCGGTGTGCCGTTCCGGTCATAGATAATGCCGCGGCTGGGCGCAATCGGCACCAGCTTGATACGGTTTTCATTGGATCGGGTACGGTAATCTTCAAACCGCATGATTTGCAGATTATAGAGGTTGGCGACCAGAATGCCGCTGAGGAGCAGAATGCCTGCGAATGCCACCAATGCGCGGCGGACAAACAGGGCTGATTCAGCCGAATAGTCGCGAAAAGGGTTACGGTCTATTTTCATCCCACTACTTATGGTTCATTCTGCTGACATTCACCGACCGTTTATTCGCGGTGGTAAGGATGATTGGTGGTGATACTCCAGGCACGATAGAGGCTTTCAGCAACCAGTACCCTGACCAGCGGGTGCGGCAACGTCAACGGCGAGAGCGACCAGCTCTGCTCCGCTGCCGCCTTGCAGGCGGGTGCCAGCCCCTCCGGGCCACCAATCAGCAGGCTGACATCACGGCCATCCTGCTTCCAGCGCTCCAGCTGTTGCGCCAGGTGCGGCGTTTCCCACGGGGTGCCGGGAATATCCAGCGTCACCACGCGGTTACCTTTGCCGACCGCGGCCAGCATCAGCTCGCCTTCTTTTTCCAGAATGCGTTTGATATCCGCATTTTTCCCGCGCTTTCCCGCCGGGATCTCTACCAGTTCAAACGGCATATCTTTTGGAAAACGGCGCAGGTAATCCATGAATCCGGTCTGCACCCAGTCCGGCATTTTTGTGCCGACCGCCACCAGTTGCAGCTTCACCGCTTAACTCCAGAGCTTTTCGAGTTCGTAGAGCGTGCGGCTCTCTTCCTGCATGACATGGACAATGATTTCGCCCAGGTCAACCACGACCCAGTCAGCATCGGTGATGCCTTTCACGCCCAGCGTATGCAGGCCGATCGCCTTAACTTCTTCAACCACGTGGCCGGCAATCGACATCACATGGCGGCTTGAGGTACCGGTGCAGATGATCATGCAGTCAGTGATGCTGGATTTGCCGGTGACATCCAGGGCGATAATGTCCTGACCTTTCAAATCATCAATTTTATCAATAACAAATTCTTGGAGCGCTTTACCTTGCAAAGGTTCCCCCTCGGGTATGGTTGGTTTGGGACAGGGTTCACATCGTGGCAACCTGAAGGCCGCGATCGACAGTGTTACCCCATGCCGTAACAGGTTTTCTGGCCGGGTGTCAGTTAGCGAAAAATATTTCTGGAATCAACAGCTTGGTTAAAAAGACATGCTGGCTGAGCGGACACCCGAAATTAAGCGGCGCAGTATAACATGGGTGTTCTACTCGCGATATAAACCCTGTGAATCGATATAGTGTTGTACGGCCGGCGGCAGCAGGTGGTCACAATCCTGCCCGGCGTGCCGCCGTTTACGGATTTCCGTCGCGGAGACATTCACCAGCGGTGTATCCGCCAGATAAATAAACCCTGCCGGTTTTTCGCTCAACCGCCCGGCGCAGGAGACCGCATGTTCTTCAAACCAGGCCTGAAGTTGCGGGGTATCCAGTTGCTGCCGATAACCGGGCCGGGCACAAACCAGCAGGTGACACACCGCCAGCAACGATTCCCAGCGATGCCACTTATAAAGGTTGAGTAATGAATCCTGGCCAATGATAAACGCCAATGATGCCTTTGCGCCACGTTCTTTACGCAACGTTTCAAGTGTCTCAATCGTGTAGGAGGGCGTTTCCCGCTGGAGTTCGCGGTCATCGACCCGGAAAAGCGGGTGGTCTGCAATCGCCAGCTTGACCATCTCCAGCCGCTGTTGCGCCGTGGCCTCCGGCTGGGGACGGTGGGGCGGCACATTATTGGGCAGTAACGTCACACTGCTTAGCCCAACCTGTTGCGCCAGCGCCTCGACCGGTTTCAGGTGCCCATAATGCACAGGATCAAAGGTGCCGCCGAAAAAGGCATCGACGGTAGCAAGGTGACGCGCAGTGAATGTATCAGGCATGAGAAACCCGTCTCCAGGCGAAAGGGTAATCAATAAAAGATAGCAGGCAGGGCTTTACCGCACAGCAGCAATGACAGGCTTTCCAGTTCCGGCCAGACAGACTGACCATAATCCTGCTTCAGCGTCAGTTCAGCCCGCGTCAGCAATTGAACCGCCTGGTGAAGCTGGGGCAGGGAGAGGCGTTGCAACGCCTGCGTCAGCAAAGGCCGGCGGTTTTGCCAGACTTTGTGCTGGTCAAACAGCGCACGCAGCGGTTGTGAGGTGCCGGCCCGTTTCAGGGTCAGCAGCAATAACAATTCCCGTTGCACCGTCCGCAACAGGATCACCGGTTCGCTCTCTTCCAGCCGCAATTGGTGCAAAATATGCAGCGCACGTTTGCTTTTGCCTGCCAGCAGCGCATCCAGCCAGTGGTAGGGCGTAAAGTGGGCGGCATCATTGACGGCCTGCTCTACCCGCGGCAGCGTCAGTTTACCGTCTGGAAACAGCAGTGACAGCCGTTCGAGGGCCTGGGCCAGCGCCAGCAAATTGCCTTCATAGCAGTAACAGAGCAGCTGATTGGCCGGTTCATCCAGCGTCAGTTTCAACGATGCCGCACGTTGCGCCACCCAACGCGGCAATTGCGCCTGCTCCGGGGTCTGGCAGGTCACCCAGACGCCTTCCCGGCTCAGTGCCTTGAACCAGGCGGCGTTCTCTTGCCCCTTGGTCAGACGCTGGGCGCGCAGGATCAACAAAATATCCGGGTGCAGCAAGCCGGTCAGTTTCAGCAATTGCTCACTGATGGCGGCATTCGGGCCATTATCCGGCAGAACCAGCATCAGCGTCTGGCGGCTGGCAAACAGACTCAGCGCCTGGCATACACTGAAGATGGCATCCCATTCGGTGTGGTTGTCCAGCGTAAAGCTGTAATGCTCGCTGAAGCCCGCCTGCTGGGCAGCTGCACGGATATGATCCTGGCTCTCCTGAAGCAGCAAGGGATCATTCCCGCATAATAAATAACAAGCGCGCAGCCCCTCACGGAGCTGCGCGGCAAGTTGTTCAGGATAGAGCCGGATCATTGTGCGCTGACGCTGGCCGGCAGGGCAGTGCCGGTGGTGGCCGGCGGCGGGGTACTTTCCGCGCCGTCATCACTCAGGCTGACCTGCGGCTTCTTGCTTTCTTCTGACGCGTGAACCGCCAGCAGCTTGCGTACCAGCTGTTGTGCAGCCTGCTCGCGCATCTCCTGCAAAATAATGTCCTGCTCGGCATCTTTGGCCAACGCCGTCAGCGGGTTGTCAAAGAAGGAACGGAACACTTTTGCCTGCACCGGGTAGAGATCATGCCCCGGCAGCAACACCTGGGCATTTACCACCATCACCAGCTGATATTCCGCGGTTTTGCCGTCCTGGAAGATCGAGACAGTGTCCTGCCCCTGGGTCGCGCTGACAATGCGCAGCGACGGCAGATCCTTACGGGCTGACTTCTCCACAACGCTCACGTTGTTCAGGCGTAACTGCTGCCGAACTGCCCGCGTCAGCGGGCCGTAAGGATCGTAGCTGTCCAGCATCATGGTTTTCAGTTCTTCCGGCACCTGGGTGGTGCCGCGAAGGTGAAAGCCGCATCCCGAGGTCACCATCACGGCGACCCCCAGCAGCAGCATCATCAAACGATGTCGCACAACGCCTCCTTGGCTCAACCTACTACCAGGTTAAGCAGTTTTCCGGGCACATAGATCACTTTACGGATGGTCACGCCATCTAAGTATTTTGCGACCAGATATTCCTGACCGGCGCGCTCGCGCACCTGTTCTTCGGTAGCATCTGCCGGCACGGTGACTTTACCGCGGACTTTGCCGTTAACCTGCACCACGACCAGCTTGGACTCTTCCACCATCGCGGCTTCATCCGCCACCGGCCACGGCGCGGTATCGATGTCACCTTCGCCGCCCAGTGCCTGCCACAGGGCAAAGCAGACGTGCGGGGTGAACGGATAAAGCATCCGTACCACGGCCAGCAGGGCTTCCTGCAGCAGCGCGCGATCCTGCTCTGTCTCCTGCGGCGCACGGGCCAGCTTGTTCATCAGCTCCATCACGGCGGCAATCGCGGTGTTAAAGGTCTGGCGGCGGCCGATATCATCGGTGACTTTCGCGATGGTTTTGTGCAGATCACGACGCAGTTCTTTCTGTGCATCGTTGAGGGCGGCCACATCCAGCGGCTGTACAGCCCCTTTCTCACGGTGTTCAAAGGCCAGTTTCCAGACGCGTTTCAGGAAGCGGTTCGCCCCTTCCACCCCAGATTCCTGCCACTCCAGCGTCATCTCTGCCGGTGAAGCAAACATCATGAACAGACGTACGGTATCCGCGCCATATTTCTCTACCATGACCTGCGGGTCGATGCCGTTGTTTTTCGACTTCGACATTTTGCTCATGCCGGCGTAAACCAGCTCACGGCCCTGCGGGTCAGTGGCTTTGGTGATACGGCCTTTCTCATCACGCTCAACGGTCACGTCAACCGGGGAAACCCAGTTACGCTCACCATTGGCACCGCTGTAGTAGAAGGCGTCAGCCAGCACCATACCCTGGCACAGCAGGCGTTTGGCCGGCTCGTCAGAGTTGACCAGGCCCGCGTCGCGCATCAGCTTGTGGAAGAAGCGGAAATACATCAGGTGCATGATCGCGTGTTCAATGCCGCCGACATACTGGTCAACCGGCAGCCAGTAGTTGGCCGCGGCCGGGTCCAGCATCCCCTGGTCATACTGCGGGCAGGTGTAGCGCGCGTAGTACCAGGAGGACTCCATAAAGGTGTCGAAGGTGTCGGTTTCACGCAGTGCCGGCTGGCCGTTCACGGTGGTTTTGGCCCACTCCGGGTCAGCCTTGATCGGGCTGGTGATGCCGTCCATCACCACATCTTCCGGCAGCACCACCGGCAGCTGGTCTTCCGGCGTCGGGATAACCGTGCCGTCTTCCAGCGTGACCATCGGGATAGGGGCGCCCCAGTAGCGCTGGCGCGAGACGCCCCAGTCACGCAGGCGGTAGTTCACTTTGCGCTGGCCACGGCCGATAGCCACCAGCTTGTCAGCGATGCCGTTGAAGCCCGCCTGGAAATCCAGGCCGTCGAATTCACCGGAGTTGAACAGGACGCCTTTTTCCGTCATCGCCTGTGCGCTGAGGTCCGGCTCGGTGCCGTCTGCGTTCAGAATCACCGGTTGGATCGGCAGGCTGTATTTGGTGGCGAACTCCCAGTCGCGCTGGTCGTGCCCCGGCACTGCCATGACTGCGCCGGTGCCGTACTCCATCAGGACAAAGTTAGCCACCCAGACCGGGACTTTATCGCCGGTCAGCGGGTGAATGGCCACCAGACCGGTGTCCATGCCTTTCTTCTCCATCGTCGCCATTTCTGCTTCGGCCACTTTGGTGTTGCGGCATTCGGCGATGAAATCAGCCAGGGCCGGGTTACCGGCCGCCGCCTGCAGGGAGAGCGGGTGACCAGCGGCAACGGCCACGTAGGTCACGCCCATAAAGGTGTCCGGGCGGGTGGTGTAAACCGTCAGCGTTTCTTCACTCTCTTCGACGTCAAAGGTGATTTCCACGCCTTCAGAACGGCCAATCCAGTTGCGCTGCATGGTTTTGACCTGCTCAGGCCAGCTCTCCAGCGTGTCCAGGTCGTTCAGCAGCTGATCCGCATAGGCGGTGATTTTGATAAACCACTGCGGGATCTCTTTACGCTCAACTTTGGTGTCGCAGCGCCAGCAGCAGCCTTCAATCACCTGTTCGTTGGCGAGGACGGTCTGGTCATGCGGGCACCAGTTCACCGCAGAGGTCTTCTTATAGACCAGGCCTTTTTCATACAGCTTGGTGAAGAACCACTGCTCCCAACGGTAGTAGTCAGGATCACAGGTCGCGATTTCACGATCCCAGTCATAGCCGAAGCCCAGCAGTTTCAGCTGGTTCTTCATGTAATCGATATTTTCGTAGGTCCAGGGGGCCGGCGCGGTGTTGTTTTTTACCGCGGCGCCTTCAGCCGGCAGGCCGAACGCATCCCAGCCGATAGGCTGAAGCACGTTTTTGCCCAGCATACGCTGGTAGCGGGAGATGACATCGCCGATGGTGTAGTTGCGCACGTGGCCCATATGCAGGCGGCCTGACGGGTAAGGCAGCATTGAAAGGCAGTAGTACTTCTCCTTGCCGGCCTCTTCAGTCACCTTAAAAGTTTGCTTCTCTTGCCAGTGAAGCTGGACGTTTGACTCTATATCTTCTGGGCGGTATTGCTCTTGCATGGCGGCCGATGGTCCTATAGTGAAAAACAGCTACGCCTGTAGCCTTTTCTGATTCATATAAAGAGATCCGCATAGCATAGCTGATAAGCGCCTGAGGCAACAACACTCAGCGCCCGCGGCAGGCGTATTTCTCCGGAGGAAGCGGCGAATTTTGCGTAAGGTTACGCAAAGCCGGACTATTCCTTAAATCACATCAGTGATTTAGGGCTAAACTGGAGGGGTAAGCTCAAAAAAATGGAGCGCCGTAGCGGCAGTGCCGGGCGGCAGGCCGTGTGATCTCATCAGCGCATTGCGAGGATTGTATGAGTAACGTTGCAGACTATTACCGTGAGCTGGTTGCCTCCCTGACGGAACGCATCCGGGCCGGCGATCACGACATTGACGCGCTGGTGCGCAGCGCCGAGGCCCGGCTGAAAACGGCCGGGGACCTGACAGATGCTGAAATCCGGCAGGTGACGCTGGCGGTACGGCGTGACCTGGAAGAGTTCGCCCGCAGCTATCAGGAGCAGGACGACATCACGGACAGCGTGTTTATGCGGGTGATTAAAGAGAGCCTGTGGCAGGAGCTGGCAGACATCACGGATAAAACCCAGCTGGAGTGGCGGGAAGTGTTTAAGGATGTCACCCATCACGGGGTTTACCACAGTGGGGAAGTGGTGGGGCTCGGCAACCTGATCTGCGAAAAATGCCATGCCCCGATGCCGGTGTATACGCCGGAAATCCTGCCGCTCTGCCCGAAATGCGGGCATGACCAGTTTAACCGCCAGCCTTTCCAGCCTTAACGCACAGGCAGGAAAGGCAAACGCGCCGCCTGTGGGGCGGCGCATTTCCTTTTGCCGGTCAGTGCAGGATTTTTGCCAAAAAATCGCGTGCGCGATCGGATTGTGGATTGTCGAAAAACGCGTTCTTCTCGCGGTCTTCCACTATTTTGCCCTCGTCCATAAAGATCACGCGGTTGGCCACTTTGCGGGCAAAGCCCATCTCATGGGTGACGACCATCATTGTCATGCCTTCCTGCGCCAGCTCTACCATCACGTCCAGCACTTCATTGATCATTTCCGGGTCCAGCGCGGAGGTCGGTTCATCAAACAACATGGCGACCGGGTCCATGCAAAGCGCACGGGCGATGGCGACGCGCTGCTGCTGGCCGCCGGAGAGCTGGCCGGGGAATTTATTGGCGTGGGCCGCAAGGCCGACCCGATCCAGCAATTTCAGCCCCTTGTCCCGCGCGGCGGCTTTGTCCCGTTTCAGCACCTTGATCTGGGCCAGCGTCAGGTTATCGATGATGGAGAGATGCGGGAACAGCTCAAAATGCTGGAACACCATCCCTACCTTGGCGCGCAGTTGCGCCAGATTGGTTTTCCGGTCATTCACCGGAATACCGTTCACCACGATCTGGCCTTTCTGAACCGGCTCCAGGCCGTTAACGGTTTTAATCAGGGTGGATTTGCCGGAGCCTGAGGGGCCGCATACCACCACAACTTCCCCTTTTTTCACTTCAGTGCTGCACTCCGTTAATACCTGGAAATGCCCATACCACTTGGAAATACTCTTCAGGGAGATCATGAAACGGTCCTTTTCTTCAATACGCTGACCACCAACGAGGCCGCGATGCTAATAACAAAGTAAACCAGCCCGGCAAACAGCACCATTTCCACCTGGGTGCCGTCGCGCTCGCCAATCGTGGTGGCGGTGCGGAAAAAGTCCGCCAGGCTCAGCACATACACCAGGGACGTATCCTGGAACAACACAATGCCCTGGGTCAGCAGCAGTGGGATCATCGCCCGGAACGCCTGCGGCAGGATCACCAGCTTCATGGATTGCCACGGCGTCATGCCCAGCGCCAGTGCAGCGGCACCCTGGCCGCGGGCGACGCTGAGAATACCGGCGCGGATAATCTCGGAGTAATAGGCCGCTTCAAACAGCGCAAACGCCACCATCGCCGAAATCAGGCGGATATCAGCATGTGGGGAGAGGCCCAGCCCTTTTTGCAGCAGGCCCGGCACCACCAGATAGAACCACAGCAACACCATCACCAGCGGCACCGAGCGGAACAGGTTGACATACAGCGTGGCAAACCAGCTGATCACCTTGATGCTCGACAAACGCATCACCGCCAGCAGCGTGCCCCACAGGATGCCGAACACAATCGCCGTCAGGGTGATTTTGAGCGTGATCACCATGCCGTCCAGCAGGTAAGGGAAACTGGGCGGGATTGAACTCCAGTCAAATTCGTACATTATTTACCCCCCGTATGGCCCGGCAGCCTGACTTTGGATTCGACCAGCCGCATAAACACCATAATCACTGCGTTAATCAGGATGTAGGCCAGCGTGATGGCGGTGAATGACTCATACGCATGGGCCGAATAGTCGAGCAGTTTGCCGGCCTGCGCAGCCATATCCACCAGGCCGATGGTGGAGGCGATAGCCGAGTTTTTCACCAGGTTCAGCATCTCTGATGTCATCGGCGGCACAATCACCCGGTAGGCATTCGGCAGCAGCACATAGCGGTAGGTTTGCGGCAGGGTCAGCCCCATCGCCAGCCCGGCGGCTTTCTGGCCGCGCGGCAGGGACTGAATGGCCGCCCGTACCTGCTCACACACGCGGGCCGCGGTAAACAGCCCCAGGCAGATCATGGAGGAGAGGAAAAACTGAATGTTCGGGTCCAGCTCGGATTTGAACCACATGCCGAGATCCGGCGGTAACAATTCCGGCACCACCAGATACCAGATGAAAAACTGAACAATCAGCGGCACGTTCCGGAACAATTCCACGTAGCAGGTACCGAGCCCGGCGAGTAACCGGTTAGGTACCGTACGCAGAATGCCAAACAGCGAGCCGACAAAAAACGCGATAATCCAGGCACAGAATGAAAGTGCAATCGTGACCTGAAAACCAGACCAGATCCAGCCAAGATAGGTGGTATTACCAAACGGGGCTTCTTGCAGGAAAATGCCCCAGTTCCAGTTGGTTGACATAAACAACTCCATACAACGGATCGCAGTGATCCGGGAGAGAACGCCTGACAGGCGCGGCACACCATGAAAAAAGCGGGGTGGGGAACGGCCACCCCGCTTCCTGTCTGTCCTGCATGTTGCCGTTATCCGGGCAGGTTACGGCTTATCGTTTGGTGCTTTAAACAGGGCTTTCATGTCGTCTGACAGGGCAAAGTTCATGTTGAGGTTTTTTGGCGGAATTGGCTTCTGGAACCAGGTCTCATACCATTTCGCCGCTTCGCCTGACGTCTGGGCCTGGGCGATGGTGTCATCCATCAGTTTCTTAAAGCTGGCGTCGCCTCGCGGCAGCATACAGCCGTAAGCTTCATGGGATTGCGGCGTGCCGACGATGTCCCATTGATCCGGTTTTTTCGCTTTGGCGCGTTCGCCGGCCAGCAGGGCGTCATCCATCATAAAGGCCACGGCGCGGCCGCTTTCCAGCGTACGGAAAGAGTCCCCGTGGTCTTTGGCGCTGATGATGCGCATCTCCATCTTTTTCTCTTCATTGAGCTTATTAAGCAGCACTTCAGAGGTGGTGCCGGAGGTGACGACCACCGTCTTGCCTTTCAGGTCCGGGAAATCTTTTATCGGCGAGCCTTTTTTCACCAGCAGGCGGGTACCTACCACAAAAATACTGTTGGAGAAGGCAGCCTGTTGCTGGCGCTCAAGGTTATTGGTGGTGGAACCACATTCGAAATCAAAGGTGCCGTTTTGCAGCAGCGGGATGCGGTTCTGTGAGGTGATCGGCAGCAGTTTTACCTTCAGGTCCGGCGCATTCAGTTGTTTTTTAATCGCCTCAACAATCAGGTTGGAATAGTCCTGGGAGTAACCCACGACTTTCTGAGTATTATCGTAATAGGAGAACGGCACCGAAGATTCACGGTGGCCCACGACAATCACGCCGTTTTGTTTGATTTTTTGCAACGTGTCGGGGGCAGCCTGATTACCGGCAGCGGCGGTGGGCTGGGCCGCATGGGCGGCGCCTGTGGCAATGCCGGCGAGCAGCAGCGATAACGCCAGTTTGCGCATTTGCATGGTCCTACTCCTTGCTGTTGTTATGATTCTGACGTGTGACGTCGAAATCAAAAAAGAGACCGCATCGGAACGCGGCAAGAGGCCGGGAGGCCTGTCTGAACATAGCTGAATGTAAATATATTGATACCAGAACGTTTCTTTTTTGCGACCAACGCCGCACCAAATAGAGGCAAAAAATCTGCCCTGCACGTTTGTTGTGCAGCAGGCGCGCAAAGGCGGTGCAGGTTAATGCGAAATGTCCGGATGGGTGACGTTTTCAGCTAAATCCCAGCAATATCAAGCAAACGCTGTGCCAAAACGGGGAAGAGGAAATAAAAAAGCCGGGAGAAATCTCCCGGCTTCAGGCCATGATGCGGCTGTTTACACTGCGCGTGAGCGGCGCAACGTGGCGATAAGGGCGGCACCGCCGGCCAGCAGGGTGAGGAGCCAAACCGGCAGGGCGCCGAGACGGGCATAAGGGGTCAGCCCGGTGGTCGGGGTCACCTGTACCTCCAGCACCTGACGGGTAAATTGCGGGATCTGCTTAATCACGTTGCCTTTCGCGTCTACCGCGGCCGTCACGCCATTATTGGTGCTGCGCAACAAGGGGCGCCCTAATTCCAGCGCGCGCATACGGGCCATTTGGAAATGCTGCCACGGCCCAATTGAGTGGCCGAACCAGGCATCGTTAGAGATGGTCAGCAAAAAGTCCGTATCCGGCCGCAAATTGGCCCGCACCTGTTCACCGAGCACAATCTCATAGCAGATGGCTGCCGTGAGGTTAAAGCCCGCCGCCTGTAACGGTGGCTGCACATAGCCGCCGCGGCTAAAGGAGGACATCGGCAAATCAAAGAAGGGGGCCAGCGGGCGCAGCAAACTTTCCAGCGGCACAAACTCGCCAAACGGCACCAGATGGTGCTTATTAAAGCGGTCCTGATTCAGGTAGTGGTAGGGCGTTTGTTCACCCAGCACAATCATGCTGTTGTAGTAGTCATAACCCTGCTGAGTCTGGCGCGCGTCCACGATGCCGGTGATCAGGCTGCTGTGGTGCGAACGCATCAGGTCATCCATCATACCGAGGAAAGGCTGCTGATCGCGCTCGATATCCGGAATCGCGGATTCCGGCCAGATGATCAGCGAAGCCTTGCCGGCATAAGGGCGGCTCGCATCCAGATAAATTTGCAGTGTCTGCTCAAGGACTTTCGGGTCCCACTTCATGGACTGCGGAATATTGCCCTGTACCATCGCCACATTGGCTGTTTTTTGCGGCTCCGGGGTGAACCAGGTCAACTGGCGCAACGGCCACGGCAGCAGCAGCATCGCCAGCGCCACCACGGCCGGCAGGGGCTTGCGCTGGAACAGCGCATACACCAGCAGCCCGCTCAGCGACATCAACATAAAGGTGATGGTTTCAACGCCCAGCAGCGGCGCGATGCCTTTCAACGGGCCGTCAATCTGGCTATAGCCAAATTGCAGCCAGGGGAAGCCGGTCAGCACCCAGCCGCGCAGGAACTCCGTGACCTGCCACAGCGCAGGCGCAGCCAGCGCCACCCGCCACACCGTCAGGCGCGGCCACAGGCGCGTCAGTACACCGGCGAACAATGAGGTATAGAGCGAGAGATAGGCGGCCAGCAGTACCACTAAAAACAGGTTAACAGGCTCCGGCATCCCGCCGAACTGGGCAATACTGACGTACACCCAGTTGACCCCGCTGCCGAACAAACCCAGCCCCCAGAAGAACCCTACCCAGGCGGACTGGCTGGCGGTGCGGTTGAGCGTCAGCGCCTGCAGGCCACACAGCGAGACAATGGCTGCGGGCCAGATATCATACGGGGAAAACGCCAGGGTGCCGCAGGCACCAAACAAGAGCGCCAGCGGCAGGCGTAGCCGCTGGCGTTGCAAAAGTAAGGCAAGGGTCATGGATGTTTTATTCTTCCAGTTCCAGTTTGGGTTGCGGTGCGTCGTCCGGAATTTTGACATGAACCTGGATAATACGTCGGCTGTCGGCCATCGCAACTTTAAATACGTAACCGTCAATTTCGATGGTTTCACCCCTGGCCGGGAGGTGACCAAATGCCTGCATCACCAGGCCGCCAATGGTATCCACCTCTTCATCACTGTAGTGCGTCTGGAACACCTCATTGAAATCTTCAATCGGTGTCAGCGCCCGGACAGTGTAGGTATGGCGGCTGAGCTGACGGACGTCACGATCTTCTTCATCGTCATATTCGTCCTCAATTTCACCCACAATCAGCTCCAGAATATCCTCAATGGTGACCAGGCCGGAGACACCGCCAAACTCATCAATGACAATCGCCATGTGGTACCGCTGGGAGCGGAACTCCTTCAGCATCCGGTCAACCCGTTTGCTTTCCGGCACCACCACCGCAGGGCGCAGCACTTTGTCGATGCTGAACGGCTCGGACGTGGTGCGCATAAACGGCAGCAGGTCTTTGGCCATCAGGATGCCTTCAATATGATCCTTGTCTTCGCTGATCACCGGGAAGCGGGAGTGGGCGGATTCAATGATCACATCCAGGCACTCTTCCAGCGGCTGGTTCCGTTTCAGGGTCACCATCTGCGAACGCGGGATCATGATGTCACGCACGCGCTGATCGGCGATATCCATCACGCCTTCCAGCATGTCACGGGTATCAGGGTCAATCAGGTCGTTCTGTTCGGAGTCGCGGATCAGCTCGACCAGGTCGCCACGGTTTTTAGGCTCGCCGTGGAATAACTGGCTGAGGATAAGGGAGAAAAAGCCCTTCTTGGGACTGGGGCTGTCATTGCTCTGTGAATGGTCGTCGCTCATGGCGGTCTGGTTAATATTACTCGTATTGGGAGGAAAGGTTATTATTAGTGATGCTGCGGCATTTGTCGCGGCCTTCTTTTTCAGTCCGGCCACAAAAAAACACCGCAGATCATCAACTAATATCAGAGGTCATCTTTTTCAGAAAGATAGGGGTCAGGATAACCCATACCCTGCATGATGTCTGTTTCCAAAGATTCCATCTCTTCGGCTTCTTCGTCAACAATATGATCGTACCCTAGCAGATGGAGGCTGCCGTGAACAACCATATGTGCCCAGTGCGCCATCAACGGTTTGCCTTGCTCGCCGGCTTCGCGCTCCACGACCTGGCGGCAGATGATCAAATCACCCAGCAGCGGCATCTCCATACCCGGCGGTGCCTCAAACGGGAAAGAGAGCACGTTGGTCGGTTTGTCCATGCCCCGGTAGGTCAGGTTCAGGTCATGGCTTTCGGCTTCATCCACCAGTCGGATGGTCACTTCCGACTCTTCCTGAAACTGCGGCAACACATGGTCGAGCCAGCGCTGGAAGTCCGCCTCAGCCGGCAGGCCGGACGGCGCTTCACAGGCGATCTGCAAATCAAGGATCACGTTGCTCACGGCGCCTCCTGCGGGGCAGAGGCGGCATGTTGCAGCGCGTCACGCTTACGCTGTTCCGCGGCGGCATCTTTGCGTTTCTGCTCTTCGGCTTCCCAGGCCTCATAGGCCACCACGATACGGGCGACCACCGGGTGGCGCACCACGTCTTCGCTGTGGAAGAAGTTAAAGCTTATCTCTTCCACATCTGACAGCACCTCAATGGCGTGCCGCAGGCCCGATTTCTGGTTACGCGGCAGGTCAATCTGCGTGACGTCGCCGGTAATCACCGCCTTGGAGTTAAAGCCGATACGGGTCAGGAACATCTTCATCTGTTCGATGGTGGTGTTCTGGCTCTCATCCAGAATGATGAACGCGTCATTCAGGGTACGGCCACGCATATAGGCCAGCGGGGCCACCTCAATCACATTGCGCTCAATCAGTTTTTCCACCCGCTCAAAGCCCAGCATTTCAAACAGGGCGTCATACAGCGGGCGCAGGTACGGGTCGACTTTCTGGCTGAGGTCACCCGGTAGGAAGCCCAGTTTTTCACCCGCCTCTACCGCAGGGCGGGTGAGCATGATGCGGCGGACTTCCTGGCGCTCCAGGGCATCTACGGCCGTTGCCACGGCCAGGTACGTTTTCCCGGTCCCGGCAGGGCCGATACCGAAGGTAATGTCGTTGTCCAGAATATTGGCAATATACTGGGCCTGATTAGGGGTACGGGGTTTCACCATGCCGCGTTTGGTGCGGATGGTCACGGCTTTGCCATAGTCGGGCACGCTTTCGGCGGTCTGCTCCAGCACATGGCTCTCTTTGATAGCGAGATGGATTTGCTCCGGATCGATATCGGCGATTTCACCGCGCAGCGGCGCCGTTTCTACATAGAGATGGCGCAGGATGTCAGCAGCAGCCTGAACAACCAGGCTCTTGCCGACCAGCTTAAAGTGGTTGTCGCGGCGGTTAATCTCGATGCCTAACCGGCGTTCAAGATGTTTGATATTGTCATCAAACGGCCCGCACAGGCTCAGTAAGCGCTGGTTATCGGCGGGTTCTAGCAGGAGTTCTTGTGTCTCGACGTTCAAACTGTTCCTCTGGGTCACATAGGGCCTGTTGATAGCGATAAGGTCTGTTCTGCCGGGAAGGCAGCATACCGTAAGCATACATGCCATTGTCCGCTTCTTCCTCTTTCTGGCAAGAGATGCTGCGGACCCGAAGTATGAATATGCGGCACAAATCGAAAAATTAAATGGCCTGCTGCAAGATAGTTTCAGTTGCGGGGAAGAAGTGCGGCAAATCGCTAAAAAAATAAAGGGCGCCTCAGGCGCCCTGCAGCCTGGCCAGCGCCTTATCAGGGCTGGTAGATCCCGACGCCCAGCGCATTTTCCTTACGGGTACGGGCAATCACCGCTGACGGTGACTCGTGAATGCGCAGATCCATCTGCGCTTCGGTGCGTACCACCACGCCGCGCAGTGAGTTGGCATACACATCGACAATCTCAACATCCACGAATTTGCCGATCATATCCGGGGTGCCTTCGAAGTTAACCACACGGTTATTTTCTGTGCGGCCGCTCAGCTCCATCAGGCTCTTGCGTGACGTGCCTTCAACCAGAATACGCTGCACGGTGCCGACCATCTGGCGGCTGAACTGCATCACCTGCTGGTTGATGCGCTCCTGCAGAATATGGAGGCGCTGTTTTTTCTCGTCTTCACTGACATCGTCCACCATGTCTGCCGCCGGTGTGCCGGGGCGGGCAGAGTAGATAAAGCTGTAGCTCACATCAAAATTGACTTCAGCAATCAGCTTCATGGTCTGTTCAAAGTCAGCGGCGGTTTCCCCCGGGAAGCCCACAATAAAGTCGGAGCTGAGGTGGATGTCCGGCCGCGCCTGGCGCAGCTTACGGATGATCGCCTTATACTCCAGCACCGTATGCGCGCGTTTCATCATCATCAGCACGCGGTCAGAGCCGCACTGCACCGGCAGGTGCAGGAAGCTGACCAGCTCCGGCGTGTCGCGGTACACATCGATGATGTCATCGGTGAATTCAATCGGGTGGCTGGTGGTGAAACGCAGCCGGTCAATGCCGTCAATGGCAGCGACCAGGCGCAGCAGCTCGGCAAAGCTACAGACCGAACCGTCATAATTCAGCCCGCGGTAAGCATTGACATTCTGCCCCAGCAGGTTGACTTCACGTACGCCCTGCGCTGCCAGCTGTGCCACTTCAAACAGGACGTCGTCACTCGGGCGGCTGACCTCTTCACCACGGGTGTAAGGCACCACACAGAAGCTGCAATATTTGTTGCACCCTTCCATGATGGAGACAAAGGCGGTGGGGCCATCGGCCCGCGGTTCCGGCAGGCGGTCAAACTTCTCGATTTCCGGGAAGCTGACGTCCACCACCGGGCTGCGGGTGCCGCTGACCTGGTTGATCATTTCCGGTAAACGGTGCAGGGTTTGCGGGCCGAACACGATATCAACACAGGGCGCACGCTGGCGGAGATGTTTCCCTTCCTGCGATGCCACACAGCCACCCACCCCGATAATCAGGTTGGGGTTGGTTTCTTTCAGTAATTTCCAACGGCCGAGAAGGTTGAAGACTTTTTCCTGCGCCTTTTCACGGATGGAACAGGTATTCAGCAACAGAAGATCGGCCTCTTCGGCATGTTCTGTCAGCTCATAACCATGAGTGCTTCCCAACAGGTCAGCCATCTTGGATGAATCGTACTCATTCATCTGACAGCCCCAGGTTTTAATATGCAGTTTTTTTGTCATTGACTTGCCATTACTCAATGCAGAAGAAAAAGCTTCCCGAATAAGCTCGGTGTGCAGGGCGCCTAGTGTAATCGCTCACTGCGGTGGTGACCAGCAGAGGAAAACCGCCTTGCGCCTGATGCTAACAGAAAAATCCGGTACACTTCGTGCAGACGCGATCACAAACGGGTATTTGGCCTTTATGAACAATTCAGATAAGCATTCCGACATTACCGTTGTCGGTGGCGGCATGGTCGGCGCCGCGGCGGCCCTTGGGCTGGCTGAGCAGGGGTTTAGCGTGGCATTGCTGGAACACGCAGCCCCGCCTGAGTTTGACCCGCAGAGCGCCCCTGATTTGCGCATCTCCGCGCTGGGCTGCACCTCGGTCGCGCTCCTGACCCGGCTGGGTGCCTGGCAAAACGTGGCACAGATGCGCAGTGCGCCTTACCGCCGGCTGGAAACCTGGGAGATGCCGGGGTCAGAGGTGATTTTCGATGCCGCGGCGCTGGGCTTGCCGGAGCTGGGGTATATGGTGGAAAACACGGTGCTCCAGCGGGCGCTCTGGCAGCAGGTGGAACAGCAGCCGGCTATCCGGTTGCATTGCCCGGCCAGCTTAAAAAGCATGGAGAAAACCCCGCACGGCTGGCAGCTGACGCTACAGGATGGCCAGACGCTGACGACGCAGCTGGTCATCGGCGCGGACGGCGCGAATTCACAGGTGCGGCAACTGGCCGGTATCGGCATTAACGGCTGGCAGTATCGCCAGTCCTGTATGTTGATCAGTGTGAAAACCGCCGCGCCGGATCAGGATGTCACCTGGCAGCAGTTTTTCCCCAGCGGCCCACGCGCCTTTCTGCCGCTGTCCGGCCACTATGCGTCATTGGTCTGGTACGACAGCCCGGCCCGCATCCGGTATTTACAATCGCTGCCGATGGCCCAGCTCAGCCGGGAGATCCAGCAGGCCTTCCCGGAGAGGGTCGGCAATGTCACTGCGCTGGCGGCCGGTGCGTTCCCGCTGGTCCGCCGCCACGCCCAACACTATGTCCGCCCCGGCGTCGCCCTGATTGGGGATGCAGCGCATACCATTAATCCGCTGGCCGGGCAGGGCGTGAATCTCGGTTACCGCGATGTGGAGGCATTGATTGACGTGCTGGCGGCAGCGCGTGAACGGGGCGAAGCGTGGGCCGGTGAGCCGGTGTTGATGCGCTATCAGCGCCGCCGCAAAGTCGATAACCTGATGATGCAAAGCGGTATGGATCTGTTCTATACCGCCTTCAGTAACGATCTGGCCCCGGTGCGGATGCTGCGTAACGCTGCGCTGATGGCGGCGCAGCGTGGCGGCAGCCTGAAAAATCGCGCCTTGCGTTACGCGCTGGGACTCTGACAGCAGGGCAGGCCGGGAAGCGTCCCGGCTTTCTGCCTGAGCCATTTCCTTGCTGAGCGCAGAAAAGCAAAAAGCCCGCCGAAGCGAGCTTTTTACTTTTTTTGGCTGGGGTACCAGGATTCGAACCTGGGAATGCCGGAATCAGAATCCGGTGCCTTACCGCTTGGCGATACCCCAAAAATTTGGTGGCTACGACGGGAATCGAACCTGTGACCCCAGCATTATGAGTGCTGTGCTCTAACCAGCTGAGCTACGTAGCCAAATTGTATTGCGTGTTCTGTTACTGCGTTGAAACTGTTTCAGATAAAAACAACTTCTACTATAACAATGACTTACTATTTCATAATCACAACATAATTGCAAGTGTTGTATGGCTGGGGTACCTGGATTCGAACCAGGGAATGCCGGTATCAAAAACCGGTGCCTTACCGCTTGGCGATACCCCATCCGTTACAACGCCTGGATAGAAATGGTGCGGGAGGCGAGACTTGAACTCGCACACCTTGCGGCGCCAGAACCTAAATCTGGTGCGTCTACCAATTTCGCCACTCCCGCAAAAAAGATGGTGGCTACGACGGGATTCGAACCTGTGACCCCAGCATTATGAGTGCTGTGCTCTAACCAGCTGAGCTACGTAGCCATCTTTTTTCGCGTTACCTTCGTCGGCGTTGCGGGGCGCATTATGCGGATATGACCGAATTGCGTCAACAAGTTTTTTAACGAAAAACGGCATCCCGCTTCTGTTTGTCTGGCTTATGAACAGTCTGCGGAGAAAATCGGCAAAAAGTGTCATTTATCACGCAATTGTGCCATAAAAAACGGGCCGTAAGCGGCCCGTTATTGGAAATTCCCGGCGGGTTTACCCCTTAATAGGCTGACTGGTGAACACCTACTGCACGGCCGGAAGGATCGTCCATCTTTTTGAAGGACTCATCCCATTCAATCGCCTTGGCAGACGAACAGGCCACCGACGGGCCGCCCGGCACACATTCCGCGGCGCTCGGCACCGGGAACAGCTCTTCAAAGACCGTACGGTACAGGTAAGCCTCTTTGGACACCGGCGTGTTGTACGGGAAGCGGAAGCGGGCGGTTTCCAGCTGTTGGTCCGTGACCTGTTGCGCCGCCACTTCTTTCAGTGTGTCGATCCAGCTGTAACCCACGCCGTCGGAGAACTGCTCTTTTTGCCGCCAGGCAACGCTTTCCGGCAGGTAAGATTCGAAACACTCCCGCAGGATATGCTTCTCCATCTTGCCGTTGCCGCACATTTTGTCTTTCGGGTTGATGCGCATCGCCACGTCCAGGAATTTCTTGTCCAGGAACGGCACGCGGGCTTCAACGCCCCAGGCAGACATCGCTTTGTTGGCGCGCGCGCAGTCATACATATGCAGCGCCAGCAGTTTGCGCACGGTCTCTTCATGGAACTCTTTGGCGTCCGGCGCTTTATGGAAGTAGAGGTAGCCGCCGAAGACTTCATCAGCCCCTTCGCCGGAGAGCACCATTTTGATGCCCATCGCCTTGATTTTACGTGACATCAGGTACATCGGCGTGGAAGCGCGGATGGTGGTGACGTCATAGGTTTCGATGTGGTAGATAACATCGCGGATCGCATCCAGCCCTTCCTGCACGGTGAAATGGATTTCATGGTGCACGGTGCCGAGGTGGCGGGCCACGTCTTTGGCTGCGCGCAGATCCGGCGATCCTTCCAGGCCGACGGCGAAGGAGTGGAGCTGGGGCCACCAGGCCTCACTGCGGTTGTCATCTTCTACCCGGCGGCCGGCGAATTTCTTGGTAATCGCCGAAATAATGGACGAGTCCAGCCCGCCGGAGAGCAGCACGCCGTACGGCACATCAGACATCAGGTGGCTTTTCACCGATTCTTCCAGTGCGTTACGCAGGGCAGCGGCATCGGTGGTGTTGTCTTTGACGTTGTCGAACTCGAACCAGTCGCGACGGTAATACTCCTGCACTTTCCCGTCCTGGCTCCACAGGTAGCTGCCCGCCGGGAACTCCTGGATGGTTTTGCAGACCGGCACCAGAGATTTCATCTCAGAGGCAACAAACAGGTTGCCGTGCTCATCATGGCCCATATAGAGCGGGATGATGCCGAGGTGGTCACGGCCCACCAGATAAGCTTCTTTTTCGGTGTCATACAGAATGAAGGCGAACATCCCCTGCAATTCGTCGAGGAATGCCGGCCCTTTTTCCTGATACAGCGCCAGGATCACTTCGCAGTCAGAACCGGTCTGGAAGGCGTAACGGTCGCCCAGCTCCTGACGCAATGCCTGATGGTTATAGATCTCACCGTTTACCGCCAGAACATGGGTGTGTGCTGCGTTATAGAGAGGTTGTGCGCCGGTGTTGACGTCCACAATAGAGAGACGCTCATGCGCCAGAATGGCTTTTTCACCTGCATAGACGCCGGACCAATCCGGGCCACGGTGACGCATCAGACGGGACAGCTCCAGCGCTTTTTTACGCAGTTCAGCCGCGTCAGTTTTGATATCGAGCACACCAAAAATAGAACACATATAACTCTCCTAACGCATTTCTCGGGCGGTAATGATGTTGTGAGGCAGCCGGTTATCAGGGGGGTGTTGCGTGGCAGACACCCTGGCTGCGGGTCTGATAAAGAACATGCGCCAAAACCCGCAGGGTATGCAAGAGATTTAGCGTCAGAGGGAAAAATAGTTCACCGGCCACCCTAAATTTTTAGCGGATTATGATTTTTAAGGCAGATAAATTATCGATTATGCAATTTTCGGCAGGGCAAGGCGGGAAGCGGCAAAAAAGGGGGAAAAGAAAAAGTGCGGCCTGGCCGGCGGGCCAGACCCAGCGGTTAAATCACATCAATCTCTGCGACAGACGGGTAGATCCAGGTTGGCCGGAAGGGCATGGCATCAATATCACTCAGGGTGGAAACGCCGGAAAGCACCAAAATGGTTTCCAGCCCGGCCTGAAAACCGGCCAGAATATCGGTACGCAGGTTATCGCCGACAATCACCGTTTCCTCAGAGTGCGCCTGCATCTGGTTCAGGGCCGAGCGGATAATCCACGGGCTGGGTTTCCCCACATAAAAAGGCTGGCGGCCGGTGATTTTTTCAATCGGCGCGCACAGCGCCCCACACGCCGGGAAAAAGCCGCGCCCGTGGGTATCCGGGTTGGTGGCGATAAAACGTGCCCCATTCGAAATGAAGTAGGCGGCTTTATGGATCATATCGAAGTTATAGGAGCGGGTTTCCCCCACGATGACGAAATCGGGGTTGATGTCAGTGATGGTGAAACCGGCTTTATACAGCTCATGAATTAAGGCGCCTTCCCCAATAACGAAGGCTTTTTTCCCCTCCTGGCGGCGCAGAAAATCAGCGGTGGCCATAGCCGAGGTGAAAAAGGCGGTGTCAGGCACTTCAATGCCGGCAGCCAGAAAGCGGTTCGACAAATCCTGCGCTGTCTGTGACGGGTAGTTGGTCAGGATCACCAGCGGCATTCCCTGTTCCTGTATGCGCGCCAGAAAAATATCTGCACCGGGTACGGCGGTATTGTCGTGCATCAACACGCCGTCAATATCACAAATCACATTTTTTATCGTCATAGGCTTGCGTACTCATAGGAAGTTGAAGGCAATACGGGTTGAAAGCTCCAGGGTTAACCGCGATACGGTCAAACGTGCCCGGCCTGAAAAAAACGGCCCGCACACGGCGGGTCGTATTCAGGCGTGAAGGTCAACAGTATAGGCCAGCGTGGCGTTCTGGGAGCATCAGGACTCCAGCAGACGTTGCAGCAGCACCCCATTCAGCATGGCGCGCTTTGCCAGCGCAAAGGCACCAATAGAGGAACGGTGGTTAAGCTCAGAGGTGACAATCGGGAGATTCTTGCGGAAATCTTTCAACACCTGGGTATTGATGCACGCCTGAATCGCCGGCAGCAACACCTTCTGTGCCTCGGTAATCTCCCCGGCAATCACCACTTTTTGCGGGTTGAATAAGTTGATGGCAATCGCGATCGCTTTGCCCAGATAACGGCCCACATTTTCAATCACTTCAGTAGCCAGCGGATCGCCGCGGTTGGCGGCTTTGCAGATGGCGCTGATGCTGTAATCGTCCAGCGTCAGTTTGCTGGGGTAGCCCTGGGTCAGCAGGTTGCGCACCCGGTTCTCAATCGCGGCGTTGGCTGCGATGGTTTCCAGGCAGCCAAAATTGCCGCAATGGCAGCGCTCACCCAGCGGGTCAACCTGAATATGGCCGATTTCCCCTACGTTACCGTTACTGCCGAGGAAAATCTGGCCATTGACCAGAATGCCTGCGCCGGTGCCGCGATGCAGCCGGACCAGCAGGGAGTCCTCGCAGTCGCGCGTTGCACCAAAGTAGTGCTCGGCCAGTGCCAGGCTGCGGATGTCATGGCCCACAAAGCTGGTCACGTTGAAGCGCTGTTGCAGGGTGTCCACCAGCCGCCAGTTATGGACGCTGATGTGCGGCATATAGCGCACCACACCTTTTTCCGGGTCCACCAGGCCGGGCAGGATCACCGCAATCGCAATCAGCTCACGCATTTTGCGCTGGTACTGGTCGATAAAGGCGGCAATCGCCTCACACAGCGCCTCTTCCAGCGTTTCCTGTGTGCGTTGGGGCAGGGCAGAGTGCGTTTCGCCCAGCGCCTTGCCGCTCATGTCATACAGGGTCAGGGTGGCGTCGTGGCGGCCCAGCCGGACGGCCAGGGTGTGGAAATGGCGGGTTTCAGTGATGATGGAGATAGCGCGGCGGCCGCCGGTGGAGGCTTGCTGATCCACTTCGCGGATCAGCCCGCGCTCCAGCAGCTGGCGGGTAATTTTCGTGACACTGGCCGGGGCCAGCTGGCTCAGCTCCGCAATCTGGATGCGTGAAATGGGCCCTTGCTGATCGATCAGGCGGTAGACCGCGGCGCCATTTAATTGCTTAACCAGATCAACATTTCCGATTTGTGTCTGTCCGCCGGTGGTCATCTACACATTACCCGCTCATGGTTACACTTCGTTGCCGTTGACGAAGGTCTTGGTGATATGGAAATCACGATCGAATGCGGTGAGGTTAGCGACCTTGCCCGCCTCCAGCGTGCCTAACGCAGAGTCCATGCCAATCGCCCGCGCCGGATACAGCGTGGCCATTCGCAGGGCCTCATCCAGGGCGATGCCTGCATGTTCAACGCTGTTCTGCACGGCTTCAATCATGGTCAATGCAGAACCGCTCAGCGTGCCGTTGTCATCCACGCACAGCCCGTCGCGATAGTATATTGTTTTACCGGCAAAAATGAACTGATCAATATTGCCGCCCGCCGGGGCGGTGGCATCTGTGACCAGCACCAGTTTGTCACCTTTCAGCCGTTTGGCATTACGGATACTGGCCCACGCCACATGTAACCCATCAGCAATAATGCCGCTGTAAACGTCCGGGGTATCAAAAATCGCCCCCATCAGGCCCGGCTCACGGCCGGTCAGGTATGGCATGGCGTTATACAGGTGGGTGGAGAACGTCACCCCCGCGGCAAAGCCTTTGCGCGCCTCATCGTACGTCGCATTGGAGTGCCCGGCAGACACCACAATACCGGCCGCGGAGAGGCGGCGGATCACCGCATCATCAACCCGTTCCGGTGCCAGCGTGACTTTGGTTATCACATCGGCGTTGTCACACAGGTAGTCGATCATCGCGTCATCCGGGGTGCGGATGAAATCCGGGTTGTGGGTGCCTTTTTTCAGCGGGTTAAGGTACGGCCCTTCCAGATGCAGGCCCAGCGCCTGATTCTGGTGGGTTTGCAGGTAAGCGCGCATCACGGCGATACCATGCTTCATATAGTCATCACTGCAGGTGATGAGGGTCGGCAGGAAACTGGTGCAGCCGGAGCGCTCATTGGCTTTCTGCATGATCTCCAGTGTCTTTTCGGAAATGGCGTCCAGCGAATCGTTGAACTGCACACCGCCGCAGCCGTTGAGTTGCAGGTCGATAAAGCCGGGAGCCAGGTTCGCGCCGCCCAGGTCGCGGGTTTCAATGCCTGCCGGCAACTCCGCTTCCGGGCATACCCGGCTGATCAGCCCGTTTTCAACCACGACAGCATGGCCATCAAGAACATCGTGGCCGGTATAAAGCCGCCCGTGAATTAACGCGTACATCTGTGCCCCCTGATTACATTCTTTCTACTGATTACTGTCTGCACTGCCGCAGGCGGGTATCGCCGGCGGCCGTCGCAGAGATTACAGATCTTTCATGTTTTCCGCTTCCAGCTCGCGGAAATATTTCACGGTTTTTACTTTCAGCTCCATGGTGGACGGCTCATCACACACCATAACCGCTTTCGGGTGCAGCTGCAGGCAGCTGATGGTCCACATGTGATTGATGTTGCCTTCTACTGCCGCCTGAAGCGCCTGGGCTTTCAGATGACCGGTAACCAGAATCATCACTTCCTCGGCATCCAGCAGCGTGCCGACGCCCACGGTCAGAGCATATTTCGGCACCTGGCTGACGTCGCCGCCAAAGAAACGGGAGTTGGCAATGCGCGTTTCTTCCGTCAGCGTTTTGATGCGGGTGCGGGACGCCAGGGAAGAGGCCGGTTCGTTGAAGGCGATATGGCCGTCATTGCCGACGCCGCCCATAAACAGGTTGATCTTGCCGTAAGACTTAATTTTCGCTTCGTAATTGCGGCACTCTTCCTCTACGTCGTCTGCATTGCCGTTGAGCAGGTTGATGTTTTCGTGCGGGATGTCAACGTGGTCAAAGAAGTTGCGGTACATAAAGGTGTGGTAACTCTCCGGGTGTTCCTGCGGCAGCCCGACATACTCATCCATATTGAAGGTGACCACATGTTTAAAGCTCACCTGGCCTGCTTTATGCATTGCAATAAGGTGTTTATAGGCTTCAAGGGGGGTACCGCCGGTCGGCAGGCCGAGGATGAACGGACGATCGGCCGTGGGTTTGAATGCGTTAATACGGGTAACAATATGCCGTGCCGCCCATTTGCCCACATCAGCCGTTGATTTCAGGGGGATCAGTCTCATCATTCACCTCTTAAATGCTTGAAATAAAGATATACTAGCGCGAAAGCCGGAAGGCCGGCCAAACCGGCTCCGGTGCGTAAGTACCGGTACAGCCTCAGGCTGCCTTGATTTTTTGAATCATAAAATAAGTTTTCAGGCATGACCAGCATTTTGCCGGGCGGAATGTGATTTAAGGTGATTATTATCACAAAATCCCTGCTTTTAATTTGCGATACGAATTAATTTTTTTACACTCCGCGTAGCAGTTGCTTTAACCAGATTAAGAGTAGTCGTTGCGTGCTGACACTGCTTGCATCGTCCGGCAGCGGACATATAGGGGGAAATGGTGAATATTCTAGGGTTTTTTCAACGTTTAGGTAGGTCGTTACAGTTACCTATCGCCGTGTTGCCGGTTGCCGCGCTGTTACTGCGTTTCGGCCAGCCGGACTTACTCAACATGCCTTTTATCGCCCAGGCGGGCGGGGCAATCTTCGATAACCTGGCACTGATTTTCGCCATCGGTGTGGCGTCCACCTGGTCCAAAGACAATGCCGGTTCTGCGGCGCTGGCCGGTGCGGTCGGTTATTTTGTCCTGACCAAAGCGATGGTCACCATCAACCCGGCGGTGAACATGGGGGTGCTCTCCGGCATCATCACCGGGCTGGTGGGCGGGATGGTCTACAACCGCTGGTCTGACATCAAGCTGCCGGATTTCCTCAGCTTCTTTGGCGGCAAACGCTTTGTGCCGATTGCCACCGGGTTCTTCTGCCTGATCCTGGCCGCCATTTTCGGCTACGTCTGGCCGCCGGTGCAGGATGCCATCCGTGCCGGTGGGGAGTGGATCGTCTCTGCGGGCGCGCTGGGGGCCGGTATCTTCGGGTTCGTCAACCGTTTGCTGATCCCGACCGGGCTGCATCAGGTGCTGAACACCATCGCCTGGTTCCAGATTGGTGATTTCACCAATGCGGCCGGGACGGTATTCCACGGGGACATCAACCGCTTCTACGCCGGTGACGGCACCGCCGGGATGTTTATGTCCGGCTTCTTCCCGATCATGATGTTCGGCCTGCCGGGTGCGGCGCTGGCGATGTACCTGGCGGCCCCGAAAGCGCGCCGCCCGATGGTGGGCGGGATGCTGCTCTCTGTAGCGGTCACGGCTTTCCTGACCGGCGTCACCGAGCCGCTGGAATTCCTGTTTATGTTCCTGGCACCGCTGCTCTATTTACTGCATGCGCTGCTGACCGGTATCAGCCTGTTTGTGGCCACCACGCTGGATATCCACGCCGGGTTCTCCTTCTCTGCCGGGGCCATCGACTACGCGCTGATGTATAACCTGCCGGCCGCCAGCAGCAATGTCTGGATGTTGCTGGTGATGGGGCTGGTGGCGTTTGCCATCTATTTCGTGGTGTTCAGCGCAGTGATCCGCATGTTCAACCTGAAAACCCCAGGGCGTGAAGATGAGTCCGCGATCGCCCGCCCGACCACTAACAGCAATACAGAAGAGGGGTTAACGGATCTGTCCCGCAGCTACATCAGCGCGATTGGCGGTTCCGATAACCTGAAAGGGATTGATGCCTGTATTACCCGCCTGCGCCTGACTGTAAAAGATGCGGGCCGGGTGAATGATGCCGAATGCAAACGCCTGGGTGCATCCGGTGTGGTGAAACTTAACAAACAAAGTATTCAGGTGATTGTCGGGGCGAAAGCGGAGTCCATCGCGGACACCATGAAACGTCTGGTGGCGGCCGGCCCGGTCGCTGCCTCTGCCGGGGGCGCCACCGGTAATGAGCCGGTCGTGAACGTGGTCAAACAGCCGCAGGCGACGCCGAACCTCAAAGCCGTGGTAGACAGCCTGGTTTCACCGATCACCGGTGAGGTGGTGATGTTGTCTGATGTGCCGGATGAAGCGTTTGCCAGCGGTGCCGTGGGCGACGGTGTGGCAATCCGCCCCACGGGCAGTACCGTGGTGTCACCGGCGGCCGGTACCGTGGTGAAGATCTTCAACACCAACCATGCGTTCTGCCTTGAAACCGCATCCGGTGCGGAAATTGTGGTGCACATGGGGATCGACACCGTGGTACTGGGCGGCAAAGGCTTTACCCGCCTGGTGGAAGAGGGCGCGGTAGTCACCGCCGGGCAGCCGGTGCTGGAACTCGACCTGGCCTATCTGAACGCCAATGCGCGCTCCATGATTAGCCCGGTGGTGGTCAGCAACGCGGATGATTTCTCCGCTGTGGTAACGCTGGCCAGCGGCCAGGTGGTGGCAGGCCAGACTAAACTGATTGATCTGCAAGGCAAGTAAACACCCGCTTTTTCAGCAACGTGAAAACGGGAGGGGAGCAATCCTCTCCCGTTTTTTTGTTTGTGGCCGCGCCCGCCGGTTTTTCTGCAACAAACGGTTGTGTCCCAGCGTGGCTTGTTGGAACATAAGCGGTTATCAGTAGTGCTTTCGCATAGAGGAATGAAGAGATGAGTGAGGCTGAAGCCCGCCCAACAAATTTTATTCGTCAGATTATTGACGAAGATCTGGCATCCGGTAAACACAACACTGTGCATACCCGTTTTCCGCCTGAGCCGAACGGCTATCTGCATATCGGCCACGCCAAGTCGATCTGCCTGAACTTTGGCATTGCGAAAGATTATCAGGGCCAATGCAACCTGCGGTTTGATGACACCAACCCGGTCAAAGAAGACATCGAGTTTGTGGAATCCATCAAGCGTGACGTGCAATGGCTGGGCTTTGAGTGGAGCGGCGCGGTGCGTTACTCCTCTGACTATTTTGACCAGCTGCACGCCTATGCGGTGGAGCTGATCGGCAAGGGTCTGGCCTATGTGGATGAACTCTCACCGGATGAAATCCGTGAATACCGCGGCACCCTGACGTCGCCGGGCAAAAACAGCCCGTACCGCGACCGCAGCGTCGAAGAGAACATGGCGCTGTTTGAGAAGATGCGCAACGGCGGTTTCGCGGAAGGCAAAGCCTGCCTGCGTGCCAAAATTGACATGGCCTCGCCGTTCATCGTGATGCGCGACCCGGTGCTGTACCGCATTAAATTTGCAGAACACCACCAGACCGGCAAAAAGTGGTGCATCTACCCGATGTATGACTTTACCCACTGCATTTCCGATGCGCTGGAAGGCATTACGCACTCGCTGTGTACCCTGGAATTCCAGGACAACCGCCGCCTGTATGACTGGGTGCTGGACAACATCACCATCCCTTGCCACCCGCGTCAGTACGAGTTCTCGCGTCTCAACCTTGAGTACGCCATCATGTCCAAGCGTAAGCTGAACCTGCTGGTGACGGAGAATATCGTGGAAGGGTGGGACGACCCGCGGATGCCGACCATCTCCGGCCTGCGCCGCCGGGGTTACACGGCCGCCGCAGTGCGTGAGTTCTGCCGCCGTATCGGCGTCACCAAGCAGACCAACAACGTCGAGATGATGGCGCTGGAATCCTGCATCCGTGACGAGCTGAACGAAGACGCGCCGCGTGCGATGGCCGTCATTAACCCGGTGAAAGTGATCATTGAAAACTTTGACGCCGGCACCGAAGTGAACGTCACCATGCCGAACCATCCGAATAAACCGGAGATGGGCAACCGCGACGTGCCGTTCAGCCGTGAAATCTACATCGATCAGGCTGATTTCCGCGAAGAAGCCAACAAACAGTACAAGCGCCTGGTGCTGGGCAAAGAAGTGCGCCTGCGTAACGCCTATGTGATTAAAGCGGAACACATTGAGAAAGATGCACAAGGTAATGTCACCACGATCTTCTGCAGCTATGACCCGGAAACCCTGAGCAAAGACCCGGCAGACGGCCGCAAAGTGAAAGGCGTGATCCACTGGGTCTCCGCGGCGCACGCGGTTCCGGCAGAATTCCGTCTCTATGACCGCCTGTTCAATGAGCCGAACCCAGGCCTGGCGGAGGATTTCCTCTCCACCATTAACCCGGAATCCCTGGTGATTGCCCACGGGTTTGTTGAGCCGTCACTGGCGACAGCACAACCGGAAGTGGCGTATCAGTTCGAGCGTGAAGGCTACTTCTGCGCCGACAGCCGTTACTCCAGCGCGGAGCACCTGGTGTTTAACCGCACTGTGGGCCTGCGTGATACCTGGGCGGCGAAAGCCACTGCCTGACGGGTAACCCTGTGTCTGAAAAGCGTGGCGTCAGCCGCGCTTTTTTTTACCTGACATTATTTTCATCAGAAATTAAGCGGCAGGGAATGCCCGTTTCCCCGTGAGATCACATTTCTCAGTGAGCCTGTTTTCCCCTTATCCATTACCCTGAACTATATCTCCAATCCCACCTATATTGTTGAAGTGATAAGCCATTTCAGGCGCAGCGTGCATTGGCACTGTTTTTGTGCCGCCTGTCATAAACCTACACATTCCCTCATAAACTGCATTGATAATTCGCGATGCGAAAAATAGATTAACACCTGTCTGAACGCTTCAGACAAGCCACATTACGGCCTGTTTACCGGTTGATTTTCAGCCGGTTTATCTATTTTTTGTCAAAGAGGAATTGCTATGGTAACGCCAACCAGACAGCGCAGGGGGCCGACAATCGTGATCGCCGGCCTGATGGCGGGCAGTGCCGGGGGATATGCTCCGGCGGTGAGCGCGGCAGGGTTTATCGATGATTCAACCCTGTCCGGCGGCCTCTATTACTGGCAACGTGAACGCGACCGCAAAGATCTCAGCCCGACAAAGACCGTCACCCAGCCGGATGGCTCGGTCACTACCCTCAACAACCCTGATTACGATCGCTACGCCACTAACCTGTCACACGCGACGGCCAATTTTAACCTCGATTTCAGTTCCGGCTACGCCTGGGACATGTTCGGCCTGGATTTGGCCGCCTTCACCGCCGTTGAGCTGGCAGAAAGCAGCGCCAGCGGGCACCCCAACGAAATCGCGTTTTCAACCAGCAACCGCGCTTATGAAGAGGATTACAGCGGTGACAAAAGCGGCGTCAGTATTTACCGGGCGGCCGCCAAGTTCAAATCCCACGGGGCCTGGGCGCAGGCCGGTTATATCCAGCCAAAAGGGCAGACGCTGCTGGCCCCGCACTGGAGTTTTATGCCGGGCACCTATCGCGGCATTGAAGCGGGGTACAGCCGGGATTTCCAGCAGGCCGGTGAACTGAGCTTCTCCTACATGTGGGCGGATGAATACAAAGCGCCCTGGCATCTGGAGACTGACGGTTTCCGTCAGGCGGATCAGCAAACCCCGGTGGATTACCTGCACTCCATCGGGGCCAAATATGATTTCAAAAACGATTTCATCCTGGAGGCGGCCTATGGGCAGGCGGAAGGCTATGTCGATCAATACTTCCTGAAAGGATCTTACAAGATCGATATTGCCGGCAGCCCGCTCACCACCAGCTACCAGTTTTACGGTGCGGAAGATCGCCTCGGCGATAAAAACGATCCCAACAGCCTGTATGACGGGCTGGCGTGGTTACAAGGGCTGACATTCGGTTATGACACCGGCCCGGCGACCTGGCGGCTGGAGGGCACCAGGGTAAAAGCGGAAGGGAACCAGGGCTACTTCCTGCAACGTATGACGCCGACGTACGCCACCTCAAACGGCCGGTTGGATATCTGGTGGGATAACCGCTCAGACTTCAACGCCAACGGCGAAAAAGCGCTGTACGCCGGGGTGATGGTTGACCTGAAAAAATGGCAACTGCCGGGGCTGTCGGTGGGCGGCTCCTACGTCTACGCCTGGGACGCCCGCCCCAGCACCAACCCGGTGTATGACCAGAGCCAGCGGTTGAAAGAGAGCGCCTGGAGCCTGGATGCGGTCTACACCGTGCAGGATGGCCGCGCGAAAGATACCCAGATCAAGCTGCATTACACCCAATACAACAACCACTCAAACCTGCCGAGCTGGAGTGGCGGCTACGGCAACATTTTCCAGGACGAAAAAGACATCAAATTTATGGTGATCGCACCGTTCACCGTATTTTAACCGCGCGGCTGTGGCATGAATGCCCTGCCGGGCGACATGCCTGCCCGCTAATGGATGAGGTTCAGCATGAAAACACATTTCTTACGTACCACCCTGGCGGCCACGGTGGCCTCGCTGATGGTCGCCGCACCGGCACAGGCGAGCCAGCAAACGGTCGATGACATCAGCCGTTTCACTCTGAATTATCAGATAGAGGACAACCAGGCCAACCGCCACGGCACGGATTGCCGCGCCCTGGGGGCGGACTGGGCCTCCTGCAACACCGTGACGCTGACGCTGACCAACCCCGGCGAGGCGGTGAATGACCACAACTGGGCAATCTACTTCCACAGCATCCGGCAGGTGCTGCAAGTCACCGATCCGCAGTTTTCCGTCACCCGCCTGACCGGCGACCTGCACCGCCTGACGCCGACAGCGGCCTTCAAAGGCTTCCCGGCCGGCGGCCGCACGGCCATTCCGATGGTGGTCGAGTACTGGCAGGTCGCCAACAGCGACATTATGCCGCGCTGGTATGTCACCGCTGACGATGCCGAACCGAAAATCATCCGTAATACCGATACCGAAGACGTCTCGCAGTTTGTCGGCGAGATCACCCCGGCGAACCTGAAGCGCGCACCGGAAGATAACAATATTGCGATGACCCCGGATACCCGCTTTGTGAAAAACCGTGATGTCGCGCCGATGGCCGCCGCCTCGCTGCGCGGGCAGATTATCCCGACGCCGTTACAGGTGAAGATCAACAAAGGCGATGTGCTGCTGAATAACGGGCTGGCGGCTGACCTGGCGGCGCTGCCGGTGCCGTCGCAACAGGCGTTACGCGCGCGTATGGCGCTGCTGGGCCTGCCGGCGCAGCCCGGCGGCTACCCGCTCCGCACCCGCATCGACAGTACGGCCTTCAGCGGCAAACTGGCGGTGGCAGGCGCTTACCGGCTGACCATTGGTGAGGGTGGGGTGGACGTGGTGGGCTTTGATCACAGCGGCGTCTTCTATGGTGTGCAGTCGCTGCTGTCGCTGGTGCCGGTGGAGGGCGAAAAACGCATCGCCCAACTGACCGCCGCGGACGCACCGCGCTTCCCTTACCGCGGTATGCACGTGGACGTCGGCCGCAACTTCCACAGCAAAGCCGCGGTATTGCGGCTGCTGGATGAGATGGCCGCCTATAAGCTCAACACTTTCCAGTTCCACCTGACGGATGATGAAGGCTGGCGCATTGAGATCCCTGGTTTGCCGGAGCTGACAGAGATCGGCAGCAAACGCTGCCATGACCTGACGGAGACGCGTTGCCTGTTGCCGCAACTCGGCTCCGGCCCCTACAGCGACAATAACGGCAGCGGCTATTTCAGCCGGGCGGACTATATCGAGATTGTGAAGTATGCGCAGGCACGGCAGATTAACGTCATCCCGGAGATAGACATGCCTGCCCACGCCAGGGCGGCGATTGTCTCCATGGAGGCGCGCTACCAGCGGCTGCAACAGGCCGGTAAACCTGAAGAGGCGGGGGCTTACCGGTTGCTCGACCCGACGGACACCTCCAATACCACCTCCGTGCAGTATTACGATCGCCGCAGTTACCTCAACCCGTGCCTGCCGTCGTCGTTGCGCTTTGTGGATAAAGTGGTAAGCGAAATTGCTGCGATGCACCAGGAAGCGGGGCAACCGCTCACCACCTGGCACTTTGGCGGGGATGAGGCGAAAAACATCCGCCTTGGGCCGGGGTATCAGGACCTGAATGCCCCGGCAGACCCGGCGAAAGGGGCCATCGACCTGAGTAAAGAGGATCAGCCGTGGTCAAAATCCACTGTCTGTCAGGCGCTGGTGAAATCCGGGAAAGTGGCGGCGTTTGATCACCTCTCCAGCTATTTTGCCGTAGAGGTCAGCAAGCTGGTCAAGGCGCGCGGCATTGACCGGATGCAGGCCTGGCAGGATGGCCTGAAAGATGCGAAAGATGCCCGCGCTTTCGCCACGTCGCGGGTGGGGGTCAATTTCTGGGACACCCTCTACTGGGGCGGTGCGCAGAGCGCCGGGGAATGGGCAGCCAAAGGGTATGAAATTACGCTCTCCAACCCGGATTACCTCTACTTTGACAAACCCTATGAGGTCAGCGCGCGTGAGCCGGGCTACTACTGGGCCACGCGCGCCAGCGATGAGGCCAAGATCTTCAGCTTCGCGCCGGACAACCTGCCGCAGAACGCCGAAACCTCCGTTGACCGTGACGGCAACGCCTTTACCGCCCGCGGCGATGCCCCGTGGCCGGGCGCGCACGGCATGTCCGGGCAGGCCTGGAGCGAAACCATCCGCACCGACAGTGACCTGGAATACCGTATCTATCCGCGCCTGATGGTGCTGGCCGAGCGCGCCTGGCACCGTGCAGACTGGGAACTGCCGTACAAAGCCGGGCGGGAGTACCAGGGCGGCAAAACCCATTGGGTTAACCGCGATAAGCTGGCGGCGGACTGGCAGCGTTTCGCCAACCTGATGGGGCAGCGCGAGATCGCGAAGCTGGATCGTCACGGCGTCGCCTATCGCCTGCCGGTACCCGGCGCACGCATCGTAAACGGTAAGCTTGACGCCAATGTGTCACTGCCGGGCCTCACCATCCAGTATTCACAGGACGGCGTAAATTGGCAGACATACCGGGCAGAGGCCAAACCGGGCGTGGAAAAAGGCGTCTGGGTGCGTACCCTCAGCCCGGACGGCAAACGCAGCGGGCGCAGCGAGCAGGTCGGGCTCTGACGTAACGCCGCATAACGCGACAGTGCAGCGCAATATTATGGCCCCGGCAAACCGGGGCTTTTTTATCGCCACAGGGCGGGGCCGCCGGAAAAAGGGCGAAAAAAAACCGCATCAATGCGGTTTTTCGGCTGCAACGGCAAAAGGGCACCGGGTGCCCCAGGCAGCGATTACTTCTCGTGCAATCCTTCGTTTTCGCGGCAATCGCCCGCTTCACAATGACCATAGAGGTAGAGGCTATGGTTGGTCAGCTTAATGCCGTGTTTCTTGGCAATTTCACGCTGACGAATCTCAATGGATTCATCGCTGAACTCGATCACTTTTCCGCAATCCAGGCAGATCAGGTGATCGTGGTGGTGCTGCTGAGTCAGTTCGAACACTGACTTACCGCCTTCAAAATTGTGGCGGGTGACAATGCCGGCGTCATCAAATTGGTTCAGCACGCGGTATACCGTGGCCAGGCCAATCTCTTCGCCCATGTCGATCAACTTCTTATAAAGATCTTCCGCACTGACGTGGTGGCAGGTCGGATCTTGTAACACTTCCAGGATCTTGAGTCGCGGAAGCGTGACTTTCAGGCCGGCCTTTTTTAATGCGGTGTTGTTGTCAGTCATGCGGATTCTGTCCTGTTACTATGCTATTCACGTTTAGGCATACAGCCTATGACATCGGTCGGCGCAAAGGTTTTAGTTGCGTCTCATTATAGAACTGAGCCGCTCAAAATGAAAACGCCGCCTGCTTGCGTTGTGCGGGTTGCGGGCTACTTTTGCAACACGTTGATGGATAGGAAATACGCGGGGCCCAGTGTACCCCGATACTGGATAAAGTTACAAACTTGTAGCCAATATTTCGGTGCCGGGCAGGGGAAACAGGGCCCTTTTGGTTGAAAATCAACCGCCGGGGCCGGGGGTATTAACCGAGGATTTCCGCCAGGCTCAGCTCCTGGGTAATCTGCTTGACCCACGCGTCAACGCGTTCGTTGGTCAGTTCCGGCTGACGGTCTTCGTCAATGGCCAGGCCGATAAAGTGGGTGTCATCGGCCAGCCCTTTGGAGGCTTCGAAATGGTAGCCTTCGGTTGGCCAATGGCCGACCAGTACCGCGCCGCGCGGTTCAATGATGTCACGCACGGTGCCCATCGCATCACAGAAATACTCGGCGTAATCTTCCTGGTCACCGCAGCCAAACAGGGCCACCAGTTTGCCTTCGAAATCGATCTCTTCCAGCGTCGGGAAGAAATCATCCCAGTCACACTGCGCTTCGCCGTAGTACCAGGTCGGGATGCCCAGCAGCAGGATGTCGAACTTTTCCAGATCTTCCTTGCTGCTTTTGGCGATGTCGTGCACCTCGGCAACATCGTTGCCCAGTTGCTTCTGGATCATTTTGGCGATGTTTTCCGTGTTTCCGGTATCGGACCCGAAGAAGATTCCCACTACGGCCATATGCTTCTCTAACCTCTTGTTCTTAATAAGTAAACCTGCCACTGACAGGCGCTGATGCTGCTGATGATAGCAAAGTCACCGCCGGGTGAACATCATCACGCCGTCCGGCCTGCACTTGCCGGTGCCGGCAACCCTCACCGGCAGACAGAATGGTGAAATATTCTATCGGCCAAAAAACAGAGGTGTTATCGCCTTTGTGTGCTGAAAGTAACTTCATTGTGATATCAAGCGCCTGACCTCCCGCAGCGGGCCGCAGGTAATTTCCCTGCGTGAATATTTTCCTCCAAGGCTAAACGTTGCTTCCGGTCTGCCGATATCAGACACATGAGGGGGGATCATCCTCATTTTATCTGGCAGGAACCCCGGTTCCGCCATACCAACCTTGTATCAGGGAGCGAGTACCCGGATCCACGTTGTTCAGCCTGAAACATCCTGTTTCGAGAGAGGAAATGTGCAGTTTTTAAAAAACATCACCATCCGTGCCGCCCTGTTGTGGGTGCTGGGGATATTTTGCGTCCTGTGGGGCGGGGTTGCGGCCTATACCGTCATCTCTCTGAATAAACTCACTGACACAACCGAGGCCAGTGCGCTGCTGGTACAGAATATTGACCTGATTAACCACGGCAACGACCAGTATTTCCGTACCGTAACCCGCCTGGCGCGTGCCGTCGACAGCGTTGCCTCCAATGAGCCGAACCCGGATTTCGATTCCGTGGCCAAGGCGCTGGCGAACCTGCAAGGCGCATACAGTGAATTTAAAAAGATCGGTAATGCCAGCATTGAGCCGGACACCGTCAAACAGGTGACGGATGACTGGGAAGCGCTGATCGAGCAGGGTGTCAACCCGCTCTATCAGGCCGCCAAACGGGGCGACATGGCAAGCTACCGCCAGCTGTCCAAAGTGACGGTGCCGGCCCTGAGCCGCCAGTTCTCCGCTTCCAACGCCCGGTATACCAAACAGGCCACGGCGAAGATTGACGCTTCCAAGGCGGATTTCCACAGCATCGCCTCCACCAGCAAAGTGATCCTGATCGCGGCGCTGACCTTCGGCATCCTGTTGCTGATTGCCACTGACCGTTACCTGGTGATGGCTGTCGTGAAACCGCTGGACACCCTGCGCGGGCAGTTCGCGGCGATTGCCAACGGCGATCTCGGCAAAGAGCTGCATGATTTCGGCAGCAACTGCGTCGGCAGGTTGATCCCGCTGCTGCGTGATATGCAAAACAGCCTGGCGAAAACCGTGCTGGCGATCCGCTCCTGTACCGACAACATCTATCAGGGGGCGTCTGAAATCTCTGCCGGCAACAACGATCTCTCCTCCCGTACCGAAGAACAAGCCTCGGCGCTGGAAGAGACGGCCGCCAGCATGGAGCAGCTGACCGCCACGGTGAAACACAACGCCGACAACGCGCACCACGCCAGCCAGCTGGCCAGCACCGCCTCCGTCACCGCCCAGAAAGGCGGGCAGATTGTGGCCGATGTGGTCCGCACCATGCAGGAAATCTCCGGCAGCTCGAAGAAAATTGCTGAAATCACCACCGTGATCAACAGCATCGCCTTCCAGACCAACATCCTGGCACTGAACGCCGCGGTAGAAGCCGCGCGGGCCGGTGAGCAGGGCCGCGGCTTTGCGGTGGTCGCGAGCGAAGTGCGCAACCTGGCACAGCGCAGCGCGCAGGCGGCGAAAGAGATTGAAAACCTGATCAGCGAATCGGTAAGCCGGGTGGACAGCGGGTCCAAACTGGTGGCCAGCGCAGGCCAGACGATGGGCGACATCGTGCAGTCCATCACCCACGTTACGGACATCATGGGCGAAATCGCCTCTGCGTCAGACGAGCAGAGCAAAGGCATCAGCCAGGTGGCCCTGGCGGTGACAGAAATGGACAGCGTGACGCAGCAGAACGCCGCGCTGGTGGAGCAGGCGTCGCAGGCAGCCTTGTCGCTGGAAGAGCAGGCGGCCGTGCTGAACCAGACAGTGGCCACCTTTACCCTGCGGGACGGCGCAGTGCGCACCCCGGCCGTGGCTGCGGCCCCGGTGAAAAGCGTGGCGGTCGTCAGCGCACGCACCCCGGCGTCCGGCCAGGACAACTGGGAAACGTTCTAATCTGAGGACGCCCTAAAACAAAACCGGTGGTGAACTGGGTTCACCACCGGTCTGGGGGAGGGGCAGGGCGCAAACAGCAGGCCGTCAGGATTCAGCCTGTTGTTTGCGCAACTGTTCCAGCAACATTTGTTCAATCAGTTCGCTGCGGCTGATGTTCTGCTGCTCAGCAAGCTTGTTGAGCGCATCCACCGCGTCCGCATTAATCTTCAATTCCACCCGCCGCAAACCGCGGACTTTATCGCGCCGTAATTGATTCCGCTTATTGATTCTCAGCTGTTCATCACGGGAAAGCGGGTTGGTTTTGGGGCGGCCGGGACGACGGTCATCTGCGAACAGATCCAGCGTAGTGCGATCCGTTTGTTCTTTTGCCATATAGGTAGCGGTACAACTAAGGGATAAACATCTGCCTGCGCCAGCGCAGCCGGATGGCTCGGTGAATATACGTTCAGGTCAATCAACCTTAACCCACATTACCCCGTTGCGCAGCAGCGCGGACGGCGGCAAAACAATAGCGCGCCATAATACCCCAGCCCGCGCCGCCGGAACAATGCCTAACTGCCTGTCCTGGTTCATCTGTTGGCGTTTCAGCCCATTTTTCATTTTGTGCGGTAAGCCGCTTTGACCGGCGCTTTCAGGGTAAAAACCTGACAAAATGCGCGGTTTATCGGTCAGGATTAACCATAAATGTTTGATATAATTAATTTTAAATCATTTGTCTGGATTATTTTTGCTGTCATGCTGAGCGGCTGTGGTGCCCAGGGCGATAACCCGGCGCAGCAGCGCCGTTCGATTCACGCCATGCAGCAAACCACGTTGAAAGAGGTGTGTACCCGTTACCCGGCAGCAGAGCAGGCGCTGAAAAAGGCGGCGGGTTACGGGGTGTTTGCCCTGCAAAGCAATAAAATCATGGTGGTCGGGATCGGAAACGGGTACGGCGTGGTGCATGACAACCACAGCGGCAAAGAGACCTACATGCGGGTGGCGCAGGCGGGAACCGGGGTAGGGCTGGGGGTCAACCAGATCCGCTTTCTGATGGTGTTCCCGACAGCGAAAAGCCTGAGCGATTTCATCGAACATGGCCTGATGCTGAGCGCAGACACCCATGCCTCTGCCAAATATAAAGACAAGGGCGGCGCCACCCCCAGCCGCACGCTGAGCACCCAGGCCGCAGCGGAGCAGGGGGTGTCCGGCATCAGCATCTATCAGCTCACCGACAACGGCCTCTCCGCCCAGGCGATGCTGTACGGCTACAAATACTGGCCGGACGACGCCCTGAACTAGCGGTTACGCCTCGCCGAGGAACCGGTTAATGGCACGCAGCACGGCCTCGGGTTTCTCGGCATGCACCCAGTGGCCGGTACCGGCCACCACATGGGCGCGCGCCTGCGGGAACTGGCGCGCAATCTCTTCGCGGTAGCTCTCCTGAACATAGGGGGAGTGACCACCGCGGATGAACAGCGCCGGGTGCGGCCAGGCAGGCACCGGCTCCCAGCCGGTGATGTGCGCGTACTGGTCCCACAGCACCGGCACGTTGAAGCGCCATTCGCCCTCATGGAACGATTTCAGCAGGAACTGGATCACACCCTCTTCGTCCAGATAATCCCGCATGATGCCGGCGGCGGCGCTGCGCACTGTTGCCCCGGCCTCCGTGACGGCGCGGATCGCGGCAAAAATCTCATCGTGGCGGCGGGTCTGGTAATCCACCGGCGCGACGTCAATCACCACCAGTTTCTCAATTTTCTCCCCGGCCACGGCCGTCAGCGCCATCGCCGCTTTGCCGCCCATCGAGTGGCCGATAACAATCGCCCGCTCAATCGCCAGATCGTCGAGCAACTCCTTCAAATCCGCCGCCATCTCCGGGTAGGTCATGCCCGGCGCCCGCGGTGACAGCCCGTGGTTGCGCATATCCACCTGCACCACCGGGTGGCGGTCACGCAGGTCGCGCGCCAGCACGCCAAGGTTATCCAGGCTGCCGAACAGCCCGTGAATCAGCACCACCGGCAGCGCACCGGCCGGTGAATGGTCGGTTTGTAAGCGATAATTCAATTTCATGGCAAAGTTCATACTGAGAGACAATCTCCTTAGGTTATCATGAGATATAAATCTGGATCTTCCCCGTGATTGAGAGATGACGAAGCGCCTGCCGGGCAGCGCGTTTAGGTAATAGTCTGCATTTTTGGCTGAGGCCGCAGGAACCTGTTCGCGAAACCGGATTAGCTTGTATACTCTTTTCGATTGAATTAAGTAGAAAAACAGTACTGGATAAAGATGAAAACTATTGAGGTTGACGAAGAGCTCTATCGTTATATCGCGAGCCATACCCAGCATATCGGTGAGAGCGCGTCCGACATTCTGCGTCGTATGCTGAAGTTCACCCCCGGCCAGCAGGCCGTGCGTGCGGCCCCGGCCGCCGTTGCCCAGTCGATGCAGGCCCGCGCTGAGCCGCAGGCCGCGCCGGTTGCCCCGGCCGCGCCTTCCGTGACGGCCCCGGCCGCCGCGCAACAGCCGCGTGACAAAGTCCGGGCGATGCGTGAACTGCTGCTGTCGGATGAGTACGCCGAGCAGAACAAGGCTGTGAACCGCTTTATGCTGGTGTTGTCGACCTTATATAGCCTGGCGCCGCAGGAATTCGCGGCGGCGACGGAAACCTTGCACGGCCGCACGCGCACCTACTTTGCCGGCGACGAGCAAACCCTGCTCCAGGGCGGTAACCACACCAAGCCCAAACCTGTTCCGGGCACACCGTACTGGGTCATCACCAACACCAATACCGGCCGTAAACGCAGCATGATTGAAACCATCATGCAGGCGATGCAGTTCCCGGTGGAACTGACTGACAAAGTTTGCGGCACCATTTAATTTAGCGAAAGGGAGAAGTGCCGGTGGCTAATCATCCACGTGCAGGGCAACCTGCTCAGCAGAGCGATTTGATTAATGTGGCACAGTTGACGTCGCAATATTATGTATTGCGTCCGGAGCCGGGCAACACTGCGCATGCGGTGAAGTTCGGCACCTCCGGGCACCGCGGCAGCGCCGGGCGTCACAGCTTTAACGAGGCACACATTCTGGCCATCGCCCAGGCGATTGCCGAAGTGCGCAAACAGCAGGGCACAACCGGGCCATGCTACGTGGGTAAGGATACGCACGCGCTCTCAGAGCCGGCCTTCATCTCTGTGCTGGAAGTGCTGACCGCCAACGGCGTGGACGTGATTGTCCAGCAGGATAACGGCTTCACCCCGACGCCTGCGGTCTCCAATGCGATTCTGGTGCACAACCAGAACGGCGGCGCCCAGGCAGACGGCATTGTGATCACGCCGTCCCACAACCCGCCGGAAGATGGCGGCATCAAATACAACCCGCCGAACGGCGGCCCGGCTGACACCAACCTGACCTCGGTCATCGAAAAGCGCGCCAATGCGCTGCTGGCCGACAACCTGAACGGCGTGCAGCGCCAGTCGCTGGACAAAGCCCGGCAGAGCGGCCACCTGCACGAGAAAGATCTGGTGCAGCCGTACATTGAGGGGCTGACCTCCATCATCGATATGCCGGCCATCCAGCGTGCGGGCCTGAAGCTGGGCGTTGACCCGCTCGGCGGCTCCGGCATCGCCTACTGGCAGCGCATCGCCGAGCACTACAAGCTCGACCTGACGCTGGTGAATGATGAAGTCGACCAGACCTTCCGCTTCATGCACCTCGACCACGACGGCATCATCCGCATGGACTGCTCCTCCGAGTCCGCGATGGCCGGCCTGCTGGCGCTGCGTGACAAGTTCGATCTGGCCTTCGCCAACGACCCGGACTATGACCGCCACGGCATCGTCACCCCGAAAGGGCTGATGAACCCGAACCACTATCTGGCAGTGGCCATCCAGTACCTGTTCCAGCACCGCCCGCAGTGGGGCCAGGATGTGGCCGTCGGCAAAACGCTGGTGTCCAGCGCGATGATCGACCGCGTAGTGGCCGACCTGGGCCGCAAGCTGGTGGAAGTGCCGGTCGGCTTCAAATGGTTCGTGGACGGCCTGTATGACGGCAGCTTCGGGTTCGGCGGCGAAGAGAGCGCCGGGGCCTCGTTCCTGCGCTTCGACGGCACCCCGTGGTCCACTGACAAAGACGGCATCATCATGTGCCTGCTGGCCGCGGAAATCACCGCCGTGACCGGTAAAAACCCGCAGGCGCATTACGATGAGCTGGCACAGCGTTTCGGCGCGCCGAGCTACAACCGTATCCAGGCACCGGCCAGCCATGCGCAGAAAGCCGCGCTCTCCAAGCTCTCCCCGGAGCAGGTGAAGGCTGACCAACTGGCCGGTGACAAAATCACCGCGCGCCTGACTGCCGCACCGGGCAACAACGCGGCGATCGGCGGCCTGAAAGTGATGACCGACAACGGCTGGTTTGCCGCACGCCCGTCCGGCACCGAAGAGGCGTACAAAATCTACTGCGAGAGCTTCCTGGGTGCTGAGCACCGCGAGAAGATCGAGAAAGAAGCGGTGGATATCGTCAGTGAAGTGCTGGCGAACGCCAAATAATCGCGACACCTTCCCGACTTGCTGAAAAAGCGCTGTGAACACAGCGCTTTTTTTATGCCCGCAAAATAGATATATCGAATTCGCAAAAAGATCTTGCCTGCCTTCTGCGCAGCGTCTATTTTAGATATATCGAAAACAAATCGATATATCTAAAACGAGTGGAGTGAACAATGATTAATGACCACATTACCCCCCGCAAAGCCGGCGGCCGCCGTCGCGACAAAGTCTATAACCTGATCCGCCGTGGCGGGCACCATGCGCATCACCACGGTGAGCGCGGCGGGCGCCGTGGCGGCCAGGGTGAAAGACTGCACCGTCTGTTTGAACATGGTGACCTGAAGCGGGTGCTGCTGGCACTGGTGGCGAAAAAACCGAGCCACGGTTATGAGCTGATCAAAGCGATTGAAGAGGCCTCGTCCGGCCTGTACGTGCCCAGCCCCGGCGTGATCTACCCGACGCTGACGCTGCTGGAAGAGCAGGAGTTACTGGAAGCGGTGCCGACCGGCAATGGCCGTAAAAGTTACCGCCTGACTGCCGCCGGGGAAGCAGAGCTGGCACAGCATCAGATGGCAGTAGATGTCATTTTTGCCCGGCTGGCGCAGGTAACGCAGAACCGCGAAGGCAACCTGGCAGAAGGGATCAGCGGCACCATGAAACAGCTGAAGCACGTCCTGCGCAGCAACATGATGCGCACTGACCTGACCCCCGCGCAGATCGCTGAGGTTAACCAGGCACTGCAAACCGCCGTCGCGGCCATTACGCTGACGCTGGCCCCACAAGATGCCGCAGAGGATCAGCCGGAAGACCAGCCGGAATAACCGTAAATTAACTAATGGTTAGTTAATTCTTAACACTCTTGTAACTTAATGACAGAAATAAGGTAGGATAAGGTAAAAAACGCGAAAAATAGTGGTCGGATGAGTGGTAAAATTACATCACGCAGAGTAATATTTATACTAACTTACATAAACAGCGTGACTGTTTACCTGCGTAACTTTACTGCTGAGGAAGATAGCCATGTCCATCTATACCGCGTTTCCCCGCTACCAAATTTTCTTGCGCCGCCTGGCCGTGCTGGTGGTCGGCGTTCTGGCCCTGCCGGTGATGCTGTTGCGCCGCGATCGCGCCCGTTTTTACAGTTACCTGCACCGCGTCTGGCAAAAAACCAGCAATAAACCGGTCTGGCTTGCCCAGTCGGAACTGGCGGTTCAGGACTTCTATTGATGGCCGCACGCGTGGGCGGTTACCCGCCACGCGGGGTTAACTGATAAAACGGTAGCCGACGCCGGTTTCGGTCAGCAGATGTTGCGGCCGGGTGGGGTCGGCTTCCAGTTTCTGGCGCAAATGGCCCATATAGATGCGCAGATAGTGGTTGTGTTCCACCGCGTTCGGCCCCCACACCCGGCTCAGCAACTGGCGCTGGGTCAGCACTTTTCCCCGGTTCGCCAGGAGTTCTGCCAGCAGCCGGAACTCAATCGGCGTCAGGTGCACCGGCTCGCCTTGCCGCGTCACCTGCCGGTTCAGCAAATCCACCGTCACGTCTGAAAACGTCACCAGCGGGCTTTCGCCGCCGTTGTTGTTGCCGTGGCGGCGCAGCGAGGCGCGCACCCGTGCCAGCAACTCCCCGACGCCAAACGGCTTGCTGAGGTAATCATCCGCCCCGGCATCCAGCGCGGCGATCTTATCTTCCTCCTCACTGCGGGCTGACAGCACGATCACCGGGATCGCACTCCAGTGGCGCAGATCCCGGATAAAATCCAGCCCGTCGCCGTCCGGCAAGCCAAGATCCAGAATGATCAGATCCGGCTTGCGGGTCGCGGCCTCGATCAGCCCCCGTTGCAACGTGGCGGCGTCATGCACGCGCCAGCCTTCTGCCTCCAGCGCGGTACGCACAAAGCGGCGGATCTCTTTCTCATCTTCTACTATCAGAATCTGCACCGGGTTCAGGGTCAGTTCTCCTCGTCGGCATCCATTTCAAGGTGCGGCGGTGGGGCGAGCGGCAGCCGGAAACAGAACGCTGCGCCGCCTTCAGGCCGGTTTGCGGCCTGAATATCACCGCCATGAAGCGACATAATGGCACGGCAAATCGCCAACCCCAAACCGACGCCGGGAATTGCTGACTCTTTATGCCCGCGGGCGAACTTATCGAAGATCAGCTGTTCACTGCCGGGCGGAATGCCGGGGCCGTCATCCCATACCGTGACCGCCAGCATCTCCGGCTGCACATCCGCGCTGATGCCGAGCGTGGCACCCGGCCCGGCGTACTTGTGGGCGTTCTCCAGCAGATTGACCAGCACCCGCTCAATCAGCCCGGCATCGCACTCCACCAGCACCAGCGCCGGCGGCAGGTTCAGCACCAGCCGGTGGCTGTCGAGGAACGGCTCCAGCGAGCGCAGCGCGCTGCCCACCAGCTCCTCCAGGGATTGCCACTCTTTGCGCAACTGGAAACCGCCCGACTGGATGCGCGCCATATCCAGAAGATTATTCACCAGCCGGGTGGTGCTCAACACCTGCTGGCGGATCTGGCTGGCCTGCGGCGCGTGCGGGGAGTGCGCCGCCGCCAGATCCAGCGTCAGAATCTCTGCCTGCCCGAACAGCACCGTCAACGGCGTGCGCAGATCGTGGGAGAGGGCGGCCAGCAGCGAATTGCGCAACTGCTCGCGCTCCGCGTCCACCCGCGCCCGCTCGGTTTCAGCCGCCAGATGCAGCCGCTCCAGCGCATTGGCCAGCAGCACGGTGAAGGTCTGCAACAGCCGTTGCTGTTCCGGCACCAGCAACTGGCGCGGGCTGGTAGGCTCCACTGCCAGCAGGCCAAATGTCCGGCGGGCCGTCGCCAGCGGCAGCAACTGATAAGGCACGCCGGGCAGGGTGTCGGTGCCGGCACCCGCCGGGGCGTGGGTGTCAAAACTCCAGCGGGCGATGGCCGGGTCGATCGGGCCGGGCGCGGCCCCCTCTTCACTGAAAGGCTGCAACACGCCCTGATCGTCCGGCAGGAACACGCTGACCCGCGCCGGGAAGCCGCTGGCCACCACGCGGCAGCCGGTGCGCGCCACCTCTTCCGGGGTCAGCGCCTGGCTGAGCGCGGTGGAAATCTCATACAAATGCCGGGTACGCTGTTCGCGGTAACGCGCCACCCGCGCCTGGTAGCGCACCCCGGCGGTGAGGTTGCCGATCACCAGCCCGACAATCAGCATCACTGCAAAAGTCACCAGATACTGCACATCCGTCACCGCCAGCGAGCCGCGCGGCTGCACGAAAAACAGATCAAAACAGACCACATTCAGCAGCGCCGCCAGCGCGGACGGCCAGCGGCCAAAGAACAGCGCCACCACCACCACACCGAGCAGGTAGAGCATCACCAGATTGGAGGGGTCGAAACCGGGCAGCAGCCAGTGCGCCGCCAGCGTGATCAGCGCGCAGAGCGCCACCGCCAGCCCGCAGCCCTGCCACTGCCGCCGCCAGCGCCCGGCCAGCGGGCGCGGGTCCGGGGCGGTGGGCGGGAAGGGCGCGTCGGCCAGCGGCACCAGCAGCAGATCGGCATCCGGGGCAAGCCGCGCCAGCCGTTCGCCAAAACTGCGCCGCCAGCGGCGGGGCGTCGGCGGCCGCCCGGCGACAATTTTGCCCAGGCTGTGCTGGCGTGCATAGCGCAGCAGCGCCTGTTCCGGCTGGGGATCGGCCAGGGTCGCCGTCTCCGCGCCCAGTGCCTGCGCCAGTTTCAGCGCCTGTAGAATGGCCCGCCGCCGCGCCTCCGGCAGCCGGTGCAGGCGCGGCGTTTCGGCATAGACCGCGTGCCAGTCACAGCCGAGGCGCGCCGCCAGCCTGGCGGCCACCCGCACCAGCTTCTCCTGGCCGCCGCCGGGGCCGATGCACACCAGCAGCGCATCCCGCGCATGGCGCAGGGCCTCGCTCTCCGGCCCTTGCCGCAGCTCGCGCATCTGGCCGTCCACCCGGTCTGCGGTGCGACGCAGCGCCAGTTCACGCAGCGCAATCAGGTTACCTTTACGGAAAAAGTGCTCAATCGCCCGCTCGGCCTGGCCGGGCAGGTAGACTTTGCCCTCCTTCAGCCGCCGCCGCAGGTCATCCGGCGGCAGATCCACCAGCACCACTTCGGTGGCCTGATCGAACACCTGATCGGGCACCGTTTCCCGCACGCGGATGCCGGTCACCCCGCCGACCACGTCGTTCAGGCTCTCCAGATGCTGCACGTTCACCGTGGTCAGCACATCGATCCCGGCGTTCAGCAGCTCGTCAACGTCCTGCCAGCGTTTCGGGTGGCGGGAGCCGTCGACGTTGCTGTGCGCCAGCTCATCCATCAGGATCAGCGCCGGGCGGCGTGCCAGTGCGGCATCCAGGTCAAATTCCGGCAGCGGGCGGCCCCGGTGGGTAATGCGCCGCAGCGGCAGCACCGGGATGCCCGCCAGCAGCGCTTCGGTCTCCCGGCGGCCGTGGGTTTCCACGACGCCTATCAGCACATCCAGCCCGGCGGCGTGCAGCCGCTGCGCCTCCTGCAACATGGCGTAGGTTTTCCCCACCCCGGCGCAGGCACCAAAGAAAATTTTCAGCTGGCCGCGCGGGCGGGCATTGGCCAGCGCCAGCAGGGCATCCGGGTCGGGGCGCGCAGGCACCTCATTCACTATGACTTATCCTTGTTGAGCGCATCCAGGGCGCGGTTCAGTTGCAGCACATTCACCCCCGGCGCGCCGATAAACGCCGGGAACGGGGTCTCAGTATGCGCGGCGATCAGGGTTTCCAGCGTCTCCGCCGGGACCCCGCGCGCACGGGCAATACGCGGGATCTGCCAGCGCGCCGCTGCTGGGGAGATCTGCGGGTCCAGCCCGCTGCCGGAAGCCGTCACCAGCTCCACCGGCACGCGGGCCGGGCTTTCCGGGTTGGCGGCGCGTAATGCGGTGATGCGTGCCGCCACCGCCTGATCCAGCGCCGGGTTACTGCCCGCCAGGTTACTGCCCGCCGACGCCAGCGTAGCATAAGGCGTCGGGGAGGTGGCGGAAGGGCGGCCCCAGAAATAGTCACCGCGGGTAAAATTCTGGCCAATCAGCGAAGACCCCACCGCCTGTTGGTCACGGTAGAGCAACGAGCCGTTGGCCTGCGCATTGAACAGCAACGCGGACAGCGCATTGGTCAGCAGCGGGTAAGCGATGCCGGTCAGCACACTGAGCAGCAGTAATACCACAATCATCGGGCGTAACATCATCATCGGAACTCTCCTTATTTACGCCATGCCCAGCAGGGTCAGCAGCAGGTCAATCAGTTTGATGCCGGCAAACGGCACCAGCAGCCCGCCCAGCCCGTAGATCCACAGGTTGCGCCGCAGCAGCGCCGCCGCGCCCATCGCGCTGTAGTGCACGCCCTTCAACGCCAGCGGGATTAAAAACACAATCACCAGCGCGTTGAAAATCACCGCCGACATAATGGCGGACGCAGGTGAGTGCAGGTGCATCACGTTCAGCGCGTTGAGCTGCGGGTAAGTGGCGGCAAACGCGGCCGGGATGATGGCGAAATATTTCGCCACATCGTTGGCGATGCTGAAGGTGGTCAGCGAGCCGCGCGTCATCAGCATCTGTTTGCCGATGTGCACCACTTCGATCAGTTTGGTGGGGTTGGAGTCGAGGTCTACCATGTTGCCTGCCTCTTTCGCCGCCTGGGTGCCGGAGTTCATCGCCACCGCCACATCAGCCTGCGCCAGCGCCGGGGCGTCGTTGGTGCCGTCGCCGGTCATCGCCACCAGCCGGCCTTCAGCCTGATACTGGCGGATCAGCGCCAGCTTGGCTTCCGGCGTGGCCTCGGAGAGAAAATCATCCACCCCGGCTTCGGCGGCAATCGCCGCGGCGGTCAGCGGGTTATCACCGGTGATCATCACGGTTTTGATGCCCATTTTGCGCAACTGGGCGAAACGCTCGCGGATGCCGCCTTTTACGATGTCTTTCAGCGCCACCACGCCGAGCACCTGGTTGCCGTCCGCCACCACCAGCGGCGTGCCGCCCTGGCGCGCCACGCCCTCCACCAGCGTGTTGACCGCTGTCGGGAAGCTGCCGCCGTTGGCCTCGACATGGCGGCGGATGGCGTCCACCGCGCCTTTGCGCACCGAGCGTTCGCCGATATTCACGCCGCTCATCCGCGTCTGGGCGGAGAAGGGCACAAAGCTGGCGTTCAGGGTGGCGAGTGAGCGCTCGCGCAGGTTAAAGCGCTGTTTCGCCAGCACCACGATGCTGCGCCCTTCCGGCGTCTCATCCGCCAGCGAGGCGAGTTGCGCCGCGTCCGCCAGATCCTGCTCGCTCACGCCCGGTGCCGGCAGGAAATCCGAGGCCTGGCGGTTGCCGAGGGTGATGGTGCCGGTTTTGTCGAGCAGCAGCACATCCACATCCCCGGCGGCTTCCACCGCGCGGCCGCTGGTGGCGATCACATTCGCGCCCAGCATCCGGCTCATCCCGGCCACGCCAATCGCGGACAGCAGCCCGCCGATGGTGGTCGGGATCAGGCAGACCAGCAGCGCCACCAGCACCGTGACGGTGATAGGCGTCCCGGCTTGCCCGGCCATCACGCTGAACACGGAGAACGGGTAGAGGGTGGCTGTCGCCAGCAGGAACACAATCGTCAGCGCAATCAGCAAAATGGTCAGGGCGATCTCGTTGGGCGTTTTGCGCCGTTTCGCCCCTTCCACCATCGCGATCATCCGGTCAAGGAAGGTATCGCCGGGGTTGGCGCTACAGGTGATCACCAGCCAGTCTGAGAGCAGCCGTGTGCCGCCGGTCACGGAGGCGAAATCCCCGCCTGACTCACGGATCACCGGGGCAGACTCACCGGTGATGGCGCTCTCATCCACCGAGGCACCGCCCTCCAGCACTTCGCCGTCACACGGGATGGTATCGCCGGCTTCCACCAGCACCCAGTCGCCTTTGCGCAGGCTTTCGGCGGTGACTCTCTCCTGGGCGGCATCCGGTTGCGGGGCACTGAGTTTTTTCGCCCAGTTACTCTTTTTCACCCCTTTCAGGCTGGCGGCCTGGGCCTTGCTGCGCCCTTCAGCCAGCGCTTCCGCCAGGTTGGCGAACAGCACGGTAAACCAGAGCCACAGGGCGATGCCGCCGGTAAAGGCGCTGTCACCGCGCTGGTTCACCAGCCCTTCGAGCCAGATAAGCGTGGTCAGCACACTGCCGAGCCACACCACGAACATCACCGGGTTGCGCCACTGGGTGCGCGGGTCGAGTTTCTTCAGGGCGTCCGGCAGGGCAGCGCGCAGCAGCGCCGGGTCACGCAGCGCAGAATGTTTACGGGTCATTGCGTCAGTTCTCCGCCGTTCTCAGTGAGCCGCCGCGTGCAGCGGGGCCGTTATCATAAGCAGGTGTTCCGCCACCGGGCCAAGCGCCAGGGCAGGGATAAAGGTCAGGGCGCCGACCAGCAGCACAGTGCCGACCAGCAGGCCGATAAACAGCGGCCCGGCGGTGGGCAGCGTACCCGGCCCGGCAGGCTGGCGTTTTTTCGCCACCAGTGACCCGGCAATCGCCATCACCGGCAGGATCACGCCGAAGCGGCCAAGGAACATCGCCACCGCCAGCAACAGGTTATAGAACGGCGTGTTGACGCTCAGCCCGGCAAAGGCGCTGCCGTTGTTATTGGCAGCCGACGACAGGGCGTAGAGCACTTCACTGAAGCCGTGCGCGCCGGGGTTCAGGATGCCCGCCCGGCCGCTTTCGGTAACCAGCGCCAGCGCGGTGCCGAGCAGCACCAGCGCCGGGGTGACCAGAATCGCCAGCGCGGTCATTTTCATCTCGCGCACGTCGATCTTCTTGCCGAGGTACTCCGGCGTACGGCCAATCATCAGCCCGGCGATAAACACCGTCAGCAGCACAAACAGCAGCATGCCGTAGAGGCCGGAGCCGACGCCGCCGAACACCACCTCGCCAATCTGCATCAGCCACATCGGCACCAGCCCGCCCAGCGCGGTAAAGGAGTCATGCATCGCATTGACCGCCCCACACGAGGCGGCGGTGGTCACCACCGCAAACAGTGACGAGGCGAGAATGCCGAAGCGCGTCTCTTTGCCCTCCATATTGGCGGTGCTGTCCGCGCCCAGCGCGGTAAAGTGCGGGTTACCGGCCAGTTCGGCATACATCACCACGATCACGCAGACCACGAAAATCAGCGACATCGCCCACACCAGCGCGTTGCCCTGGCGGCGGTCGCCCACTGCTTCGCCAAAGGCGAAACAGAGCGCGCACGGGATCAGGAAAATCGCCAGCATCTGCACCAGGTTGCTCAGCGCGGTCGGGTTCTCAAACGGGTGGGCAGAGTTGGCCCCAAAGAAGCCGCCGCCGTTGGTGCCGAGCATTTTGATCGCTTCCTGCGAGGCCACCGGCCCCATCGGCAGCAGTTGCGCACCGCCCTCCAGCGTCGCGACATGCTGGTAAGGCGCGAGGTTCTGCAATACTCCCTGGCTCACCAGGAACAGCGCCATCAGCAATGAGAGCGGCAGCAGCACGTAAAGGGTGATGCGCGTGAGGTCAACCCACGCATTGCCGAGCGTGGCGGCAGCGGGACGGGCAAAGGCCCGGATCAGCGCGAACGCCACGGCGATGCCGGTGGCAGCGGACAGAAAGTTCTGCACCCCCAGCCCGGCCATCTGGCTGAAGTAGCTCAGCGTGCTTTCGCCGCTGTACGCCTGCCAGTTGGTATTGGTGACAAAGCTGACGGCGGTGTTCAGCGCCAGATCCCACGGCAGCCCCGGCAACTGTTGCGGGTTCAGCGGCAGCGCCCCCTGCCCGAGCAGCAGCGCCAGCAGCAGCACCAGCCCCAGCAGGTTAAAGCCGAGCAGCGCCAGCAGGTACTGTACCCAGTTCATCTCCTCCGGCCGGATACCGGCCAGCCGCCACACGCCGTTTTCCAGGTGTTGCCACCCCGGCCGCGGCGTACCTTCAATCAGCCGTGCCAGCCCGCTGCCGAGCGGACGCGCCAGCAACAACAGCACCAGCATAAAACCGGCAATCAATCCTGCGCCCTGAGCGGTCATCAAAATGCCTCCGCCCGGAGCAGGGCATAGATCAGGTAGGCCAGCAGCAACAGCACCAGTACTGCACCCGCGATTACGCCGAAACTCATGTTTCTCTCCTGTAAAAAAAGGGAATTTTTTCCAATGTGGGACGAAGGGCAGCGTAAAGCGCGCGGGGCAAAGAAGCTGAAAAAAGCGGAGGGCGGGGTGTAAAAAAAAAGTAAAAATACTTGCTGTCCGGTGAGGGGGTAAGGCAAGGGGTAATAGGTTTGTTGAGTAATGAATAAATAAAAAGGAATGGATTCAATCTTTGCTGATTATATTTTTCATAATTAGCAGGGGAAATTAACTATTAAATAATAGTTAATTGATTATTTATTAATGGCCGATTGTTCATGTGCCCTTTAAAAGGATAATGAGGCCGGAATTGGGAAATTTTCCTAAGATTTTTTCCCAAATCTTAAGGTTTTTTCCTGAAGTTTAAGGTTCTTTCCTCCGAACCTTAAGTATTTCCCCCGAATTCGCTTATCCCATTTTTTAAACGGACATGAAAATGAAAAAACATATGCTTGCAGTCTCTGCACTGGCACTGGCTTTCGGCGCTTCCTCTGCCTACGCGGATAATGCCGTAGGGCTTATCACCTTTGACGGCGCTGTCACGGATACCACCTGCAAAATCACCACCAATAACGGCGTTGAAGCGAATAATGTCACCATCAGCCTGCCGGTGGTGCAAAAGGCAGACGTGAAAGGCGCCTCGCTGGACACGCGCGGCGTGGGTGCCAAAGAGTTTGAATTGAAACTCACCGAATGCCCGGCGGGTGCCTATGAAAAAGCCAGTGTCACCTTCACCTCTCAGCAATTCGCCGAGCTGTCTAACGGCACGCTGAAACCAGACCCAACGGTAGCAGGCGCGGCGCAGAACGTCAGCCTGGCGTTGTTTAACAACACATCTGCCGATCAATCCCAGATCAAAATTGGTGACATGAACGCCACCCAGGTTGCGGATATTTCCTCAGGCGAGGGCTCGCTGGCCTTTATGGTCTCTTACGTGCCGAGCGCAGACTACAACGAAACCACGAACGACATCGTCGCCGGGAAGGTGAGCAGCAACACCACCTTCACCATGAGTTATGAATAAACCATAACCGGTTGGCCCCGCCGCCTGCCGGGCGGCGGGGATGTTCATTATTCATTTACAGGACACTTATGTTTTCTTTTACTCCCACCCCGGCCGCCGCCGCCGCACTGTTTGCGGTTGCCCTGACGGCAAGCTACAGCGCGCAGGCCGATATCGTCTTATCCAGCACCCGGGTTGTGTATGCCCAACCGGCAAAAAATGTCACGGTCAACCTGACCAATAAGGGCGTCAACCCGCTGCTGGCGCAGGTCTGGCTGGATGACGGCCGCGAAGACGCCAACCCGCAGGCGCTGAAACTGCCGTTTGTCGTTACCCCGCCGGTGTCGCGCCTTGATCCGGGCAAAGGGCAGACGGTGCGCATCACCTACTTGGGCCAGCCGGTCGCGCAGGACAGGGAAACACTCTACTGGTTCAACGTGCTGGAAGTGCCGCCGAAACCCAGCGCGGACGAGAAACAGAGCCTGCTGCAACTCGCCTTCCGTACCCGCATTAAGCTCTTTTTCCGCCCTGAAGGGCTGAAAGGGTCTGCGGCCGCGGCGGCTGAAAGCCTCAAGTGGTCGCTGGAAAACAGCGGCGGCAAGGCAAAAGCGACCATCCGCAATGACTCCCCTTACTACGTGGTGTTGCACAGCGGTGAATTTGTGCAGAACGGCAAGACATACCCGCTTGAGCTGTCGCAGATTGCGCCGTTCTCCAGCCTCAGCGCCACGGTAAAAGGGTCGCCTGCTCCCGGAAAAGGTGTCGTGAAATTCAACACCATCAATGACTTCGGTGGGTTAAATCAGTACGAAAGCCAACTGTAACGCCCTGTCTAACAGGGGATCTTTCAGGCAAGGACGGGTGTCACTGTGTCAGCAAAACAATTCTCTCGCCTCTTATCTGCCGGTGTCTGGGTGGCTTGCCTGATAGGTGCCAGGCACAGTTATGCCGCAGCCGACATTGAATTCAATGAGCAGTTTCTTTTCAGCACCGGTTCACCGATCGAACTGGGGCGTTTCGCGCGCGGAAACCCCGTGTTGCCCGGTACCTATCCGGTGACGATTCAGCTGAACGGCGTGCCTAAAGTCAACGGCGACGTGACCTTCCTTGAGAACGGCACGCCGGTGGCGACACCCTGCCTGACCCTGCGCCAACTGATGCAACTGGGCATCAAAACGGAAGAATTATTGCCGGCACTGGAGGCGGAAAAAAGCGCCGAACCGCTGGAGCAGCGCTGCCTGGACCTGAACCGCTACTACAGCACGGCACAGCTGAATTACGACCCCTCCGCTCAGGTGCTGGACGTCAGCCTGCCGCAGGTTTACGTGCTGCAACAACCGGCAGGCTATGTTGACCCGGCCCTGTGGGATTACGGCATCCCGGCCGCGATGCTCTCCTATGACCTGAATGGTTACCAGAGCGTCAATGACCATGACCGCAGTGAATCTGCCTATGCCGGGTTGCGTTTCGGCGGCAACCTCGGCGCGTGGCGTTTCCGGGCCAGGGGCAATCTGGACTGGGACAGTGACAGCGGCACCGACTACGACAGCCACGACATCTACCTGCAACGGGACATCCCCAGCCTGAAGGCACAATTTCTGGTGGGTGATTCCTACACCCGCGGCGACACCTTCGACTCGGTGAACCTGCGCGGCATCCGCCTTTACAACGATGACCGTATGCAGCCGCGCGGCCTCTCCAGCTTTACCCCGGTGGTGCGCGGCGTGGCTCGGACCAACGCCAAAGTCACCGTCATGCAGGACGGCAACAAGGTGTATGAAACCACGGTGCCGCCCGGTGCCTTTGAACTGACTGACCTCTCCACCGTGAGTTACGGGCAGGATCTGGACGTGACGGTTGAAGAGGCGGACGGCAGCAAAAACAGCTTCTCAATCCCTTATGCCTCCGTGACCCAGATGCTGCGGCCGGGGGCCTCCCGCTGGGATGTCGGCCTCGGCCAGTACAATGAGGGCGACCTGACCACGCGCCCGTGGGTCATGGCTGCCAACGGCTACTACGGCTTCAACAACACCTTTACCGGCTATGCCGGGGTGGAGTACCTGGACATCGGCTACGTCTCCGGCCTGCTGGGGGTGGCGATGAACACCCGTTTCGGGGCGATCGCCTTTGACGTGACCCACTCCTACCTGAATGACCCGGAAGTGGCCGACGAGATGTTACAGGGGCAGAGCTACCGCCTGTCGTACAACAAAACCCTCAGCAGCACCGACACCTCGTTTAACTTTGCCGCCTACCGCTTCTCCACCGAGCACTACATGACCCTCGCTGACGCCGCCTCGCTGCATGGCGGCAGTGATGATGAGGGGGACTACAACCAGTACCAGCGGATGAAAAACCAGGTCCAGCTCAACATCAGCCAGCCGGTACGCATCAATGACAGCGATTACGGCTCGCTCTACCTCACCGGCAGTTGGGAGGATTACTGGGGCGCGAAAGATGAACCGACCTCGCAGTTCTCTGCCGGTTACAGCAACAGCTTCCGCTGGGGCAGCTACAGCCTCTCTGTGCAGCGCACCTACGATGAACTGGGCGTCAAAGATGACAGCATCTACCTCAACCTGACGCTGCCGCTGGAAAACTTTACCCAGAGCCGCAAAGCACCGGGCGGATTCTCCAACCTGAATATGGGCATGAACGTCGACAGTGACGGCAACAGCAATACCAGCGTGTCGGCTAACGGCAGCAGTGAGGATGACCGCGTCAACTACAGCATCAGCACCAGTTACAACCGCACTGATGAGCAGTCCCTGGCGGATCTCAGCGGGTACGGCACTTACAACAGTGCCTATGGCCCGGTCAGCGCCTCGGTGTCCGTGTCGGATGAGGCGGACCGCCAGTACTCCCTGAGCTACAGCGGCGGCCTGCTGCTGCACGGTGACGGCATCACGCTGGCCCCGAACAGCATCAGTGACAGCGAAACCCTGGCGCTGGTGTATGCCAAAGGTGCAGAAGGGGCGGGCGTGGCCTCAATGGGGCGCATCAATAGCGACGGTTACGCGGTGAACACCGGCCTGACGGCCTACCGCGAAAACACGGTGGCACTGGACATCGGCACTCTGACGCAGGATGTGGAGATCAAAAACACCAGCACCCTGGCCATCCCGGCGGGTGGGGCGGTGGTGAAAGTCAACTTTGAAACCGATGACGAACGCTCGGTGCTGCTGTCCCTGACACGCAGCGACCAGGGCTTTATCCCTCTGGCGGCAGACGTGCTGCTTGACGGCCGCTCGGTGGGCGTGGTCGGGCAGGCGGGGCAAGCCTTTGTGCGCGGCATCCCGGACAGCGGCGTATTGCAGGTGGCCTGGGGCAGCGGGGCAGACCAGCGCTGCCGGGTGGACTACCGCATCACACCGGAAGCGCCGGTGCTGGCGGGCAGCCTCTCCCTTGGCGAGCAGCCCTGTGTGATGGAGGCGGGCCGCGTCGCAGACGCCAAACAGTGATGGAGACAGGAGGTCCCCCCTGACAGCGACGTCACCCTCTGGCTATTAGAACGTAGTGAAATGAAAAACCAGCAAAAAGGAAGGATGAGAATGAAGAAACTAAGCATGGCGTGCCGGGCAGTGCCCCTGGCGCTGCTGTTTACCGGTGGCCTGGCACAGGCTCAGGATGTGCCGATAGTGTTCAAAGCCAACATTGTAGAGACCACCTGTACCATGAAAGTGACCGGCGGCACCGGTGATGGGCAGAACAATACCCTGAAAATCGGTGTTGGCGGCAAAGTAGGGCTGGATAAACTGATCGCGGGCGATCAAGTGACGACGACGGCGGCCTTCTCGCTGGATATTGTGGAATGCCCCGGCAGCCTGCAAAAACTGAAAACCTCGGTAAACGGGTCAGTCAGTGAGATCCCGACCGGCATTAAAAACAACATCGCGCAGGGGGATGGCGGCGCGCAATTTATCGGCGTGAGCATCGCCCGCACCAGCGCCCCGGACAAACCGTTCAAAATTAACTCCACCACGGATGCGGAGCGCCTGGTCTGGACGGAGACGGAAATTAAGCAGGACAAAAAGGTGAACCTCACCGCCCGCCTGACGGAAACGCAGGCCAACATGGCGACGACCGGCCAATTCAGCGCGCTGGCGACCTTTGCGTTTACTTATGAATAATGTCACGGGAGAGACTATGAAAAACATCAGCATGACCGTCAGCGCAGGGATCTTCTGCCTGGGTATCGCCGCGCCCGCCCTGGCAGGCACCGACAGCGTCACAATGACCTTTGAATCCGTGATTGAGGCCGGCACCTGCGCCGCGCAAATCCAGAACGGCGCAGGCACCGTCATCAACGAGCTTAACTTCGGCAATGTCTATAAATCTGATCTGGTGAACAAAAGCCGGGTGGAGCCGTTCAAGCTGGTCTTCAGCAATTGCAGCGGTGTGGTGAAAGCGAACTATAGCGCGACGAAAAGTGCGGGTTCCGGCTGCTCCGGCCCGAGCGCCGATGGCCCGTCGTTCACCGGTACCGGTACAGCGACGGCGGTTGCGGTTGAGCTGTGGAAAGGCGAAGCGGACAACGGCACCGCGTTGGTGTGCAGCAACCCGCCGCCGCAAAACGTGAGCATCACCAGCGGCGGTGCCTCAGTGGACATGAACGCCCGTATGGTGATCGCCTATCAGCGCTCAATTAACAATGTGACCGCAGGGGATACCACCATCCCTCTCACCTTTGCCGTGACGTATGAATAATTCACGCTAACCAGCATAGTGAGCCATGACGTGAAACGACCTCTCTTTTCTGTATGCCGGCTGGTGCTGTTGGTCACCCTTAACGTTTCCGGCGCCTTTGCCGGCGACGGGAACAGCACGGATCTGACCATTACCGCCCAGATACGCGATAACACCTGCACGATAAGCCTGGACAATGAGGGTTACATGCGGCTGCCGGTCATCCATCGTGCGGCACTGGTGGACGGCGACGGCAACCCGCGGGTCAGCCCCACTGACAATACCGGCGGGGAAGCGTTTCATATCACGGTGACCGACTGCATGGAAAATGCCGGGGGCGCCGCCGCCACCGGCCTGCACTTTGCTTTCAGCCCCTATGCGCTGCCGGTGCAAAACCAGGTGTTTCTGAATGAAATCCCACCTGCTGACGGCGGCGCACAGGGGGTGGGCATCGTGATCTTCTCCCGCGAGCACGGCACCAATGTGTTGAACGCTGACGGCAGTTCGGACGTGGTGTTCCCGGCTGACGGCAACCTGCTCAAGGATTACCCGTTCACGGTGCGTTATCAGGGCACAGGGCCGGCCACCAGTGGCCTGGTCACCAGCCGGGTGCGGGTGGATGTGACCTATGACTAAAAGGAAAACAAGATGAAGCGGTTTACCTACCGGGCCTGTGTGATGGCACTGTTGCCGCTGCTGCCAGCGGCGGCGTGGGCGGGGCGGGAGTGCAATTTCAAATCATCGGGCACTTTTGTTTTGCTTACCGGAACAATCACACCGTTGCCAATAACCGGCACTGTCACGGAGCCGAAATTGCTAAGAAAAAATATGCTGGCGTATGACGGCGACGGCATTGTATCCGGATGTAGCACTGGGCCTGACGGGCAGAATTTACACGCCCGCTCTAATCTTCAGGACGTCAAAGGGTTACCCGGCGTCGATGGCGTGCAATTTAAAACCAATATTCCCGGCATTGTTTACAACGTGCATATGATGCCCAACACCACCTCAGAAGTGGATGGTTACTTGCCGCCCCAAAGCGAATGGAAAACCGTGGTATATATGCCGGGCGAAATGGATAGCGAGAACGGCAAGCTGGATGGAGAGAAGTGGCGTGTCTACATCGACATCTATCAGGATGCCGATTACCGGGGCAATAATGGGATAAGCCGGGTGCAGCCCCTATACACCACCAAGCTGGGCGATTATCGCCTGGGGGATACTAGTGGACAACCTGTCATCACACTCAATATCGAAAAAGGCAGTTTCGCCATCCCTATCTCCGCGCCCACCTGTACCAGCGCGGTGGCAGATGTCAGCAACAGCACGGTGGATTTTGGTGACGTCAATATCAACGACCTCGGGGGCGGGCGCGTACCGGTAAAACCGTTCAGCATCACCCTGAGTGGCTGCTCACTGGTGAACAGCGTGACCGCCAAACTCACCACGCTGTTTGCCAGTGAGGATGGCAACATGATGGCTAACGCGTGGATGGGGCAGCCTGGCTATGCGGAGGGCCTCGGGGTGCAAATCCGTGATGTTAACAACAACACGCTGCGCCCGAATGACCTCAACTCCTCGTCTGTCATCAATGGCTTGGAGATGGCCGGCACGGTAAAACTCAATTATACGGCAGAGTTGCGGGCAGACGGTAAAGCACGCAAAGCCGGGCCTTTCCAGGCTACCGGTGTATTCACGCTCTCCTATCAATAACGGCCGCCGCCCCAGCGGCGGCTGACCGGCAAACCCCTTCGCCTGATAATTTTTTGCGCGCTAACCTGTACAAATTTCTCTATTTGTATAAATTACTTCTCCCTGGGTACGCGGTTTGGGTGCCCGTCTTCTACACTTAATTCATCATCAACAACATCCGGGAGTTGCCGTGAGTGAAAAAATTCCCATTGGAATCAGCGCCTGCCTGTTAGGCGAGAATGTCCGTTTTGATGGTGGGCATAAGCGGTTCGGGTTTGCCGTCGAACAATTAGCCCCTTACGTGCGTTTTGAGCCAATCTGCCCGGAAATGGCCATCGGCCTGCCGACGCCGCGCCCGGCGCTGCGGCTGGTCAAAACGGATGAACGCATCGCGATGCGTTACAGCAATGACGCCTCGGTGGACGTTACTGACGCCATGCAGCGCTGGTCGGCGGAGCGCGTCAGCTCGCTCGGCCACCTGTGCGGGTATATCGTCTGCGCCAAATCGCCCAGTTGCGGCATGGAGCGGGTGCGTGTGTACAGCGCCAACGGCAAAGACGCGCGTAAAAGCGGCGTCGGCCTCTATACCGCCGAACTGATGAAACGTTACCCGTGGTTGCCGGTCGAGGAAGATGGCCGCCTGCATGACCCGATGCTGCGGGAGAACTTCGTCGAGCGGGTGTTTACGCTGTATGAACTCAATGCGCTGTGGAAGCAGGGGCTGACGCGCGGCGGGCTGATGGCGTTCCACAGCCGCTATAAACTCTCGCTGCTGGCGCACTCCCAGCCGGAGTACCGCGAGCTGGGGCGCTTTGTCGCCGCGATGGATCAGTGGGAGTCGCTGGATGCGTTCGCCATTGAGTACCGCAGCCGCCTGATGGCGCTGATGTCCCACAAAGCGACGCGCCGCAACCACACCAACGTGCTGATGCATGTGCAGGGCTACTTCCGCAAACAGCTCAACCCGTCGCAACGCCAGGAACTGACCCAGCTGATCGACCGTTACCGGCAGGGCGTGCAGCCGCTGCTGGCACCGATCACGCTGCTCAAGCACTACATGGCGGAATTCCCCGACGACTACCTGCAACAGCAGCGCTACTTCGAGCCTTACCCCGAAGCACTTTGCCTGCGCTACGGCCACTAAGCGTGCCCTGAGCAACAGCCACTGTCTGGGGCGGCCACCGTGCCGCCCCTGTTTTCATGATTCACAGGATTTTTTATGGCCACCCATCTGGTCTGGTTCAGGAACGATCTGCGTACCATTGATAACCGGGCGCTGCACGCCGCCTGCGAAGATCCGTCAGCACGTGTGCTGGCGCTGTTTATCGCCACCCCCGGCCAGTGGGCCGCACACAACATGGCCCCGCGTCAGGCCACCTTTATTTACCAGACCCTCCACCATCTGCAGGCTGCGCTGGCGGCCAAAGGCATCGAACTCTGTTACCACCAGTGTGAGGATTTCGCCGCCGCCAACGCCTGGCTGGTGGCGTTCTGCCGTGAGCAGCGCATCGACCAGCTGTTCTATAACCGCCAGTATGAACTGAATGAGCAACAGCGTGATGCGGCGCTGGAGCAGGCGCTGGCCGGGCAGGTGCACTGCCGGGCGTTTGATGACAGCCTGTTGCTGCCGCCGGGCAGCGTGACCACCGGCAGCGGTGAGATGTACAAGGTTTACACGCCGTTCCGTAATGCCTTTCTGCGCCGCCTGACGGCCTCCGACACCCGTTCACTGCCTGCGCCGCGCCCGCGCGATCAGGGCCACGTCACCCGGCACCGGCTGGCACCGTTTGACTACCCGCAACAGGCGGTGGATGAGGCGCACTTTCCGGCGGGCGAAGAGGCGGCGCTGGCGCGGTTGCGCGCCTTCTGCCGTGAACAGGTGCCGGACTACGTGCGCCAACGCGATCTGCCCGCCCTCAGCGGCACCAGCCAGCTCTCCCCGTATCTGGCGATCGGCGCGCTCTCGCCGCGCCAGTGTTTCAACCGCCTGCAGGCAGAGTGCCCTGGGCTGCTGGAGCGGCGCGACAGCGGCGCCTTTGGCTGGCTGAATGAGCTGGTCTGGCGCGATTTTTACCGCCATCTGCTGGTGGCCTGGCCGATGCTCTGCAAGCACCAGCCGTTTATCCGCTGGACGCGCTTTGTGCCGTGGCGTGCGCCGGGTGAGGCGTTCGAGGCGTGGAAACAGGGGCGCACCGGTTACCCGATTGTGGACGCGGCGATGCGGCAGATGAACCAGACCGGCTGGATGCACAACCGGCTGCGGATGATCACCGCCAGCTACCTGGTGAAAGATCTGCGCATTGACTGGCGCGAAGGCGAACGCTATTTCATGACGCAACTGATCGACGGCGACTACGCGGCGAATAACGGCGGCTGGCAGTGGGCGGCCTCCACCGGCACTGACGCCACACCCTATTTCCGCATCTTCAACCCGACCACCCAGGGCGAGCGTTACGACAAGCAGGGCGACTTTATCCGCCGCTGGCTGCCGGAGCTGGCCGCCGTGCCGGACAGTGCCATTCACCACCCGCATCGCTGGGCCGAACAGCAGCGGCGCGTGCTAGACTATCCGGCACCACAGGTTGACCACGCCACCGCACGGCGGGAGACGCTGGAGGCGTTTGAGGATGCCCGGCGCCACGCCCGCGCCCAGGAGGCTGACGACCCTTATTAATCAGCACGGAGCACGCAATGGGCAGAAGCATACGGGTAATGGCGGCGCTGCTGGCGCTCTGGTCAGCGGCGGCCGCCGCTGACTTTGACATCGTGGCGCTGGGGGTGCGCGGCGGGCTGGAAGAGGGCAACCTCAGCGCCTATCTGATCAAAAACGGCGAAAACAGCCGCTATCTGGCGCTGGATGCCGGCACGCTGCTGCCGGGCATCGCCCAGGCGCTGGCGAAAGGCAGCTTCCCGCAGGCCACGCCGGAGAAGGCCGCGCCGCTGACGCCGCAGGGCTACGTGCTGCGCGAGCTGATTGGGGCCTATTTCCTCAGCCACGGCCACCTTGACCACCTCGCCGGGCTGTTGCTGGCCGCGCCGGACGACAGCCGCAAACCGATCTACACCACCGCCGACACCGCCAACACCCTGCGCACCCACTATTTCAACTGGAAAAGCTGGCCCAATTTCAGTGACAGCGGCAACGGCACCCGGCTCGGCACGTACCGCATCAATACGCCGCCGCTGGGGCAGCGCGTCACGCTGGGTGACACCGGCCTCAGCGGCGTGATCACCCCGCTGAGCCATGACAGCAGCGCCTCATCGATGTTGCTGGTGAGCCGCGGTGATGAGGCGTTTGCCTATTTCGGCGATACCGGCAGCGATGCCAATGAGAAATCCAGACACCTGCAGGCCGCCTGGCAGGTGCTGGCGCCGCTGGTGCAGGCGCATCAGCTGAAGGGCATCCTGATTGAAAGTTCCTACGCCAACGACCAGCCGGCCAACCGGCTGTTCGGCCACCTGACCCCGGCCCTGCTGCTCGGCGAACTGGACAAACTCGCCGCCCTGAGCGGCGGCGATCAGGCGCTGCGCGGCCTGCCGGTGCTGGTCACCCACATCAAACCCTCATTACAGGCGGGCAAAGATGTCCCGGCCGAGGTGAAACAACAGCTTGAGGCCGGTAACCGCCTCGGCGTTAACTTCATCTTTATGCAACAGGGCGAACACATTACCCTGTGAGCCTGACTTACCGATTAAGAGAACACACCATGCGCAATACCGAGCTTGAACGCCTGATTAACCAGAAACTTAACGTCAACGACTTCAAAGATTACGCGCCCAACGGGTTGCAGGTCGAGGGGCGCGACGAGGTGCGGCGTATCGTGACCGGCGTCACCGCCAGCCAGGCACTGCTGGATGCCGCCGTGGCGCATCAGGCGGATGCGATTGTGGTTCACCACGGCTATTTCTGGAAAAACGAGCCGGTGGCGGTGCGCGGCATGAAGCGTAACCGGCTGAAAACCCTGCTGACCCATGACATCAACCTCTATGGCTACCACCTGCCGCTGGACGCCCACCCGGAGCTGGGCAACAACGCGCAACTGGCGCAGGCGTTCGGCATTGAGGTGCAGGGCGAGGTGATGCCGCTGGTGCCGTTCGGCGAGCTGGCGACCCCGCTCACCGGCGAGGCGCTGCGCCAACGGATTGAGCAGCAACTCGGCCGCAGCGTGCTGCACAGCGACATCGGCGCGCCGGAAACCATCAAACGCGTGGCCTGGTGCAGCGGCGGCGGGCAGGGCTTCATCCAGCAGGCGGCCGAGTTCGGCGTTGATGCCTTTATCAGTGGGGAAGTGTCGGAGCAGACCATCCACATCGCCCGCGAAATGGGGCTGCACTTCTTTGCCGCCGGGCACCACGCCACCGAACGCGGCGGCGTGCGCGCCCTCGGTGAGTGGCTGGCCGCTGAGCACGGGCTGGACGTCACCTTTATTGATATTGATAACCCGGCGTAACCCGGCTCAGCCGGTTTTTTTCCGCGCCGTGTCCTCTTCCGCCGCCCCGCCTGGGGGGGCGTCATCCTCCAGCAAAATAAACGCCCGTTGCAGGCCGGTATCGCTCTCCGGGTCCGCGCCCTGCGGCGGAAACGCGTTCTCCTCCTCACCGGCCGTTAACGGGTCATCATTCACGGAAGCCGGGGCCGGCATCGTTTCCTGAATCAGCTGCTCATCAAATGCCGGGTTCAGCGCCGGTGAGAGGGGTGAACTGGTCAGGCTGTCCGGCATGGCGGTGTGCGGCACCGGGGCATCCTGCGCCTGCGCCGGTTCCCCGGCGGCTTTCGGGGTGCGCGTCAGGGCGGCGATCCCGGCGGCGCATACCGCAAAGAAGGCGTAAAGGCTATTCGCCCCCAGCGGCTGCATCAGCGCGCCCACCAGCAGCGGCCCCACACAGGCCCCCACGCCAAACGCCATCAGCAAACAGGCAGACAGCGACACCCGCCGCTCCGGCGCGATCAGGTCATTGGCCAGCGCCACCACCAGCGGATACAGCGAAAACTGCATCAGGCTCACCGCAAAACCGATGGCCAGCAGCAGCGGGAACGGCAGGTGCGGCAACACTGCCAGCGGCAGCGCCGCCACCGCCAGCAGCAGGGCGCACAGGCGCATCAGCCGGGTGCGGTTGTAGCGGTCAGAGAGCCAGCTCAGCGGGAATTGCGCCACCAGCCCGGCAAAAATCGCCAGCGCCATAAACAGCCCGGTCTGGCGGGTCGACAGATCCAGCTGGCTGGTATAGACCGGTGCCATGCCGTAAAACGCGCCGACCACCATGCCAATCACCAGGGTAATCGCCAGGATTTTTGGGATCGCGCCGATGAAAAATTTCAGCTCCATCGGTGCCGGTGACATGTGCCCGGCGTGGGTGCGGGTGGTCAATGCAATCGGCACCAGACACAGCGCAAAACAGAGCGCGATAATCAGCAGCGTGCTTATCCCCAGCCCATCCTGCAACATCAGCACCACCTGGCCGAGGGCCATGCCGAGGTAAGAGGCCGCCATATAAAACCCGAATACCGTGCCGCGCTGCTCAGCGGCCGCCTGATCGTTAAGCCAGCTCTCCAGCACCATGTACTGGCACATCATGCACAGGCCAATAACCAGCCGCAGCGCCACCCACAGCGGGATGATGTCCGTCAGGCCGTGGCCGAGCACCGCGGCGGTGATGATGCCGGAACAGGAGACATAGGCGCGGATGTGGCCGACACGGGCGATCAGCATATGGCCGACCTTCCCGCCGATCACCAGCCCAATGTAGTGGGCTGCGATGATGGCACCAATCAATGCGCCGCTGACCTGCACGGCCGTGAGCCGCAGGGAGACGTAAGTGGTCAGCAGGCCGGAGCCGAGCAGCATCAGCAGGGTGGTGGTGTAGAGGGGAAAAAAGACACTCAGGGTTTTTTTCACGCTATCTCCCTTATCCATGTAAAAAAAGCCGGCCGGTGGGCTGGCCCTGCGCTGCTTCACCGGCGCAGAACAGGCAACCTTATGCTATTGATACTAGCAGGTGCGGCGACAGGGTAAGGGGCGGATGGTTGACAGCGCCCCCTGCTTTCCTGCATAACGATGCGGGTTTAATTGATAATTATTCTTTATCTAAGGGGCGGGAAGTGCAGCGAGCACGTTGTTATCTGTTAGGGGAGCGCGCGGTCGTTCTCGAGCTGGAGCCGCCGGTGACGCTGCAAAGCCAGCAGCGGATCTGGGGGCTGGCGGAGCGGTTACGGGGCCGGGATGATGTCCGCGAGGCGGTGCCGGGCATGAATAACCTCACTATTTTTCTGGCCGAGCCGCAGACGGTGGCGCTGGATGCCATTGAGCGGCTGCAACGCTGGTGGGAAGAGAGCGAGGCGCTGGTGCCCGACGCGCGGGACATCGACATCCCGGTGATCTACGGCGGCACCCACGGCCCCGATCTGGAGGTGGTGGCGCGCCATACCGGCCTGACCCCGCAACAGGTGGTTGAGGCCCACGCTTCCGCCCACTATGTGGTCTATTTCCTCGGCTTCCTGCCGGGCTTCTCCTATTTCGGCGGGATGCCGGAGCACCTGGCGACCCCGCGCCGCGGCGAGCCGCGCCTGCTGGTGCCGGCCGGTTCCGTCGGCATTGCCGGGGCGCAGACCGGCATCTACCCGCTGGCCTCGCCCGGCGGCTGGCAACTGATTGGCCTGACGCCGCAGGCGCTGTTTATGCCTGACCAGATGCCGCCGACCCTGCTGCGCCCCGGTGACAACGTGCGCTTTGTGCCGCAACAGGAGGGCGTATGCTGAAAATTATCCGTGCCGGGATGTATGCCGCCGTCCAGGATTTGGGCCGCCACGGCTTCCGCGCCCTCGGCATCAGCCAGACCGGCGCGCTGGACCAACCGGCGCTGCAACTGGCGAACATGCTGGTGGGCAACGCGCCCGACAGCGCCGGGATCGAAATCACCCTTGGGCAGTTCACCGCTGAATTCCTGCGTGACGGCTGGATAGCGCTGACCGGTGCCGGCTGTGACGCCGAACTGGACGGACAGAAACTCTGGACCGGCTGGCGTTACCCGGTCAAACCGGGGCAGCGGCTGGTGCTCGGGATGCCGAGACGCGGTATGCGCAGCTATCTGGCGATTTCCGGCGGCATCAATGTGCCGGAGGTGCTCGGCTCCCGCAGCACTGACCTGAAAGCCGGGATTGGCGGCTTCCACGGGCGGCGTTTGCAGGAGGGCGATCTGCTGCCGCTGGGCGAACCGCAGAACCTGCCGCAGCGCGCCACCGGCATCAAACAACTGCTGTTCAGTAACCGCATCCGCGCCCTGCCGGGGCCGGAGTATCAGGAGTTCAGCCCGGCTTCGCGCGAGTCATTCTGGCGCACTGCCTGGCAGCTCAGCCCGCAGAGTAACCGTATGGGCTACCGCCTGCACGGCCACGCGCTGGAACGCACCACCGACCGCGACATGCTGTCGCACGGCTTGCTGCCGGGCGTGGTGCAGGTGCCGGGCAACGGCCAGCCGATCGTGCTGCTGGCGGATGCGCAGACCACCGGCGGCTACCCGCGGATCGCCTGCGTCATCGAGGCGGATCTCTATCACCTGGCGCAAATCCGGCTCGGCGAGCCGATCCATTTTGTGAAATGCACGCTGGAAGAGGCCCATCAGGTCAAGGCCGATCAGGACCGGTTCCTGCAACAAGTGGCACGGGGGTTATATGGCCGTTGATTTGAATGCGGATTTGGGTGAGGGCTGCGCCAACGATCGTGAACTGCTGCAACTGGTAAGCTCCGCCAATATCGCCTGCGGTTTCCACGCCGGGGACGCGCAAACCATGGTGCAATCGGTGCGCTGGGCGCGTGAGTTCGGCGTCGCTATCGGTGCACACCCCAGCTTCCCGGATCGTGAAAACTTCGGCCGCACGGCGATGCAACTGCCGCCGGAAACGGTCTACGCGCAGGTGCTCTACCAGATCGGCGCACTGGCGGCGATCGCCCGTGCCGAGGGCGGCACGCTGGTGCATGTGAAGCCGCACGGGATGCTCTACAACCAGGCGGCGAAAGACCCGGCGCTGGCGGATGCCATTGCCCGCGCCGTCCTGGCGGTGGACGGCACGTTGCGGCTGGTCGGGCTGGCGGGCAGTGAGCTTATCCGCGCCGGCCAGCGGCTGGGGCTGCAAACCCGCCAGGAAGTGTTTGCTGACCGCCGCTACCAGGATGACGGCACGCTGGTGCCGCGCAGTGAGCCGGATGCGTTAATCGAGAGTGACGAGCAGGCGCTGGCGCAAACCTTGCATATGGTGGAGCGGGGCGAGGTCATCAGCCGCAGCGGGCAGGCGGTGCCGGTGCAGGCGGACAGCGTCTGTGTGCACGGCGACGGCGCCCACGCGCTGGCGTTTGCCCGCCTGCTGCGCCGCAGTTTTGAGCAGCGGCAGATCGCCATCCGCGCCGCCTGATTTTTCCCCTTTTTCGCCCGTTTGGGGCATGTTACGCACCGGGCCTTGCCCGGTGCTGATCGCTTTGGGAGCAGGAACTATGCAAGAGGCTGTCAACTTATGGCCGCTGGTGGGCATTGCCGCCATCGTCATTGGGTTTTTATTGCGCTTTAACGCGGTGCTGGTGGTGATTGTCGCCGGTATTATCACCGGGCTGGCGGCGCAGATGCCGGTGGCCGCCATCCTGGAGAAACTCGGGTCGGGCTTTCTCAGCACCCGCACCCTGCCGCTGATCCTGCTGCTGCCGCTGGCGGTGATCGGCCTGCTGGAGCGCCACGGGCTGAAGGAGCGGGCGCAGGCGTTTATCGCCACCATCCACAGCGCCACCGCCGGGCGCCTGCTGACGGTCTACCTGCTGGCACGTGAGCTGACGGCGGCGCTGGGGCTGACCAGCCTCGGCGGCCACCCGCAGATGGTACGGCCGATGCTGGCACCGATGACCGAAGGGGCGGCCACCGCGCGCCACGGTGAGCTGCCGGAAGCCACCCGCCACCGGCTGCGGGCGATGGCAGCGGCGACCGACAACGTCGGCCTGTTCTTTGGCGAGGATATTTTTGTCGCGTTTGGGGCCATCATCTTTATGCATAATTTCATGCTGGAGTCCGCCGGGATCCAGACCGAGCCGCTGCACATTGCGTTGTGGGGCATCCCGACGGCGGTGTGCGCGTTCCTGATCCACGCCTTCCGCCTGAACCGGCTTGACCGGCAGCTCCGGCGTGAGCTGTCCGCCCTGAACAGCGCGGCCCTGTCACGCAAAGGAGGCCAATAATGTTCCAGCAACACTATCTCTATGTGCTGGCCGGGGTCTTGCTGCTGATTGTCAGCGTGATGTCCCTGCGTGACCGCGCCAACCCGCGCCGCCTGTTTACCGGGCTGTTCTGGGGGCTGTATGGCCTGATTTTCCTGCTGGGTGACTGGGCCGGGCAGTGGGCCGCCGCGCAGGGCGGGGCAGAAGGCGTGCGCACGCTGAACATTGCGGTGGGCGTGGTAGTGGTGCTGATGGCGCTGATCGCCGGGTGCGGCGGGGTGCGCCTCGGCAGTTACCACCAGCGCAGTGAGAAAGCGCGTGCCGAAAGTGCAGGGCGGCTCGGCAACCGGCTGTTCCTGCCTGCGCTGGCGATCCCGGTGGTGACGGTGCTGGGCGTGCTGGCGTTCAACAATATCCCCGGCCTGGCGGCCACGGTGTTTGGTGCCGGCAGCCCGCCGACGCTCAACACGCTGTTCTCAATGCTGGTCGGCTGCGTGGTCGGCCTGCTGATGGCACTGCGGATGACGCGGGATTCGGCGCTGCAATCGGTGCAGGAGACGCGCCGCCTGCTGGATGCCATCGGCTGGGCGTTTATCCTGCCGCAAATTCTCGCGACGCTCGGGCTGCTGTTTACCTCGGCCGGGGTCGGCAGCGCCATTTCCCACCTGACGCAGGAGTACCTGGCGGTGAACCACCGGCTGGTGGCGGTGGCGGTGTATGCCGCCGGCATGGCGCTGTTGACGATGGTGATGGGCAACGCCTTTGCCGCCTTCCCGATCGTGACCGCCGGGATCGGCATCCCGATTCTGGTGATGCAGCAGGGCGGTAACCCGGCGGTGATGGCGGCGATCGGCATGTTCTCCGGCTATTGCGGCACCCTGATGACGCCGATGGCGGCCAACTTCAACATTGTGCCCGCCGCGCTGCTGGAGTTGCCGGACCGCAATGCGGTGATCAAGGCACAGATCCCGACAGGGCTGGCACTGCTGTTGGTGAATATTTTCCTGCTCTATTTTTTGATGTTTTTATGAGCATACTGGCTATGCTGAAAACAGGGCCTGCGGGGAGATGAGACGATGCAAACTGTATTGATTACCGGGTTTGAACCCTTTGATGGTGAGCGCATCAACCCCTCCTGGGAGGTGGTGAAGCGGCTGCATGATATGGAGCTGGGCCGCGTGCATATCGTGGCGCGCCAACTGCCTTGCGTGTTCCACCATGCGCTGGAAGCGCTCGAGGCGGCGATAGCGGACACCCAGCCGCGGCTGATTCTGGCGGTGGGGCAGGCGGGCGGCCGGGCGGAAATCAGCCTGGAACGGGTGGCGATCAACGTCGATGATGCCCGCATCCCGGACAATCAGGGGCAGCAGCCGATTGATGAGCCGATTGTGCCGGGCGGCCCGGCGGCGTACTTCTCGCAACTGCCGATCAAGGCGATTGTTGAGGGGCTGCGCGAGGCGGGCATTCCGGCGGCGGTGTCGCAAACCGCCGGGACGTTTGTCTGTAACCATGTGATGTACGGGTTACTGCACCATCTGCACCTGAAAAACAACCCGCGCATCAAGGGCGGGTTTATCCATATCCCTTATCTGCCGGAGCAGGCGGCGCACCATCCCGGCAGCCCGAGCATGGCGGCCAACACCGTGCTGACGGCGCTGGAGCTGGCGATCGCCATTGCACTCAACACCGAGCGCGACCTGCTGGTGGGCGGCGGCGCAACCCACTGATCCACGGCTTTTACGCTATACTTCAGGGCATTGGCAGGCACGTTAACGCGTGCCTGACCTGTTTATGACATAGCGAAGGAGCAGTCCCCATGCCTGAAGGCCCGGAAATCCGGCGCGCGGCCGATAAGCTTGAAAAAGCGGTAGGCGGCAAGCCGCTGACCCATGTCTGGTTCGCCTTTCCCCAGTTGCAACCCTACCAACCTGAACTGATCGGCTGCCGCGTCATCCGCTTTGAAACCCGCGGCAAAGCGCTGCTGACCCACTTTTCCAACGGCATGACGCTCTACAGCCACAACCAGTTGTATGGCGTCTGGCGGGTGGTGAAACCGGGGGAGGAACCGGCGGGCAAGCGCTCGCCGCGCGTGCGGCTGGAAACCGCGGACAAGGCGGTGGTGCTGCTGAGCGCCTCAGACATCTCCTTGTGGGTCACGGATGAGGTAGACACCCATCCGTTCCTGGCGCGCATCGGGCCGGATGTGCTGGACATGGCCCTGACGCCGGACATCGTGCGTGAGCGGCTGATGTCCCCGGCGTTCCGCCGCCGCCAGCTGGCGGGCACGCTGCTGGATCAGGCGTTTATCGCCGGGCTGGGCAACTATTTGCGGGCAGAGATTCTCTGGCAGGCGCAACTTGCCCCGCACCACAAACCGCAGGATCTCAGCGAGGCACAGCGGGAGGCGCTGGCCGAGGCGGTGCTCAGCATTGCGCGCCTCTCCTATGCCACGCGCGGCAAGGCTAAAGAGAGCAAACGCCACGGCGCGTTGTTCCGCTTCCGGGTGTTCCACCGCGCCGGGAAACCCTGCGAACGGTGCGGCAGCCTCATTGAGAAAACCACGCTCTCCTCCCGGCCGTTTTATTGGTGCCCGGCCTGCCAGCACTGACCCACAGGGTAAAGGAAATCAGAAAGCGATTTTTACCCCGATCATCCCGGCATAGCCGTCGCTCTGCCGGTCAAACGCCTGCTGATAGCGGAACTCCCCGTAGGCGCTGGCGCGGTCACTGAGGGTGGCCGCCACGCCCAGCCCGGTTTGCCAGTAGCTGTTGCTGAACCCGGTCTGGATCTGCTGTGAACCAACGCGCACCGCCGGTTCATCCCCGATCAGTGTGGCGGCATCCAGCGTCAGATAGGGCTGCCAGTGGCCAACGTCACGGTACAGGCGCAGCCCGGCACGCGCCTCGCCGCTGCTTTGCGCCACGCCGGAGACGGGGCTGATCGCGTCGTGAAACCCGTCCAGATGCAGGTACTGGTATTTCAGTTGCAGTTGCGGCTCCAGCATGAGCAGGTTACCCAGGGCGAACGGTTTCCCGGCCTCGAAAGAGGCGGCAACGCCCACCCCATGCTGCGCGCTGTGCCCGGCACTGAAATAGTCATTATGAAGCGTGCTGAGCTGGCCGATCACATCCAGATAACCGCCATCGTCGGCCTGCACGCTGTAGTAGCCGCCGAGGCTGTAAATCTCACTCTCGATCCGGCCGGTCGCGATGGAGAGCGCCGGGTTCAGTGCGCGCTGGCGGTCTTCGGCGTCCGTGCGCTGGCTGCCGAGCGTCAGCACCCAGCCGGCGCGGGTGGTGGCCGTGCTGCTGCGGTCTTCGTACACGTCGTTGCCCAACTGCACATAGCGGGTTTCGCTGTCATAACCAAACCGGCCGGAATCCAGATCCTGTTGCTGGTCAAACACCCGCAGCCAGCTGCCGTCCAAGTGCGCCACATCGCCGCCGGTGCGCTGGTGGTAGGTGCCGAGCGCATCAAACAGGTAACGCTGGTTGAGCACCGGTGCCGCCAGGTAACCCGGCACCTCTTCCCGCCACGGGATGTCGTCCGGGTCGGGCTGGGGGGCCGGTGGCGCAGGGTGCGGATCGTCTGACGGCGTGTCGTCCGGCGGCAGATCGTCCGGTGTCACCGGCTCGTCAGTAAAGGTGGAGCGCAGGTACCAGTCGTCGGCATCCTGTGCGCCGCCCTGGTAGAGGAAATAGTCGTAGGCATCCACCGCCACCCGCTGCCCCAGCGTCACGCTGCCGCTGCTGCTGCCGTCCACCTGAATCACGTTGATGCCGTCACCGGTGGTCAGCCCGCCACGGCCGCCGGTGTTATGCACGAACAATTGGTAATCGCCGCGCATCTCGCTGGTGACCACCAGCCGGTCGGTGTCTGAGGCGTTACCGGCCAGCGCGGTATTCAACAGCAGATCGCCGCCGCCGCTCAGGCTATCGGTATGCAGGGTCAGGTAGCGATCGCCGTGGTGCTGCATGGCGAGCGTACCGCCGCCCAGCGCAAGCTGATTGATACGGCTGTCACCGGTCATCGCCCATTGGCTGGTGGCGTCAAGCGTGAGCTGGTTGAGCTGCGGCGTGGCCCCCTGCCAGCGGGAGGCGTCGCGCAAATGCAGGGCGGCGTTGTTCTCTGCCGCCAGGGGATCGATCAGCACATCACCGGTCAGGCGTGAATGGCCGCCCGCATTGAGGGTGACGTCATCATGCACCAGGTTGCCCGCCGTGTCCTGAATGACGGCGGTTTCCAGCAGCACGCCGTTCCCGCCGGTGAGCTGGCTGCTGTTGGCGAGGTTAATCGTGATGCCGCCGCCCAGCGCGGAGACGGCTGCGGACTGTGCGCTCTGGATCGTGCTGTTATCCAGCGTGATGGCGGTGGTGGCGGCCCGAAGCGCCGGGTCGTTGAGCATCGTGATGCCGTGGGCGTCAACACCCCCGGCAGTCAGGTGGCTGTCAGTGAGGGCAAGGGTGGCGTTGGCGTAGGTTTTTATCGCATCCGCCCGGTCGCCGGAGGCGGTGCCGGTCAGGGCGGTAGCGGCGATATGGCTGTCGCCAAAGTTAAGCAGCAGGTTGCTGTTTTCGCCGGAGGTGGCGGCAGAAACCCCGTTCAACGCCACCTCACCCCCGCGCGCGGCAGCGATGGCCGCGCTGCGTTTGCCTGCCGTGTTCAGCACCAGATCGCGCGCATGGGTTGTGGCTTCGGTATAGAGGGCGTGCGAATTATTGCCAAGCGTCGTGATCCGGCTGCCTGCCATCGCCAGCCGGCCGCGGTTATCTATGGCGTGCGCGCCGTTGCCTTCGGTGGTCAGCGTCATATCGTTGGCCTCCATCTGCACGCGCTCATCCACCAGCCAGACGCCGTAACCGTTCCCGGCGCGTATAAGATAGTCGCCGCCGTTGACGGTGATCCGGCTGTTGCCGCTGGCGTTAATCAGGTAGCTGGGCCGGCCGCTTTCCAGCCCGTTGACCGCCACGTTAAGGCCGTTCAGCGTAAGGCGGCCTTGCTGGGTTTCCGTGCCGGAGACGTTAAACACGTCCAGCGTGCCCTGCGTCGCCACCCGGATATCGCCGCCGTTGAACACGGCCTGAGTGCCGATGATATCCACCACTTCCATCGTCGGCGCGCTGCCGTGGGCCGTGTTGTCCACCACGATCTGCATATTGTCGGCGCTCAGGGTGGCACCGAGTTTACTTTGCAGCGCAGAGACGCCGTCTTGCAGTGAAATAACCGCATCAGCCAGTGTCGCCGTGACATGGCCGGCGAGTTCAATCCCTTTGGCCTTTTTCCCGCCGACATGGATGAGGATATTTTTTGCCTCCAGCGTGGTGGGCGGCAGGGTATTTTCACCGTCGGCCGCAATACCTTTTGCTGTTATTCCGTCAATGGTCAGGGTGCTGTTTGTGAGGGTGAGACGGCTGCCGTTATTCACGGTGAGGGCATTGGCGCTGTCGCTGTAAATATCAACGTTATTCAGCGTATGGGCGGCACCGTCATTGATAATGCGTGGGTGGCGATCCTCCGCCCAGGCGGCGGTCAGCGGCGGCAGGCTGCAAAGCAGTCCGGCAATCACGGTTTTACGGAACAGGGGGCGGTGGGCTGCGGGCCGGTGATGCATTTTTCTTCCTGAAAAAAGGCGTGGATAAAAAAACACCCCACCGAAAAGGGGCGGCCGGTGAGGCGCGTAAAAGGCGGCAAAATAGAGGGCGGGGCGGGGCTTTTCAACGATTTTCTTATTTTCTCAAAACGGCACAGGCTTAGGCATTGAATAAGAAATGGTTCTGAAAAATATTGATTTAGTGAATAGATAAAGAATATTCACAATAATGATAATGTGGGGCGAAAGACGGGCTGGGAATAATAGAATGAGGCACCGGGCAGGCATAAAAAAACCGGGATGCCAACGCATCCCGGTCTGGGTCAGAGGCCGGTGAGGGCCGTTATTTTTTCAGCTCGCTTTTGAAGTCACGCTTATCGTAACCGGTGTAGAGCTGGCGCGGACGGGCAATTTTAATGCCGTCCTGGTGCATTTCATTCCAGTGTGCAATCCAGCCGACGGTACGCGCCATCGCGAAGATCACGGTAAACATCGAGGACGGGATTTTCATCGCTTTCAGGATGATGCCGGAGTAGAAATCGACGTTCGGGTAGAGTTTGCGCTCGATGAAGTACGGGTCGTTCAGCGCGATGTGCTCCAGCTCCATGGCGACTTCCAGCAGGTCGTCTTTCATGTTCAGCTCGTTGAGCACTTCATGGCAGGTTTCACGCATCACGGTGGCACGCGGGTCGTAATTTTTGTAGACACGGTGGCCGAAGCCCATCAGGCGGAACGAGTCATTTTTGTCTTTCGCGCGGCGCACGAATTCCGGGATGTGCTCCACGGTGTTGATCTCTTCCAGCATCTTCAGGCAGGCTTCGTTCGCGCCGCCGTGCGCCGGCCCCCACAGTGAGGCGATGCCTGCCGCGATACAGGCAAACGGGTTCGCGCCGCTGGAACCGGCAGTACGCACGGTAGAGGTGGAGGCGTTCTGCTCATGGTCAGCGTGCAGGATCAGGATGCGGTCCATGGCGCGTTCCAGCACCGGGTTCACCTTGTACTCTTCGCACGGGGTGGCGAACATCATATGCAGGAAGTTACCGGCATAGGAGAGGTCGTTGCGCGGGTACACAAACGGCTGGCCGATGGAGTATTTGTAGCACATCGCGGCCACGGTCGGCATTTTCGACAGCAGGCGGAAGGCCGCAATCTCACGGTGGCGTTCATTTTCCACGTCAATCGAGTCATGGTAGAAGGCCGCCAGTGCGCCGGTCACGCCGCACAACACCGCCATCGGGTGCGAGTCACGGCGGAAGCCGTGGAACAGGCGGGTGATCTGCTCATGCACCATGGTATGGCGCGTCACGTTGGTGCGGAACTCTTCAAACTGTGCTTTGGTCGGCGCTTCGCCATACAGCAGGATATAGCTCACTTCCAGGTAGTTGGATTCTTGCGCCAGCTGGTCAATCGGGAAACCACGGTGCAGCAGCACACCCTGATCGCCGTCGATGTAGGTGATTTTGGATTCACAGGATGCGGTGGAGGTGAAACCGGGATCGAAGGTGAACAGCCCCTGGGAACCCAGCTTGCGGATATCAATCTCCTCCTGACCGAGCGTACCGGCCAGCACATCCAGTTCAATCGGGTCACTGCCTTCCAGGGTCAGTGTCGCTTTCTTATCAGCCATTTTACTGTCTCCTTAGCGCCTTATTATTAAAATCTGTCACAACCGGGCTGTCACTGCCGGGAGAGGCCCGGCATGTGCCACAACGGACGCATGAGCAGCTGTAAGCGGAAAGGGAACAGCGTTCATGACGTGCAGTTTATGAGGTGTAATCCCCTCTGGGCGCCAGCCCTCTGGAGCAGACCTTACAGGGCGGACAAGCTGCGTTCCGGGTTGTTAACGACTCAGTAGATCTTGGGTAACCGGATTCATCACCCTACGGCATCGCTTTACGACACAGGGCCGGCCCCGCTAAAGAGGTCAGCCGCTACAGGTTTTCACATAACGAACGGTTTTGCGCAAAGTACACCTTTGCATAACTCAAAGTACACTTTTGCATAACTTATGCTCCCAGGGAAGTGCCGATCTGAGAAGCCTGAAGCCGTAAGGGAGAGGGCATGCCTATTTGTAATGGAAATGTTGATCTATTGTCAAACTAGATAATTAATTTTGTATCTTTTGTGAAAAATGTGGCTTGGATCACTGTTTTGGGGAAATGTGACCAAAGGGTTTGTGTGGTAATTGTAATGAGAATGTGAACGGCCTATACTGCCGCCAGGTCTCCGGAACACCCTGAAGTAGGAGCACCCAGCGTTAATAAGACCGCGCCGTTTAAGCACAGTGGATGTTGTTGTTTGAGCGCGTGACGTGAAGGGCCAAGGCTCTTAACGCTGTCTGATCCCACCCAGGCCGGAGGAAGGAAAATAATAAGAGCTGTGTGGGCTAATCCGTGAAAAAACAAAGACCTGTCAACCTGGATCTGCAAACGATCCGGTTCCCTGTTACTGCGATAGCGTCAATTTTACACCGAGTCTCTGGCGTAATCACCTTCGTTGCGGTGGGTATCCTCCTCTGGCTTCTGGGCATTTCCCTCTCTTCTGAAGAGGGGTTCATGCAGGCAGCGGCCATTATGAATAGCGGGTTCGTTAAATTCATATTTTGGGGAATCCTGACCGCACTTGCCTATCACATTTGCGGTGGCATCCGCCATTTGTTAATGGATTTTGGCATGATTGAAGAGAGTTTGGCCGCTGGTACCCGCTCAGCCTACGTGGCGATAGGGCTGACCGTCGTGCTGTCAATTCTGGCTGGAGTTTTGGTATGGTAAGCAATGTCTCAGCATTAGGGCGTAATGGCGTGCACGACTGGCTTCTGCTGCGTGCGTCAGCCATCATCATCACGCTGTATATCATCTACCTGGTGGGCTTCGTGCTCATCGCCCCCCCGATTACCTTTGCCGTCTGGCATGGCTTCTTCGCTTCCCCGGTCACGAAAGTATTCACCCTGCTTGCCCTGTTTTCGACCCTGGTTCACGCCTGGATCGGCATGTGGCAGGTATTAACGGACTATATGAAGCCGTTCGCCTTCCGTCTGATGGTGCATTTTGCCGTCGTCGTGGCGCTGCTGGCTTACTTAATTTATGGATCTATCGTGGTGTGGGGAGTGTAAATGAATCTGCCAGTCAGAACCTTTGATGCAGTGGTAGTGGGTGCCGGCGGGGCCGGTATGCGCGCTGCACTGCAAATTTCGCAAATGGGCCTCTCCTGCGCCCTGGTGTCCAAAGTCTTCCCGACCCGCTCCCATACGGTGTCCGCACAGGGCGGCATCACCGTCGCGCTGGGCAACAGCCATGAGGACAACTGGGAATGGCACATGTATGACACGGTAAAAGGCTCCGACTACATCGGTGACCAGGATGCCATTGAATATATGTGTAAAACCGGCCCGGAAGCGATCCTGGAGCTGGAGCACATGGGCCTGCCGTTCTCGCGCCTGGATGACGGCCGCGTCTACCAGCGCCCGTTCGGCGGCCAGTCCAAGAATTTCGGCGGTGAGCAGGCGGCGCGTACTGCGGCCGCGGCTGACCGTACCGGCCATGCGTTGCTGCACACCCTGTACCAGCAGAACCTGAAAAACGGCACCACCATTTTCTCCGAGTGGTATGCGCTGGATCTGGTGAAAAACCAGGATGGCGACGTGCTGGGCTGTACGGCCATCTGCATCGAAACCGGTGAAGTGGTCTACTTCAAAGCCAAAGCCACGGTGCTGGCCACCGGCGGCGCAGGCCGTATTTACCAGTCCACCACCAACGCCCACATCAACACCGGCGACGGTGTCGGCATGGCGCTGCGCGCCGGGGTGCCGGTGCAGGACATGGAAATGTGGCAGTTCCACCCGACCGGCATCGCCGGGGCAGGGGTACTGGTCACCGAAGGGTGCCGCGGCGAAGGCGGTTACCTGCTGAACAAAGATGGCGAACGCTTTATGGAGCGTTATGCGCCGAACGCCAAAGACCTGGCCGGCCGTGACGTGGTGGCGCGTTCCATCATGATCGAAATCCGTGAAGGCCGCGGCTGTGACGGCCCGTGGGGCCCGCACGCCAAACTGAAGCTCGACCACCTCGGCAAAGATGTGCTGGAGTCCCGCCTGCCGGGCATCCTGGAGCTCTCCCGCACCTTCGCCCACGTTGACCCGGTGAAAGAGCCGATCCCGGTTATCCCGACCTGCCACTACATGATGGGCGGCATCCCGACCAAAGTCACCGGCCAGGCGCTGCGCCTGAATGCCAACGGTGAGGATGAGGTGATCCCGGGCCTGTTCGCGGTCGGCGAAATCGCCTGCGTATCGGTACACGGTGCCAACCGCCTGGGCGGCAACTCGCTGCTTGACCTGGTGGTGTTCGGCCGTGCGGCCGGGATGCACCTGCAGGAATCGCTGCTGGAACAGGGCACCCTGCGCGATGCCACCAATGACGACATCGACGTGGCCCTGGAGCGCCTCAACCGCTGGAACAACACCCGTTCCGGCGAAGACCCGGTGGAGATCCGCAAGGCACTCCAGGCCTGTATGCAGAACAACTTCTCGGTATTCCGTGAAGGGGACGCCATGGCGAAAGGGCTGGAAGAGTTGCGCGGCATCCGCGAGCGGCTGAAAAATGCGCGCCTCGACGATACCTCCAGCGAATTCAACACCCAGCGCATCGAATGCCTGGAGCTGGATAACCTGATGGAGACCGCGTTCTCCACCGCCGTATCCGCCAACTACCGTACCGAGAGCCGCGGCGCGCACAGCCGCTTCGACTTCCCGGAGCGTGATGATGAGAACTGGTTGTGCCATACGCTGTATGAACCGCAAACCGAGAGCATGACCCGTCGTCAAGTGAACATGCAGCCGACGCTGCGCCCGGCCTTCCCGCCGAAAGCGCGTACTTACTAGTCAGCGGCATGTTGCGCAGGAGCCAGAAATGAAACTTGAATTTTCGATTTACCGCTACAACCCGGACGTCGATGCCGCGCCCCACATGAAAGAGTATGTGCTCGAGGCGGAAGAAGGCCGCGACATGATGCTGCTGGATGCGCTGATCCAACTCAAGGAGCAGGACCCGTCCCTGACGTTCCGCCGCTCCTGCCGTGAGGGGGTCTGCGGCTCTGACGGCCTCAACATGAACGGCAAAAACGGGCTGGCCTGTATCACCCCGATTTCCGCGCTGCGCAACGGCAACAAGAAAATTGTCATCCGCCCGTTGCCGGGCCTGCCGGTGATCCGCGATCTGGTCGTAGACATGGGGCAATTCTATAAGCAGTATGAGAGAATTAAGCCTTACCTGTTGAATGATGGGCAAAATCCGCCGGCACGCGAGTACCTGCAAACGCCGGATCAGCGGGAAAAACTCGATGGGCTGTATGAGTGCATCCTGTGCGCCTGCTGCTCCACGTCCTGCCCGTCGTTCTGGTGGAACCCGGACAAGTTCGTCGGCCCGGCCGGCCTGCTGGCGGCATACCGCTTCCTGATCGACAGCCGCGACACTGAAACCCAGGCGCGCCTGGACGACCTGGACGATGCCTTCAGCGTGTTCCGTTGCCACAGCATCATGAACTGTGTCAGCGTTTGTCCGAAAGGGCTGAACCCGACTAAGGCAATCGGGCATATCAAGTCTATGCTGTTACAACGCGGCGCGTAAGGGCCGCGGTGCCGGGAGCCTGCGGGTTCCCGGCCTGTTTTACCCGGTTTGACTCTGCTGCGTGATGGCAACAGGAAACCTTTGAAAGCGGCCGCCGCCAGACCGCTTTCAAAGGTTCCTTTACGGGCCTCTCTGCCCGTACCGCATGAACCGTAATTCGGCACACCGTTATACGGCACAACGATGTATGTTAACCACGGCGAAAACTAAAGCTACAAAGCTTAAGGGATCATGATGCAGAACGGCGCAATGAAGGCCTGGCTGGATTCCTCCTATCTGGCGGGCGCGAACCAGTCTTACATAGAGCAGCTCTATGAAGACTTCTTAACCGATCCGGGCTCCGTAGAAGATAGCTGGCGTTCTATTTTCCAACAGCTACCCACCGCGGGTGTGAAACCCGATCAACTCCACTCGAAAACCCGGGATTACTTCCGCCGCCTGGCGAAGGATGCGTCCCGTTACTCCGCGGCGATCAACGATCCCGACACTGACGCCAAACAGGTGAAAGTGTTGCAGCTGATCAACGCCTTCCGCTTCCGCGGGCATCAGCAAGCCAATCTCGACCCCCTTGGCCTGTGGAAACAGGATGAGGTACCGGATCTTGACCCGGCCTACCACAACCTGACCGAGGCGGATTTCCAGGAAACCTTCAACGTCGGTTCGTTTGCCATCGGCAAAGACACCATGCAGCTCGGCGAGCTGTATCAGGCACTGAAGCAGACCTACTGCGGCTCGATTGGCGCCGAATATATGCACATCACCAACACGGACGAGAAACGCTGGATCCAGCAGCGCATCGAGTCCGCGGTGGGCCGCGCCACCTTCAGCCCGGAAGAGAAGAAACGCTTCCTGAAAGAGCTGACGGCAGCCGAAGGGCTGGAACGCTACCTGGGCGCGAAATTCCCCGGTGCGAAGCGCTTCTCACTGGAAGGCGGCGACGCCCTGGTGCCGATGCTCAAAGAGATGATCCGCCATGCGGGCAAAAACGGCACCCGTGAAGTGGTGCTGGGCATGGCGCACCGCGGCCGCCTGAACGTGCTGATTAACGTGCTGGGCAAAAAAACCGAAGAACTGTTTGACGAATTCGCCGGTAAGCACAAAGAGCACCTCGGCACCGGTGACGTGAAGTACCACATGGGCTTCTCCTCCGACGTGGAAACCGAAGGCGGCATGGTGCACCTGGCCCTGGCCTTCAACCCGTCGCACCTGGAGATTGTAAGCCCAGTGGTGATGGGCTCCGTACGCGCCCGCCGCGACCGCCTCGACGAGGCCCGCAGCAACATGGTGCTGCCGATCACCATCCACGGTGACGCGGCAATCACCGGCCAGGGCGTGGTGCAGGAAACCCTGAACATGTCGCAGGCCCGCGGCTACGAAGTGGGCGGCACGGTACGCATCGTGATCAACAACCAGGTGGGCTTTACCACCTCGAACCCGCAGGATGCGCGCTCCACCCAGTACTGTACCGACATCGCGAAAATGGTGCAGTCACCGATTTTCCACGTGAATGCGGATGACCCGGAAGCGGTGGCCTTTGTGACCCGCCTGGCGTTGGATTTCCGTAACACCTTCAAGCGTGACGTGATGATTGACCTGGTGTGCTACCGCCGCCACGGCCATAACGAAGCGGATGAGCCGAGCGCGACCCAGCCGCTGATGTACGCCAAGATCAAAAAACACCCGACGCCGCGCAAACTCTACGCTGACCGCCTGAGCGAAACCGAGGTCGCGAGCCTGGAAGATGCCACGGAAATGATCAACCTCTACCGTGACGCGCTGGATCGCGGCGACTGTGTGGTGGAAGAGTGGCGTCCGATGAACATGCACTCCTTTACCTGGTCGCCGTACCTCAACCACGAGTGGGATGAACCCTACCCGAGCACCGTTGACATGAAGCGCCTGCAGGAGCTGGCACGCCGCATCAGCACCATCCCGGATGCCATTGAAGTGCAGTCGCGTGTGGCCAAGATCTACAACGACCGCAAAGAGATGGCCGAAGGCAACAAAGCCTTTGACTGGGGCGGCGCAGAGAACCTGGCTTACGCCACGCTGGTGGATGAGGGCGTGCCGGTGCGGCTTTCCGGTGAGGACAGCGGCCGCGGCACCTTCTTCCACCGCCATGCGGTGATCCACAACCAGAAAAACGGCGCAGTCTATGTGCCGCTGGCGAACATCCATAACAGCCAGGGCGAATTCCGTGTCTGGGACTCCGTACTGTCTGAAGAGGCGGTGCTGGCGTTTGAATATGGCTACGCCACCGCAGAGCCGCGCACCCTGACCATCTGGGAAGCGCAGTTCGGTGACTTCGCCAACGGCGCGCAGGTGGTGATTGACCAGTTCATCAGCTCCGGCGAGCAGAAATGGGGCCGGATGTGCGGGCTGGTCATGCTGCTGCCGCACGGCTACGAAGGGCAGGGGCCGGAGCACTCCTCCGCACGCCTTGAGCGCTACCTGCAACTCTGCGCGGAGCAGAATATGCAGGTGTGCGTGCCGTCCACCCCGGCACAGGTCTACCACATGCTGCGCCGCCAGGCGCTGCGCGGTATGCGCCGCCCGCTGATCGTGATGTCGCCGAAATCGTTGCTGCGCCACCCGCTGGCCGTCTCCAGCCTGGATGAGCTGGCGAACGGCACCTTTGAGCCGGCGATTGGTGAAGTGGACGCGCTCGACCCGAAACAGGTTAAACGTGTGGTGATGTGCTCCGGTAAGGTCTACTACGATCTGCTGGAACAGCGCCGCAAAAACGAGCAGACCAATGTGGCGATTATCCGCATTGAGCAGCTCTATCCGTTCCCGCATCAGGCAATGCAGGCGGTACTGGCGCAGTATGCCCATGTACATGACTTCGTCTGGTGTCAGGAAGAGCCGCTGAACCAGGGTGCCTGGTACTGCAGCCAGCATAACTTCCGTGAAGTGATTCCTTTCGGGGCTTCTTTACGTTACGCCGGGCGTGCGGCTTCTGCTTCGCCGGCAGTGGGCTATATGTCCGTTCACCAGAAGCAGCAACAAGATCTGGTTAATGACGCGCTGAACGTTGATTAATACATAAGGATAGATAATGAGTAGCGTAGATATTCTGGTTCCTGACCTCCCTGAATCGGTCGCGGATGCCACCGTGGCCACCTGGCACAAAAAACCGGGTGATACCGTTGCGCGTGATGAAGTGCTGGTAGAAATCGAAACCGATAAAGTGGTGCTGGAAGTGCCGGCCTCTGAGGCGGGCATTCTGGACAGCGTACTGGAAGATGAAGGCGCCACCGTGACGTCGCGCCAGATCCTGGCGCGCCTGCGCCCGGGCGACAGCAGCGGCAAGCCGAGCGAAGAGAAAAGCCAGGCCAAAGAGCCGACCCCGGCCCAGCGCCAGACGGCCAGCCTGGAAGAGGAGAGCAACGACGCCCTCAGCCCGGCTATCCGCCGCCTGATCGCCGAGCACAACCTCGACGCCTCTGCCATCAAAGGCAGCGGTGTGGGTGGCCGCCTGACGCGTGAAGACGTGGAGCAGTTCCTGGCGAAAGCCCGCACGGAACAGCCTGCGGCCAAAGCCCCGGAAAGCGCCCCGGCGGCAGCCCCGGCACCGGCACTCGGCGGCCGCAGTGAGAAACGCGTCCCGATGACCCGCCTGCGCAAGCGCGTGGCCGAGCGTCTGCTGGAAGCGAAAAACAGCACCGCGATGCTGACCACCTTCAACGAAATCAACATGAAGCCGATCATGGATCTGCGCAAGCAGTACGGCGAGGCGTTTGAGAAACGCCACGGCGTGCGCCTGGGCTTCATGTCCTTCTACCTGAAAGCGGTGGTGGAAGCGCTGAAACGCTTCCCGGAAGTGAACGCCTCCATCGACGGCGAAGATGTGGTGTACCACAACTATTTCGACATCAGCATTGCCGTTTCCACGCCGCGCGGCCTGGTCACGCCGGTACTGCGTGATGTGGATACGCTGGGTATGGCTGACATCGAAAAGAGCATCAAAGAGCTGGCGGTGAAAGGCCGTGACGGCAAGCTGAAAGTGGAAGAGCTGACCGGCGGTAACTTCACCATCACCAACGGCGGGGTCTTCGGGTCACTGATGTCCACGCCGATTATCAACCCACCGCAGAGCGCCATCCTGGGGATGCACGCCATCAAAGATCGCCCGATGGCGGTCAATGGCCAGGTGGTGATTCTGCCGATGATGTATCTGGCGCTCTCTTACGATCACCGCCTGATCGACGGCCGCGAGTCCGTTGGCTTCCTGGTGACCATCAAAGAGATGCTGGAAGATCCGTCCCGCCTGCTGCTGGACGTCTAAGCCATTGCCGGGCGCCGTGCGCGGCGCCCGATAACGTACACATGGTCGTGCCGGATGGCCCGGAACGTGGGATTTCCACGGCGGGTCACGGGGGCGGCTGAGTCTTTCAGACCTGAATGGATAGAACATCATGAACTTACACGAGTATCAGGCAAAACAACTTTTTGCACGGTATGGCCTGCCTGCGCCGACCGGTTATGCCTGCACGACCCCGCGTGAAGCGGAAGAAGCAGCCTCCAAAATTGGGGCCGGCCCGTGGGTGGTGAAGTGCCAGGTACATGCCGGCGGCCGCGGTAAAGCGGGCGGCGTTAAAGTCGTGAAAAGCAAGGAAGAGATCCGCGCTTTCGCTGAACAGTGGCTGGGCAAAAAACTGGTGACCTACCAGACAGACGCCAACGGCCAGCCGGTTCACCAGATCCTGGTGGAAGCGGCAACCGACATCGAGAAAGAGCTGTACCTGGGCGCCGTGGTTGACCGCAGCTCCCGTCGCGTGGTGTTCATGGCGTCAACAGAAGGCGGCGTGGAAATTGAGAAAGTGGCGGAAGAGACCCCGCACCTGATCCACAAAATGGCGCTCGACCCGCTGACCGGCCCGCAGCCGTACCAGGGGCGCGAACTGGCGTTCAAACTCGGCCTGACCGGCAAACAGGTTCAGCAGTTCACCAAGATCTTTATGGGTCTGGCGAACATCTTCCTGGAGCGCGACCTGGCGCTGATTGAAATCAACCCGCTGGTGATCACCAAGCAGGGCGACCTGATCTGCCTCGACGGCAAACTGGGCGCGGACGGCAATGCCCTGTTCCGCCAGCCGGAACTGCGTGAAATGCAGGACCCGAGCCAGGAAGATGCGCGTGAAGCGCACGCTGCGCAATGGGAACTGAACTACGTGGCGCTGGACGGCAACATCGGCTGCATGGTGAACGGCGCCGGTCTGGCAATGGGCACCATGGACATCGTGAAACTGCACGGGGGTGACCCGGCCAACTTCCTCGACGTCGGCGGCGGCGCAACCAAAGAGCGCGTGACCGAAGCGTTCAAAATCATCCTCTCTGATGAGAAAGTGAAAGCGGTGTTCGTCAACATCTTCGGCGGCATCGTGCGTTGCGACCTGATTGCTGACGGCATCATCGGCGCGGTCTCTGAAGTGGGTGTCAGCGTGCCGGTAGTGGTGCGTCTGGAAGGGAACAATGCCGAGCTGGGTGCCCAGAAACTGGCAGACAGCGGCCTGAATATTATTGCAGCGACCAGCCTGACGGATGCGGCGCAGCGCGTTGTTGCGGCAGTGGAGGGGAAATAATGTCCATTTTAATTAATAAAGAGACCAAAGTGATCTGCCAGGGCTTCACCGGCAGCCAGGGCACGTTCCACTCCGAACAGGCGATCGCCTACGGAACCCAGATGGTCGGCGGCGTTACGCCGGGCAAAGGCGGCACCGAGCACCTCGGCCTGCCGGTGTTCAACACCGTGCGTGAGGCGGTAGAGCAAACCGGCGCCACCGCGTCTGTTATCTACGTTCCGGCCCCGTTCTGCAAAGACTCCATCCTGGAAGCGCTGGATGCCGGCATTAAGCTGATTATCTGCATCACCGAAGGCATCCCGACGCTGGACATGCTGGTGGTGAAAGCCAAACTGGAGCAGACCGACGCACGCATGATCGGCCCGAACTGCCCAGGTGTGATCACCCCAGGCGAATGCAAAATCGGCATCATGCCGGGCCACATCCACAAACCGGGCAAAGTGGGCATCGTCTCTCGTTCCGGTACCCTGACCTATGAAGCGGTCAAGCAGACCACGGATTACGGTTTCGGCCAGTCCAGCTGCGTCGGCATCGGCGGTGACCCGATCCCAGGCTCTAACTTCATCGACATCCTGAAGCTGTTCCAGGAAGACCCGCAGACCGAAGTGATCGTGATGATCGGTGAAATCGGCGGGAACGCAGAAGAAGAAGCGGCCGCTTACATCAAAGAGCACGTGACCAAACCGGTGGTCGGTTACATCGCGGGTGTGACGGCGCCGAAAGGCAAACGCATGGGCCATGCCGGTGCGATTATCGCCGGCGGCAAAGGCACGGCGGATGACAAATTCGCTGCACTGGAAGCGGCAGGCGTGAAAACCGTGCGCAGCCTGGCTGACATCGGCGAAGCAGTGAAATCCCTGCTGCCGAACTGAGGCTGACCCCGCGTTATCACGTGGGTATCCAGCAGACATCAGCCTGAAAGGCCACCTTGAGGTGGCCTTTTTTTATGGCAGAACGGCAGCGGGGCAGGGCGTACCGCGGGGTTAATATAAGGTGATATTTCCCCTGGCAGGGGCCTCACTGTCGGTATCCATACTGACCGGTTGGCGGGTGGCCGGCTGGGCATCGACCACCATGTTAAATTTGGAGAGGTAGTTGCCGGGGATCGACTGGGCGGCACTGATCACCTCTTCCGGCGCACCGGTAAACGCCGGCATGACAGGGGTGTCACTGGCATTCTGGTCGGATGCCGCCGCAGCACCGCCGGTTTTTTCCAGGCCAAAACTCTGGTCTTTGCCCGGCGCGTAACAGGTGCGCAGTGACAGGCTCTTTTTGTCATCGCCTAAAGTCAGGCAGCGCTGGGTGCCGGACAACCAACTGCGCAACCGGCCGCGTTCGGCACTCCATTTCTGGTTGGGGCTCCCGCTGCAAGGCCAGAAAATAATCGATGCATTCTCTTTGTTCTGCCCATCTTTGACATCCAGGCATTGGTTGCCGAGTTTCAGCTGGTCATGTTCAAGGCGCAGGCGCTGCCTTTCCGGCACCGGGCTGCCGCACTGTTCGACTATCGCTTTGGCCCCCTTGGCAGCCGGCGTGCTCCCTTGCGTCGCGACGCACTGGCCGGTGGATTTCAGCAGCAATTGATGATGGGTAAAATTATCCCGGTTTTTCTGGATAACCGACTGAATCAGCCCTTTGCCGGGGAAGTCTGCGGCAATAATCCCGGTGTCTGTAATATGCTCGTTACTGTTAAGGTAGTTTTTAGTTAACGTATTGGTACCTTCAAACGCGATGGTACAAATACCGATAAAACAGGAGACGCGGGGGAAATCAGGGTATCGGTGTTTCCAGCCCGGCGTGGTCAGGCCGGTCGCCAGGCGGCCCGCTGAGGTGCCGGCGCTGGAGTGGCCGCTGGCAACAAAATAGGGGAAGGAGCCGCCGGAGCCGCTCAGGTGGTTGATGGTAATGCCACTATTGTTATTATTCGCGTTGATAAAGGATTTTATCTTTTCCCATTTACTGTACTGTGACCAGTTGGTTTTCATATGGTAATCGTCTTGCTTAGGAATATCACCAAAGTCATACCCTTCCGCATTCCCGTACACACCATCATAAATTACCACGATTTTCCCGCGCATATCGCCCAGGGTCAGCTGTTTATTCCACGTAAAGCTTCGGGGGGATTTAAATACCTTGTTGTATTTCTTTAAATATTCATCCAGGGTTTCATTTGTCGTGCGGGTATTATCGGCCGGTGTATGCTCCTCTTTAATCCGCATAAATACCGTTTCAGTGGGGTTAGCCGCAAGAAACGCCGTAGTTTGTGAGAGCACATCATCAAAATTCAGATGCTGATAAACCGGACCGTGGTGAATGGCAAAATGGTTATCAATATGGCGTACGCGGATGTCCAGGTAGCGGATCCCGGCGTTCAGCTGCTGGCTGATGGTCATCACCTGGTTGGCGATGGCAGCACCGCCATAGCGCGAGCCGGAATCATGGGTGCCGGGAATACTCAACTGGCCCAGCGGCGTACTGTCATCAATATCACTCATCCAGCGGGTACGGGAATAGTCCAGATACTTCGTGTCATGGCTATACCCGTCATCTTTATGCGCCTGTGTCGCGCCGGAAAACATCGCCAGCAGCGGAATCGCTAATAACATCACCTTTTTCATAGAACAGCAGACCTTAAATTAATCGGGGGGAAATAAATAGCCGCGATTCTAGGTGTGCTTAATTAATGGCGTCAATAAAAAGGCCGTGGCAGGCCGGGTTCAGGGTATTTTCCGAATAATAACCGGGAGGTTTTCCCTGACCTATTTATTCCTGTTATGGAAAGCTGTCATTGTTTTATTTATACCGGCGTCACACCGGGTGTGATTTAAATGTTGTTGTTTTTAACAAATTTAACAGATGGTTAAACTTCAGCGAGAGTAAAGGGAAGTAGCAACAAAATTGATACAAAACAAATTTTTCTGTGGCGTAAAAGTAAATGAATTAATTTTAATTGATTTAGATCAAGTTTAGCTATGCCGCTTATTTGAGAGAATTTGATCGGCTCAGAAAAAGTAAACAAACTCCCTATTGCCTTATTTATTGTGGGGGTATGGCGGCGTATTATAGCCACGCTAAAAAACAGCCACACGTTTATCGTCTTTGTTTCCCGAACACCTTCCGCATTCCTGCCCGGCAGGGGAGGGTTTTCCGGCAGCAATTTTTTTAGGCACACACTGATGGTTAACCGGGTTCGCTGTTACCGCCCGCGCGCCACCTGTTGAAGTCTTCCTGCGAGAGGCAAGGAGTCATAATGTTGGATGTAGTCGAACTGTCGCGTTTACAGTTTGCCCTCACGGCCATGTACCATTTCCTGTTTGTTCCGCTGACGCTCGGTATGGCGTTCCTGCTGGCGATCATGGAAACGGTCTATGTGCTCTCCGGTAAACAAATCTATAAAGATATGACCAAATTCTGGGGCAAGCTGTTTGCCATCAACTTCGCGCTGGGAGTTGCTACCGGCCTGACGATGGAGTTCCAGTTCGGCACCAACTGGTCCTATTTTTCCCACTACGTCGGCGATATCTTCGGCGCGCCGCTGGCGATTGAAGGGCTGATGGCCTTCTTCCTCGAGTCCACGCTGGTGGGGCTGTTCTTCTTCGGCTGGGACCGCCTGAGCAAAGTGCAGCACATGACCGTGACCTGGCTGGTGGCGCTCGGCTCCAACCTGTCGGCCCTCTGGATCCTGGTGGCCAGCGGCTGGATGCAGAACCCGATCGCCTCTGAGTTCAACTACGAAACCATGCGCATGGAGATGGTCAGCTTCGCCGATCTGGTGTTTAACCCGGTGGCGCAGGTGAAATTCGTGCATACCGTCGCCGCCGGTTACTGCACCGGCGCGATGTTTATCATGGGCATCAGCTCCTACTACCTGCTGAAAGGGCGCGATCTGGCCTTCGCCAAACGCTCCTTCGCCATTGCCGCCAGTTTCGGCATGGCGGCAGTGCTGTCGGTGATTGTGCTGGGGGATGAGTCCGGGTATGAGATGGGCGATGTGCAGAAGGTCAAACTGGCGGCGATTGAGGCCGAGTGGGAGACACAGCCCGCCCCGGCCAGCTTCACGCTGATTGGCCTGCCGGACCAGGACAACATGGAGAACGGCTACAGCATCCAGATCCCGTACCTGCTGGGGATTATTGCCACCCGCTCTGTGGACCAGCAGGTGACCGGCCTGCGGGAGCTGATGGGGCAGCATGAGGTGCGGATCCGCAACGGCATGAAAGCCTACCAGTTGCTGGAGGCCCTGCGCGCCGGGAATACCGACCCGGCCGTGCGGGAAGCGTTCAACAACACCAAGCAGGATCTCGGCTACGGCATGTTGCTCAAGCGCTACACCGACAACATCACCGACGCGACCGACGCCCAGATTACGCTGGCAACCAAAGACTCTATCCCGCGTGTCGCGCCGCTCTACTTCTCGTTCCGTATCATGGTGGCCTGCGGCGTGATGATGCTGCTGGTGATTGGTGTCTCCTTTATCACCGTGCTGCGCGGGCGCATCGGCCAGAAACGCTGGCTGCACCGCGCCGCCCTCTATGCCATGCCGCTGCCGTGGATAGCCATTGAGTCCGGCTGGTTCGTGGCGGAATATGGCCGCCAGCCCTGGGCGATTGGCGAAGTGCTGCCGACCGCGGTGGCCAACTCCTCGCTGACGGCCGGTGACATTCTGTTCTCGATGCTGCTGATCTGCGGCCTGTACACCCTGTTCCTGGTGATTGAGATGTACCTGATGTTCAAATTTGCGCGCCTGGGGCCAAGCAGCCTGAAAACCGGCCGCTACCACTTTGAACAGCCGGTGGTCACTGAACCGGTTCCGACCCTTATCGCCACCCAGCCGCAGGTTCAGTAAAGGAGCGCCATGATGTTTGATTACGAGGTATTGCGTCTTGTCTGGTGGGGGTTGATTGGCGTGCTGCTGATTGGCTTTGCCGTGACCGACGGGTTTGATATGGGCGTGGGGGTGCTGCTGCGTATCCTCGGCCGCACAGACACCGAACGCCGGGTGATGATCAACGCCATCGCCCCACACTGGGACGGCAACCAGGTATGGTTGATCACCGCCGGCGGCGCGCTGTTCGCCGCCTGGCCGATGGTTTACGCCGCTGCGTTCTCCGGTTTCTATATCGCGATGATCCTGGTGCTCGCCGCGCTGTTTTTCCGCCCGCTTGGGTTTGACTACCGCGCCAAGGTGGATGACCGCCGCTGGCGCAACCTGTGGGACTGGGGCATTTTTGTCGGCAGTTTCGTCCCGGCGCTGGTGTTCGGTGTGGCGTTCGGCAACCTGTTGCAGGGCGTGCCGTTCCATGTCGATGCCTACCTGCGGCTGTTCTATACCGGTAATTTCTTCCAGCTGCTTAACCCGTTTGGCCTGCTGGCCGGGGTGGTCAGCCTGACGATGCTGGTGACGCAAGGGGCGACCTACCTGCAGATGCGCACCACCGGCGAACTGCATCTGCGCAGTCGCGCCGCGGCGCAACTTTCTGCCCTGGTGATGATGGTGGCGTTCCTGCTGGCCGGCCTCTGGCTGGTTAACGGCATCGATGGCTATGTGGTGACGTCAGTGCTGGAACGCGGGGCGGAATCCAACCCGCTGCGCAAAGAGGTGGCGCATCAGGCCGGGGCGTGGCTGGCGAACTTCAACCAGCATCCGGGGCTGTGGGCGCTGCCGCTGCTGGGCGTGCTGCTGCCGCTGGTGACCATCATGATGGCGCGGCTGAACCGCAGCGCCTGGGCGTTTGTCAGTAACTCGCTGACCATCGCCTGCGTGATCCTCACCACCGGCGTCACGATGTTCCCGTTTGTGATGCCGTCCGTGACGGACCCGAACGCCAGCCTGACCCTGTGGGACGCGACCTCCAGCCTGCTGACGCTGCGGGTGATGACGGTAGTCGCGATCATTTTCGTGCCTGTGGTGCTGGCGTATACCAGCTGGGCTTACTACAAGATGTTCGGCCGCATCGACAAGGCGTTCATCGACAACAACACCCACTCCCTCTATTAAGGAGCTAACTGATGTGGTATTTCGCCTGGATCCTCGGCACCTTGCTGGCCTGCGCGTTCGGCATCATCACGGCGCTGGCGCTGGAGCATCATGAGGCTGCGGAGTCAGCCAAAAGCGGCCGGTAACCCTGCCGTGCTGCACCAGGAAACAATACCGTGCAGCATTAAGAAAATAGTGCGCCGATAAAACAGCGCGCACAGATAAAAAGGGGCGCCGCGCAAGGTGCCCCTTTATCGTGTGGGGTGGGCAGGAAATAAACTTTTTTTGCTAATAATTTACATTAATTTATAGCGCCCAGACTGGACCGATAATTATTTCTCTGTAACTCTGGCAACCCATTCCCAACCTGAATGCCATTGCGTATAGTAAGCGCGTTTAATTGCAGGACGGGATGTAGAGTGAGTAATCCGTTGTTCCGATGGCCGGTTCGTGTCTATTACGAAGATACGGATGCGGGTGGCGTGGTCTATCACGCTCGTTATGTTGCCTTTTATGAGAGAGCGCGCACAGAAATGCTGCGCCAACACCATTTTCATCAACAGCAATTGTTGGCTGATCATGTCGCTTTCGCTGTCCGCCGCATGACGGTGGAGTACTTTGCCCCCGCACGTCTGGATGATTTGCTGGAAGTGCAGAGTGAAATTACTGCGCTGCGCGGTGCCTCGCTCACGTTTGCTCAAAAAATCCTCGATGCGCAGGGAACGCTTCTGAGCAGTGCAGAAGTCCTGATCGCCTGCATCGACCCACACCAAATGAAGCCGATAGCGCTTCCCAAGTCTATTGTCGCGGAGTTTAAGCAGTGACTGACATGAACATTCTTGATCTCTTTTTGAAGGCCAGCCTTCTGGTGAAGCTTATCATGCTGATTTTGATAGGCTTTTCGGTGGTGTCCTGGGCTATTATCATCCAGCGCACACGCATCCTGAATGCGGCTACCCGCGATGCGGAAGCGTTCGAGGATAAATTCTGGTCGGGGATTGAGCTTTCCCGCCTTTACCAGGAGAGCCAGACGCGCCGTGACGCCCTGACCGGCTCTGAGCAGATTTTCTACGCCGGCTTCAAAGAGTTTGCCCGCCTGCACCGCGCCAACAACCATGCGCCGGAAGCAGTGATCGAAGGGGCGTCGCGCGCGATGCGCATCTCCATGAACCGTGAGCTGGAAACGCTGGAAACCCACATCCCGTTCCTCGGCACCGTCGGCTCCATCAGCCCTTATATCGGCCTGTTCGGCACCGTATGGGGCATCATGCACGCCTTTATCGCGCTGGGCGCGGTCAAGCAAGCCACGTTGCAGATGGTTGCCCCCGGGATCGCAGAAGCCCTGATCGCCACCGCGATCGGCCTGTTCGCCGCCATCCCGGCCGTTATGGCCTATAACCGGCTTAACCAGCGCGTGAACAAACTGGAGCAGAACTACGACAACTTCACGGAAGAGTTCACCGCCATCCTGCACCGTCAGGCATTCTCCAGCGAGAGCAGCAAATAAGGTAGGGGGAGAGCATGGCACGTGGTCGTCGCGGTCGCCGCGAACTGAAATCGGAAATCAACATTGTTCCTTTGCTCGACGTGTTGCTGGTGCTGTTGCTGATCTTTATGGCGACCGCCCCCATCATCACCCAGAGCGTGGAAGTTGATTTGCCGGATGCAACGGATTCAAAAGCCGTCGGCAACAATGACAATCCGCCGGTTATCGTGGAAGTCTCCGGGGTCGGCCAATACACGATGGTGGTCGATCACCAGCGTATGGAACAACTGCCGGAGCAGCAGGTGATCGCTGAAGCAGCCGATCGCATGAAAGCCAACCCCAAGACGGTATTCCTGATCGGGGGCGCAAAAGAGGTGCCGTATGATGAAATTATTAAGGCACTGAATATGCTGCACCAGGCGGGTGTGACCTCGGTAGGGTTAATGACACAGCCTATTTAAGGCCAGGCCGGCCCCGGTGCCGGCCCTTATTATCCGGGTTTTCAACGCGCAGGGAGAGGGCGGTTGAAAACCTTGTTTTTTGGTAATCCTGTTTTGGGAATCTATTGTGGTAAAGGCAACTGAGCAAAACGATAAGCTAAAACGCGCCGTTATTGTTTCGGTGGTGCTGCACATCATATTGATTGGCCTGCTGATCTGGGGATCGCTCACCGAGGATATGTCCATGAGCGGTGGCGGCGGCGGTGAAGATGGCGGCAGCGCGATTGATGCCGTGATGGTCGATCCGGGTGCCGTGGTTCAGCAATATAACCGCCAGCAGCAACAGCAAACCGACGCCCAGCGCGCGGCTCAGTTACGCCAGAAAAAGGCCGAGCAGCAAGCAGAAGAGTTGCAACAGAAGCAGGCTGCGGAACAGCAGCGCCTGAAGGCGCTGGAGAAAGAGCGCCTGGCCGCGCAGGAGGCCCAGCAGAAAGAGGCTCAGGCGCTGGCCGAACAGCAGAAACAGGCACAAGCGGCTGCCGCCAAAGCACAGGCGCAACAGAAACAGGCGGAAGCTGCCGCGGCGCAAGCGAAAGCAGAAGCGGAAGCGGCCGCCGCACAGGCCAAAGCCGAGGCGAAAGCCCAGGCAGACGCCGCGAAACAGGCAGCTGAGCAGGCGAAAAAAGAAGCCGCTGCGGCCGCTGCCGCGGCGAAAAAGCAGGCGGCAGACGAGGCGAAGAAAGCCGCTGCGGAAGCGAAGAAGCAGGCGGAAGCCGAGGCGAAGCAACAGGCCGCGGAAGAGGCGAAGAAAGCTGCCGCAGACGCGAAGAAACAGGCAGAAGCCGAGGCGAAAAAAGCCGCCGAAGCTGAAGCGAAAAAAGCGGCAGAGGCTGAGGCGAAAAAAGCCGCCGCAGCCGAAGCGAAAAAACAGGCTGCGGAAGAGGCCAAACAGGCCGCCGCAGAAAAAGCCGCGGCCGAAAAAGCCGCCGCAGAAAAAGCCGCTGCGGCTGAGAAAGCCGCCGCCGCGAAGAAAGCCGCGGCCGATGCCAAGAAAAAGGCGGCAGCCGAAGCCGCCAAACAAAGTGAAGATGTGGATGACCTGTTCGGCGGGCTGGCCTCGTCGAAGAATGCCCCGAAAGCAGGCGGCGCGGCCAGCGGCAACGCCTCCGGTGCTGCCGGTGCGGCAGGGCAGGGCAAGAATAAGAACAGTGGGGCCTCCGGGGCGGATATCGCCAGCTATGGCAGCCAGATCCAGGCAGCCATCCAGAGCAAGTTTTATGACGCCCAGCTCTACAAAGGCCGTACCTGTACGCTGCGTATCAAGCTGGCGCCGGATGGCCTGCTGATTGACGTCAAACCGGAAGGGGGCGACCCGGCCCTCTGCCAGGCGGCCGTCGCTGCGGCCAAGCAGGCAAGGATTCCTAAGCCACCAAGTAAAGATGTTTATGAGGTGTTTAAGAACGCGCCGTTGGACTTCAAACCACGTTAAGCGCATAACGCAGCAAGTTTTAAGACTTTTACTATAGTTTCACGGGTAATGTTCTAGTTTTGTGTGCGTTGGTTAGTTAAAATTCTGCTAAATTATCGCGGGCAGAACCGTCCAGATAAGGGAGAGACAATGAAGCAGGCATTTCGAGTAGCGATGGGCCTTTTGATGTTGTGGGCCACCGTTCTTCATGCGGAAGTCCGCATTGAGATTACCCAGGGTGTGGATTCCGCGCGCCCGATCGGCGTGGTGCCGTTCAAATGGGCTGGGCCGGGCAGTGCACCGGAAGAGATTGGCGCTATCGTGGGCGCGGATCTGCGCAACAGCGGCAAATTCAATCCGATCGATGCTGCCCGTATGCCGCAGCAGCCGACCAGCGCCGCAGAAGTGACGCCGGCCGCCTGGACGGCACTGGGTATTGACGCCGTGGTGGTTGGGCAGATCCAGCCGGATGCAGGCGGTAACTACCTGGTCTCTTACCAGCTGGTGGACACCTCCGGCGCGCCGGGCACCGTGCTGGCCCAGAACCAGTACAAAGTCACCAAGCAGTGGCTGCGCTATGCGGCGCACACCGCCAGTGATGAAGTTTTCGAGAAGCTGACCGGTATCAAAGGGGCGTTCCGTACCCGCATTGCGTATGTGGTGCAGACCAACGGCGGCCAGTTCCCGTATGAAGTACGCGTAGCGGATTACGACGGCTACAACCAGTTCGTGGTTCACCGTTCACCGCAGCCGCTGATGTCCCCGGCCTGGTCGCCGGACGGCAGCAAACTGGCGTACGTGACCTTTGAAAGCGGCCGCTCTGCGCTGGTGGTTCAGACCCTGTCAAACGGGGCTATCCGTCAGATTGCGTCGTTCCCGCGTCACAACGGTGCGCCGGCCTTCTCGCCGGACGGCAGCAAACTGGCTTTCGCGCTCTCCAAAAGCGGCAGCCTGAACCTGTATGTGATGAACCTCGGTTCCGGCCAGATCAGCCAGGTGACCGACGGACGTAACAATAACACCGAACCGACCTGGTTCCCGGACAGCCAGAACCTGGCCTTCACCTCCGATCAGGGTGGCCGTCCGCAGTTGTATAAAGTCAATATTAATGGCGGTGCGCCGCAACGCCTGACATGGGAAGGTTCTCAGAATCAGGACGCTGACGTCAGCAGTGACGGCAAGTTCCTGGCAATGGTGAGTTCCAATGGTGGCGCGCAACACATCGCCAAACAAGATCTGGAAACGGGAGCCGTCCAAACGTTGACGGACACGTTCCTGGATGAGACGCCTAGTATCGCACCGAATGGCACCATGGTGATTTACAGCTCCACACAAGGGCTGGGTTCCGTGTTACAGCTGGTCTCGACTGATGGGCGTTTCAAAGCGCGTCTTCCGGCTACCGATGGACAGGTCAAATTCCCTGCCTGGTCGCCGTATCTGTGATGCATGTGTGAATATGTATGGCAAACAATAAAAGGATCAAAGAGATGCAACTGAATAAAGTGCTGAAAGGGCTGATGCTGGCATTACCGGTTATCGCTATCGCTGCATGTAGCTCTAACAAAAGCGCAAACAATGACCAATCTGGTATGGGCGCCGGCGGCACTGGTATGATGGAAAACGGCAGCGCAGGCGCAGGCAACATGTCGTCTGACGAGCAAGCACGTCTCCAGATGCAAGAGCTGCAACGGAACAACATCGTTTACTTCGACCTGGACAAGTACGATATCCGTTCTGACTTCGCTCAAATGCTGGATGCGCACGCAGCCTTCCTGCGCGGCAACCCGTCTTATAAAGTGACCATCGAAGGTCATGCGGACGAACGCGGCACGCCGGAATACAACATTTCCCTGGGTGAGCGTCGTGCTAACTCCGTGAAAATGTACCTGCAAGGCAAAGGCGTATCTGAAGACCAGATCGCTATCGTTTCTTACGGTAAAGAGAAACCTGCCGTACTGGGCCATGACGAGTCGGCTTACGCCAAAAACCGTCGTGCCGTACTGGTATACTAAGAGAATCGCATGAGCAGTAACTTCAGACATTCTTTATTAAGTCTGGCGTTACTGGTTGGCGTAGCGGCCCCCTGGGCCGCTACTGCCCAGGCGCCAATCAGTAATGTCGGCTCTGGCTCGGTGGAAGACCGTGTCACGCAGCTTGAGCGTATCTCCAATGCTCACAGTCAACTTTTAACCCAACTCCAGCAACAGCTCGCCGATTCCCAACGTGATGTGGACTCCCTTCGTGGCCAGATCCAGGAGAATCAGTACCAGCTGAATCAGATTGTCGAACGGCAAAAGCAGATTTATCAGCAAATAGACAGCCTGAGCAGCCAGGGCGCTGCGGCGGCACCTGCCGCACCGGCTGCTGATGCCGGCGCTGCTGCTGCACCGTCTGCCGCTGCAGCAGACACGGCATCTGCACCGGCCAGCAGCGGTGATGCCAACACCGACTACAACAATGCGGTGTCACTGGCGCTGGAAAAGAAACAATACGACCAGGCGATAAGCGCCTTCCAGGCGTTTATCAAGCAATACCCGGACTCCACTTACCTGCCGAACGCCAATTACTGGCTGGGGCAGTTGTATTACAACAAAGGTAAGAAGGATGATGCGGCCTACTATTACGCGGTTGTGGTCAAAAATTTCCCCAAATCCCCAAAAAGCGCAGATGCGATGTTTAAAGTCGGCGTGATCATGCAGGATAAAGGGCAGAAAGATAAAGCCAAAGCCGTGTACCAGCAGGTGCAGAAACAGTACCCGAATACGGATGCTGCCAAGCAATCGCAAAAGCGTCTTTCCGCGCTCGGCTAGCACGTTACGCCCAGAATTTGGCCATTTCGCTTGATTTCTGGGCGTGAACGCGTGAAGAACAAGCAGTTGATGCCATCATTAAGAAATAGTGGTTGCACTGCGAAGATAAATTAGTAATATATGCCGCCGTTGCCAAGACAACTGTAAAACGTTAAGGCAGCAAGGAATTATGGGTCGTTAGCTCAGTTGGTAGAGCAGTTGACTTTTAATCAATTGGTCGCAGGTTCGAATCCTGCACGACCCACCATCATTTAAAGAAGATGATGGATGTAAGGAAGTGAAGGATAACAACGCGCAAGCGTTGGCCCGAAGGGCGAGGCCAGAGGCCGAGTCATCCTGCACGACCCACCATGATTCCAGCAGTACCGCACAGCGGGTCGTTAGCTCAGTTGGTAGAGCAGTTGACTTTTAATCAATTGGTCGCAGGTTCGAATCCTGCACGACCCACCATCATTTAAAGAAGGTGATGGATGTAAGGAAGTGAAGGATAACAACGCGCAAGCGTTGGCCCGAAGGGCGAGGCCAGAGGCCGAGTCATCCTGCACGACCCACCATGATTCCAGCAGTACCGCACAGCGGGTCGTTAGCTCAGTTGGTAGAGCAGTTGACTTTTAATCAATTGGTCGCAGGTTCGAATCCTGCACGACCCACCATCA